>CAYICD010000001.1:0-73549 GCA_964361855.1 uncultured Candidatus Saccharibacteria bacterium
TTTGTTTTTTCTGCAATTGTTTTGCTGTTTATAATTGCTTTTGCCGGCAATTTTGACTTTAAAATTTTGCAGCCGCAGTTGTTTCGCGCATCTTTAACTTCTGGTTTTGCCAAAACTGAGCCAGAAGAGATGCCAGAAGCAGAGGAAAATTTGGCCTCTGCGCCTTTGACACCGCAAGAATTTCAAAATCAATTAGACGACATTCAAGAAAAGCTTGATATAATTTCTCGGCAAATTGCAGATTTATTTCCAGCCCCCTTAGAACAAATTGAAAATCCAGAACCAGCCGAGGAAAATGTTGAACAGGAAAAAACCGACGAGGATAAAAAAGAAGAAAAAACCGAGCCCGAAGAACCGCCGCCGGACAATTTAGAAGAACCGAGTCCGCCCAAATCGGTTCATAATGGGGGAGCAGCCGAAAAGCCGGTTTATCCAAAAATTTTAATTTCAGAAGTGCAGATTTTGCCCGTTAAACAGAGGTTTGTAGAACTTTACAACCCCAACGATTCTCCGATTGATTTAACCGGCTGGTATTTGCAGAGAAAAACAGCTACAGGCGATGATTATCAAAGTTTTATAACCAAAACCGATTTTTCGGGCAAAGTAATTTCAGCCAAAAGTTATTTTTTAATTTCAAGAGAGATTCCGAATTCCAGTATTTTATTGGATATTACCTTAAGCGATGATAATTCATTGGCGTTTAAAAATCCAAACAGGGAAATTTCAGATACGTTGGGGTGGGGTCAGGCGCAGGATTTTGAATCTGCGGCGGCTCAAAATTTTGAATCCGGGAGAAGTTTGGGAAGAAATCCGGAAGAGCAAGACACAGATAATAATTCAGCCGACTTTGAATTGAATACGCCCACGCCCAAAGAAGAAAATATAAGATACGAAGAACCATTGCCAGAACCTGTGATAGCGCCGACAGATGCAACTCCGCCGGTTGTAGAGTTTAGTTTTGCTGCAATTCAAACCAGCCTTGCTTTTTCAATTGACTTTAAAATTACAGACCCTCTTGACGCTGTTGCAACGCCATCCGGAGTGGCGGTTTATGTTTTTCGTTTCAAACAGGATGGAGCAGATTGGCAGGAAGATTCGCCTGCAGAAGTTAGCGAAAACCCTGTATCCGCTGACTTAACCAGAGATTTCCCGGGCGAAGATGGAAAAACTTATTATTTTCAAGCAAAGGCAAAAGATGTTGCGGGCAATGAATCAGATTTTTTGCCCGAGCCTCCGGCAACAACAATGGTTTCTGTGCCCCCAGTAATTACTAAAAATATTTTAATAAACGAGATTCAGACTGCTGGGTTGAATGATGAAAAAGAAGAATTTGTTGAACTCTTTAATCCTAACAGTGTTGATATCGATTTGGCTGGGTGGTATATACAAAGAAAAACGAAAGCGGGTTCCGAATATTCAAGTTTTGCCCCGAGCACCTTGTTTGCTGGGAAAAATATAAAAGCAAATGATTTTATACTAATCGCACGGCAAGATTCAATTTTTGTAACAGCTGATATTTTTACCGGTTACACCCTTGGCGATTTTAACATCGATGGCGGAAGTACACTAGTTTTGAAAAAGCCAAACCATGATGTTTCTGACGAAGTCGGCTGGGGGGCTGCGCAGGATTTTGAAATTGCTCCGGCCCCTAATCCTTGCAAGGGACAAAGCATAACAAGAACAAGCGGTATAGATACAGAAAATAACTCTGTTGATTTTATAATCTCTGATACGCCGACGCCAAAGAATTGACAAATTTTCAATTTAAAGTATACTCTATAATACGTTTGTACATTTCTTGGAAGCAAACTTTGCTGTTTTTCTCTCGCCATAGTGGCGGGAACACGCAAGGAGCTTTATATTCTGGAGGATTTACGATGAAATTGTTTCACCCGAGTGTTGAGGGAGCGCAGCATGGAGACAAGGGCCTGGACGGGTTTCTGAAGTTCGCTAAGGAAGCGGGCGCGGAAGGCTGCCAGCCATCTTGCTACATGCTACAAAATGCTGGCATGCTCCCCGGCAAACCGTTTTTTCCGGCTGCTTACATCAAGCAGAAGTTCGCTGACGCCCAGCTCAAACTGGACGGCGTCAGCCTGCATTGCTTGACCTGGATCGTTGGCACTGCCTGGACCGGCAGCAAGACCATCCGGCCATTCATTCCTAAGGAAGTGGCGGCGCTATCGCCCGACAAAATCGAGGAGTGGGCGCGAACCTACTGCTTGAACTTTTTCGACCTGATGAACGAGCTGAATGTCGGCGTTGTGCCGATGTTCTACGGCGTCTCGTTCGGATGGGAGGTTGCCACTGGCTACCCCTGGGGATTTTTCCAGGGCCCCGACTACGACCTCGTCAAGGAAGGCATCGACCGGTTCGTGAAACAGTACGACGCGATTCATGGCTTGGCCGATAGCAATGACATCGTGTTGGCGCACGAAATCCACCCTGGCACTGCGGCCATGTGCGCCGACGACTTCTTGACTTTGGTGGAATCTTCGCAGCAGGGGCTTGGCATCATGGGCGTCAACGCCGACCCATCGCACTGTTGGGAAGGCGAAAGCTGGCAGGACCGGTTTGACAAGGTTGGCCACCGCGTCTACGGATGCCACGTCAAGAACCACCACATCCGGCCGGGCCTTCCCGTGCGTTGCATGGAGCCTGACTGGAAAAAACGGCCAGTGCAGTTTACGGCACTTGAGCAGGGCGACATCAACTTGGTGCGGTACACCGAGCAAATGATTCGCATCGGCTACCGGGATAACTATCTCAAGGCCATGAAGTTACCTGACACCGCCACGGCTCCATTAGTAGTGGAAGCCGAAGGCGCGTACGAGAATCTCGACGACATCAGCCACCGCGGCATCCAGTATGTCCGCGACAACCTCTGCTTTGAGGTGGCAGGCGGGTCGTTTGAAAAAGGCATGGGCGCCGAGAAGTAGCAACGAGTCAGGCGTTTTGCAGAACGCAAGCCAAAACGCACGGCCCGGGGAGTGTAAAACTCTTCGGGCATTTTTTATACAAAATTTTTAAGATTGACATTTTTTGTAATTTAAATTAGAATAATTTTATCTTTTGCACCTTGACAAGCTTCGGAATGGTTTCGATTTTTTGTCTGGGTGCACGTACCTATGTTTTGGAAAGGTATTAATCATGAGTCAAAGACCTTTGAATGTTGGTTTGATTGGCGGCGGAGGGAAGGCCTTCATCGTGAATCAACACAACCGCGCTGTTCACTTTGATGGCACGCGGCGCATCACTTGCGGCGCGCTTCACGAAGATCCCGTGAAGGCCATGGAGTACGCCGATAGCTGGCCGTATCCGATCACCGGCTATCCAGACTACAAGACCATGATCGCCGAGGAACTGAAGAAGCCCGTCGGCAAGCGGATGGACTACGTCCTCATCGTCACGCCTAACTTCTGCCACTTCGAGCAGGCGATGGCCTGCCTGGAGGCCGGTTTTCCGGTTCTTTGTGAGAAGCCGGTGACCATGACCTGTGCCGAGGCCGGCACGCTGGCCTCAAAGGTGAACGCCTCCGGAATTCCATTTGGGGTCGCCCACACCTACATCGACCACTGGAGCAGTTGGCTGGGCCGGTGGATCGTGGTGAGCGGGCTTCTCGGCGAAGTGCGTCGGGTGAACGTTCAATACCAGCAGGGTTGGCTTGCTAATCGCACTGAAGACATGGGCGTTCAGCAGGCCGAATGGCGGGTTGACCCGAAGCGGGCAGGAGGAAGCGGCTGCGGAGGCGACATCGGAACGCACGCCTTCATGCAGGCCAGGTTTCTTACCGACATGGAAGTGGTCAAAGTCTTGTACGCCCGGCTTACCAGCTTTGTGCAAGGCCGCAAACTGGACGACAACTTTACCACTGTCTGCCAGATGGAGAACGGCGCCGAGGCGCTCATTTGCGCTTCGCAGGTCATGACCGGCCACGACAACAATTTCATTGCCGAAGTGAGTGGCACTTTGGGCTCGTTGTCCTGGTCGCAGCCAGACTGTGAGAAGCTTGTGATCCGGCGAAACGATATGCCGGACCTCGTCTACAAGCGCGGCAAGGTGAAGCCGAACGACGGCTTTTTGCGCGAACTGCCTGCATGCCTTTTGGAAGAGCAGGGAAAAGCGCCTGCCGACCACACCGAAGGGTTTCACGACGCGTTCGCCCGCATCCACCGTTGCTTTGAGGCCGATGTGCGCAACTGGCTGGAAAACGGCGAAGATTACGAAACGCATGCGGGCGCTCTTTATGCCGGCATCAACGACGGCGTCAAACATATGCAGTTTCTTGCAGCCGCCATACAATGCGCCAAGTCCGGCGCGCCCGTGGCTTTGCCCATATAGCTGCAACCAGCAACAGGAGCAGTCACCCAACAGACCCGGAAAAACAATAGAGGTTTTTCCGGGCTTTTTTATTGTTTATCCGTATTATATATGTACTTATCCACAGGTGATATTTTAAAGTTGTTGTGGTAAAATAAAAAGAATGTTAAAAGGCAAAAAGCACTTTGACTTTTAGTTTGTTTCTTGTTAAATTTAGGGATAAATTCTGAATAATTTATGCAAGAGCGATTTATAAAACTAACCAGCGCGGTTTATAATATTTTAGAATTTTTTCCAGATGGAGAGCCGCTGAAAAACAGGGCAAAAGACAAGGCCCTGATGATATTGGAAAAGCTTGCGCTGGTTTATGGAACCCAAGGCTGGGCGTCAATGCAAAAAGAGAAAGTTCAAAGCGAGCTTTTAGACGATATTGAAGTTCTCTTATCTTATTTAAAGGTTGCCAAGCTGAAGGGGTGGATAGAAAACGTCAATTTCCTGATTATTTTTCAGGAATATGAAGAGATAAAAAATAAATTAGGGCTTTCAACGAGATTAATTCAAATAGCTAGTTTAAAGCCAAATGATGCCAATACCCTTTCAGCCCGCCAAAGCAGGATTTTAGGATTACTGCAGGAAAAAGGCAAAGTTCAGGTTTCAGATATTATAAAAATTTTGCCGGATATCACAAAGAGAACAATAAGGCGCGATTTAGATGAATTGTTAAAAACGGGCAGAATAACCAGATCGGGCGAGTTTAACCGGATATGTTATGCTTTATCCGAATATAAAGATAAAAGCGGTGGGACAGTTCAAATGTCCTAACAATCACATAAATGTCCTATCATAACTTGACTCTAATGTAAATTTGTAATATAATAAGGCCTTAATAGATGCTTGATCCAAAAGAACAATTTAGTCAGATTTATGACCAGTATATTGATAAAATATATAGGTTTGTGTATTTAAAGGTAAATTCCCAAGAAACAGCCGAAGATATCACCTCAAAAGTGTTTTTAAGGGGGTGGGAATCTTTTCAAAAAAACCGCGATTCCATTGAGAATCCAAGCGCTTTTTTATACCAGATAGCCAGGAACGCGGTAATAGACTTTTATAGGGAAAAAGGTAGGACAAATATGGTTTCCACTGAATATGTTGTTGAAATAAAAGACCCTGGGGCAAACCTGCAAGAAAAGGCCATATTGAGCTCTGATGTTGAGCTTGTAAAATCTGCCATGCAGAACCTAAAAAAAGATTACCAGGATGTAATTATATGGCATTATTTAGATGGTTTGAACGTGGCCGAGATAGCCGGTATTTTAGAGAAGCCCGAAGGCACTGTAAGGGTTATGCTCCACAGGGGGTTAAAAGAGCTCAAAAAGATTATTCAAGAAGTGTAACAAATAAGCCGTTTTTACGTCATAATTATATAAAGCCAATATGAAAGAAAAACAACTCATTGAGGCGATAAAAGGACTAAATGAAATAAAGCCCAGAAAGGAATGGGCTTATTTGCTTAAATCGCAGTTGTTTACCGAACCTGCTGAAAAGAAAATTGTAAATTGGGAAATTGAAAAATTCATTGAAAATTGGAAATTGATAATTTCAAATTCTTTCTCAAGAAGGCTGGCTTACGCCCTTGCAACGTTTCTTTTTGTAATTGTAGGAGCGCTGGGTTTTGCGCAGTACACATTGCCGGGAGATGCGCTGTTTTCAGTAAGGGTGCTTACAGAACAGTCGCAAGCCGCTTTGTCCGGCCAAACCGGGTTGAAACAAAACATGGCAACTTTGGGAAACAGAATAAACGACTTGGCGCTGATAGCTAAAGAGGGCAGGAAATCAAACATAGCATCGGCCATTGATGAGGTTAAAAAGAGCGCTTCAGAACTTGCCAAAACTTTAGACAATAAGCTTGTTGAAGACGCCGGCACAGCAAAGGAATTGGCAGCTGAAGTGCAGAAGATAAGACAGTTGCAGACTTTAGCAGACTTATCGGATTCTCCAGAAATAAAGAGCTTAAATGACGCCCTTGCCCCGGTGGTTGAAAATGAGATTAAAGATTTAGAAAAAGCAACTTTGACCGAAGAGCAGATTGAAAAATTAGACGAAGTCAAAGCCCTGTATGATAAAGAAGACTATTCAGCGGCGCTGGAAAAAATCTTGCTTATCAGCCGATAAAAATTTAAAAATCAACAAGAATTTTGACTTGGCAAAGATGCGTACTTTGCCAATTATCTTTAATAAAATATGGATGAGTCGTTTGTTCGTGATTATTACGTAAAATCGCGAGCGAAATAATGGTCGACCGACGAGAAATAAATCAACAAAAATAATTAAAACAGAAAACTAATTACTAAAATGAGTATAAGAAAAACAATTATAGTAACCGCAGCTATCGCAGCTTCGGTTGCAATGGTTGCTCCTAGTTTTGCTGGCGCTGTCACAATCGCAGAATTACAGGCCCAGATAAACGCTTTGTTGGCCCAATTGCAAACTTTGCAAGGTCAACCAAGTGATACTGGAGGAATTCCTTCAGCTTGTATCGGGATTACCTTTACAAGAAACTTGGCAGTTGGCGCGACAGGTTCAGATGTAAAATGCTTACAAGCACTTTTGAACACATCTGCATCAACACAAGTTGCAACAACAGGAGCAGGCTCACCTGGTAGTGAAACATCCTACTTTGGTCAGTTGACCTTAGTGGCTGTTAAAAAATATCAGACAGCCCATGGATGGACACCTGCGAATCAGGTTGGTCCATTAACAAGAGCTGCATTAAACGCAACTCTTGGCGGCGGAGTTGTTACCCCCGGACCAGTAGTAACACCGTCAGCCGGAGGGTTGTCAATCGGTTTGGCTTTTGACACTCCTGCCAGCACAAACGTGCCAAAAGGAGCATTCGGCCAAACAGTAACAAAATTTAATTTGACAGCTGGTTCAGGAGATGTGCAGATTTCAAGAATTGCTTTAACTAGAACAGGATTAAGCGCAAATACTGACGTTGACTTGGTAAAGCTTTATGACGGCACCATCCAAAAAGGAAGCGGAGCCTCATTAAACTCCAACAATCAAGCAGTAATCACGCTTACAACCCCGATTACAGTTGCAGCAAACACAACCAAAACTTTAACAGTTAAGATTGACATTTATTCTCTAGCCACCAGCGGAGCTACAATTGCTTTTGGAGTTGCCGCGCCAACAGATGTAACATCTAATGCTACATCAACAACCGGCACAGCAACGGGTAATGCAGTTAGCGTTGTTGGAACCACAATCGGTTCTATAACAATTGCAGCTGGTCCGAACAACCCATCAAGCGATTTGGCGCCAAACGTAGGCGACACTGGAGTAAGAGTACTTCAGATGAACCTATTGGCTGGTTCTACGGAAGCTGTAAAAGTAACACAGGTTATTGCAGTTAAAGTTGGAACAGTCAACAATACTGATATCAGCAAAATTGAATTGTTCAATGATACAGACAATACATCATTGGCAACAGTTTCAACCTTTGACGCAGAAGGAAGAGCTACTTTTGACTTGGCCTCACCTTTGCTTATAGACAAGGGTTACAGCAAGAATTTGTCTGTTAAGGTAGACATTGCTTCTGGTTCAGCCAGAACAGTTTCAGTTAAAGTTAAAGATGCAGGTTCTTACACAGTCACAGCTATAGGCCAAACTTATGGCTTTGGCGTGGGATTTGCCTCTTCCTCATGGGCTGGCACAGCTACTTCTCAAATAATAGCAGCCGGTTCATTAATCGTAACAAAATCATCTTCAACTCCAGCAGCAGGTTATGTGGCTCCAGGCGGAACAGATGTTCCCCTTGTAACATATGACATAGAAGCCAGAGGAGAAGGCGTAATTGTTACTAACTTTACAAACACTGTTGTTTTGTCATCTGTCACATATGGCCAGGTTACAGCCTGTAAATTAGTAGATGAAAACAGCAATGTAGTTGCAGGACCGGTAGATACCGCTACTGCAGGTGCAGCAACAGATGATTTCATCCGCTTTACAGACACATTTACAGTGCCATTGGGAGTCCATAAATACACTGTAAAATGTAATCTCGCCACAGCCATTACAACAGGAACGATTCAAGTTGGCTTCGAGAATGGCAACACTTTGACCGTTGCTTCCGGAGGAGTAGCAGACACAGACACTCCAGAGCATGCCATAACTGCAAAAGGAGCTTCTTCAAACGACACTATTACAGCATCTCCTGACAGCGATGTTCTTGGCAATTCCCAAACTGTTAGGGCAGTTGCCATGACTATTACCACGTTGACGACTCCTGTCGCAACATCAATTGTTCCGGGCCAGGCAAACATTCATTTTGCCAACATACAATTTGGAGCATCAAGCTCTGGTGAAAATATCAACATCACGCAAATCAGGCCGACAGATACAAAAGTTGGCGGAGCATCAGCTTATGATGACATTGCCAACTTGAGACTTTTTGACGCTGCGATTACGCAGGCAAATTGTACTGGAACAGGAAGAGCTTGGGACAGCACATTATCAATGTGCAGAATAGCCCCAATTGCCCAGCCATTAAGCACTTCAGCCACCACAATCTTTACTTTGAGCACACCTTTGGTTGTTACTAAAGGCAGTTCAGAGACAGTAAGGGTGTATGGAGACTATAAGGCAGGCGTTGGAACTACTTCTGAATCACACACCTTCAACATTGCAGGAGCTGCTTTAACATTGGTAGCTGCTGATACTGTAGCCGTTGGAGCTACCACCGGAACAACATTGACACTCGCTTTGATGGGCACAAGCGCAGTTGGAGCTGGTCAGACAATGACATATGCTTCTGGTGGAGTTGGAACTTTGACTACAGCTTTGGACAATGGCAGGCCAAATTCAGCCAACATCGCAGTTGGTGATTACGGCGTAACAGGAGTTACAGTAACCAAAATGAAGTTTACTGCAAACTACGAACCTATTACACTTAACACCATTGACTTGAGCAGAATTACAGGCACTGGTTTAACAACCGGAGTTAACGCCGATATTGCAGCAGTTCACCTATACGGTTCTGACAGCGCATCAGGCGCCCTTACTTTAATAGCCGATGGAGTATTTAGAACTGGAGCAAAGTACAGATTTACTTTCCCAGCCAACTACCAAATTGCAGCAGCCACAAGCAAATGGTTAACTGTAAAAGTTGACTTCAACGGTATATTGAATGGAGCTACTTCTGGTTATGCAGACACATTTGCTCTGGCAAATGCAAGCACAACAGACTTAGATGCAACAGGCGCTGCCTCCGGCACAGCTATTGGCGCTTCAGCAACAGTCAATGGCACAGATGCCGCTGCTACGACCTATATGGTTCTCTACAAGTCAATACCGACAATATCATTGTGCGCGATAAGCGATGGTACTTGCGCCACTCATATCAGAACAAGCCTGACGCTGAATAAAAATTCAGCCCTTGAAATAATGAGGGTGAAAGTTCATGCCGACGCAGCCGGTGACATTAATTTCACCTCTGCTAACACAAACAGCCTCAGATTTAAACTATCTGGTTCTGTCACCGATGGAACTTCAGGAACAACCATCACCATCAAAAATATCACCGACAACACAACATTGCAGTCTATTACTACTGCTGTTGGATCGGTAATCGGAGGTACTGCAGGCAATCCTAATTACTATCTGCCTGTCAGCTTTACCAGCGCGTTGCAAATTGCAGCCGGTGGGGACAAGATAGTCACCCTGGAGGTAGATACTACCGACATGGGTGATGTAGGTGATAACGTCACTGCGTCAATTCAAAACGCAGCAGCCGACATGGTTTGGGGCGACGACACATCCGCAGGCGCCACCATTAACAACAACACATTCTTTACATGGTTGCCGTTAACTGGTGATACATTTAACGCGCCCGTTGGTGCTTCTGACTAATTGAGCCGAAGTTTTAGCGAGAACTCAAAAACGCTAAAAACAATCCCCGTAGAATCGGGGGTTGTTTTTTTATGATTTTTTTGCTATAAAACAGATATTATAATTAACATATCTTTTTATGGATTTTAAAAACAAAAAGTTTATTTTAATAGGCGCAGTAGTAATAGTTGCGCTTTTAGCAGCTGGAGGAATTTATTACTTTTTAAAAATAAAGAATAATACGCCGGCTTTTCCTTATGTGATAGATTTTTCTAATGTCCAGGGTGTAAGCTCAGAGCAATTGCAAAGAATGAAGGATGACTATCAAAGAGCTAAAGAATCATATCTTAAAGCCCCCGGCAATGATAATTCCCTGATGATAATTGGCTTTCTCTATTATCAACTAAAAGATTTCACAAAAGCCAAAGAAGTGTATATAAAAGCAGCAGAAGCCAGGCCCAATAATTATAATTCTTATTGGAATCTGGCAAACACCTGTTTGCAGCTAAAAGATTATCCGTGCGCCGAGCAGGGTTTTTTAAAAGCAATAGAAACGGGATCAAATTACGCAAAACATTATGTTGCCTTAACCGAACTATATTCTTCTTACATGCCAGAAAAGAAAAGCCAGATTCCCGACATACTCAAAAAGGGCCTTCAGGTTTTGCCTAAAGACTATGATTTGTTAATTGGCCTGGCCCAATACTATGCAGGCGCGGGCGATAAAACCAATGCCATAAAGTATTATCAGGAGATTATTAAGAATTATCCGCAATATAAACAGCAAATAGAAGAAGAGATAAAAAATCTTTGATATTAAGGCAGGGTTTTCAGAAAATCATTCACTTGTTTTTGTATTTCGGGATTATTTGGGAAAAGCTCAAGTATTTTCTGAGCAAATTTTCTTGCATTTTTGTAGTCGCCTATAATTTTATAGTTATAAGCCAGCGTCGCCCAATATTGCATTTTTTTTGGGTATGAAAGCGCTAATTTTAGGTTCACCAAGAGCAGTTCTTGGTAATTTTTTTTATCAAGATAAATTCTAGACAGCTGGATAAGCGACGACTCCGAATCTGTGCTGTAGCCGTTTTTTTGGGCTTGTGCAATGTCATTTTTTGCCTCATCAAGGTTGTCCAGATTTAAATTAGAAACGCCCTGCATCCACCAGCATTGCCCCATTGTTTGGCTAATGTCCAAACATTGCTGTGAAATTTCTTTTGCTTTTAAATAATCTTTGATTACGTAATAAGTTTTTGCCCATTCAGCAAATATTAGTTGTCTTTTTGGAGATAATTCCAGAGCTTTTTTAAAATAATAGTCTGATTTGTCTTTTAATTCAGACATAGCTTTTGAATCATTGGAGTTTTCCAACAGAAAATTATTGTATATGCCAAGAAACAGCCAGTCTCTGGTGTAGGTGGGCCGTATTTGCGTATTTTTTTCTAAAACAGGAATAGCTTTTTTGACTGTTTCAATGGATTTCTCCAAAGGCATTACTTTTATGCAACTGTTTACCATATCTCCATAGTTTACGCCCAAATAATGGTTTAAGTAAGTGCCAGATGAAGATAAAACTTTTTCCATTTGCGGCAAAGATACTTGGCAATTTCTTTCTTCTTGTGCGGCATTCATGTCTGCATTAATGGCCAAAGATTTTATGTTGTATAACCAGATAAATAAAACGAGAAAGACAAAGAGGCAAAGCAAAATTAAGGTTTTGTATTTTTGCGTTTTTATGCTGAAATTTTTTTCTGCCTCGCCGGTTTCTGCCTCGTTCGTCTCTTTTTCCAACTTTAAATCAGACATTAATTTTAAAGAAAAAGCGACCAATAAAAACAATATCAGGTAGGTGGAAAAATTGTCAAAGTCAAAGAAAACATTGACGATATATCCCAAAAACACTGCCTGCAATCCATGAGAAATCAAATAATTTTCAGTTTGGTTTTTCTTTATTTTTTGCAATTCATAGAACAAAGCGCCAAAAATTAAAAGATATATTATGGCAGCGGGCGCTCCGGATGTAACGCTAATGTCCAGCAAAAAATTATGCGCCTTGTCGTACCACTCAACTCCTATATTTGATATAGAGGGGTCGTAATATTTATCAAAAGCAATGCTAAAATTTTCCGGACCCCAGCCTAAAATGGGTTTCTCGGCAACCGCTTTTGCAGCAATTTGCCAAACCGAAAACCGTGAGTCCTGTAAAGCAGATTTGAGTGTAAGCCTGTCAAGCAGAGGAATTACAGCGGGATTTTTGCTGATATGCGGATTCATAATTATTTGTTCGTGATAGGCATTCAAATAAAAAAATCCCACGGCCGACAGAAACAAAACAATAAAAAATGTAATTTTCAAAATTAGCAAAGGTTTTCTCCATTTTTCCGGAATTAATTTTTTTGGATAGAAAAAGAGGAAGAAGGCCGAACTCAAAATCAAAGCCAGCCAAGTGCTTCTGCTGTTGTCAATTATAAGTATAAAAAGGAATAGGAGAAGGGAAAATAAATAAAACAGGCGTTTCTTAATATTTTTTTCCTTTAAAAAAAAGCTTAGACTCATAAAAAACAAAAACAGCAGGTATAAAGACAAAAGAACCGCAGTGCCGATTGTAGAACCCGGCCGGCTGCTGGTGGGAATGAATACACTGCTTAAAATTTTAAATTGCTGGAAGACAGCAATAACTGAAACTAAAATGCCGATGATTATTGTAAAATCCCAAATTTTTTGCCAGTCCTGATTTTTTATTATTAAAAAAGCGAATATGCAAAAAACGATATAAAACCCGAAGTTTAAAAATCCACCAGCTCTTTGCGGGTCGCCCCAAAAACTGTGCAAAATATCTTTTGAGAAGATGGTTGACAAAAGAGAAAATAAAAAAAGGCCGGTTAAAAGCCAAAAATATACAGATATTGATTTCAATTTTTTAACAAGTTGATAATCAAAAGATTTTTTGTAGAGCGCCTGGCATATAAAAATGAACAAAATAACCGAAAAAATAATTCTGAAAATTATGGTTTTTGCAAAATCCGGCGGTGAAAGCCACAATGGCAAACTGAAAAACGGAATGGCGTTGATAACAGGCAAAAGCAGAATTGCAAAAAATCCGGCCAAATAAAGGCGGTGAAAATTTTTGTTCAGCGACACATTATCAATTTCCATAATGTTTATTAATTTATAATACAAATTATGGGTAAAAAAGCAAATTATTTGCCTCTTTTTGGAAGAACATTTCAGTTGTAAATGCTATCGCACGTTCAACGGAAGTTTAAAATGTTTTATCAGGGAGGTGGCATTGTAAATTTTTTCTGCTGTTATAATGTTTACATACGGATTTATTTCATAAATCTCACACATGAGCCGGACTTCTTTCTCGCACGGATAAGGGCACACCCACACGCTTTTTTGCATTTGGTAAAATCCAACTGTTTGAAGTTTTGCCCTGAATAAATTTCTTTGGTGTTTTCCAATTTTCCTTTCGGGTATGTCAAAAATGACGATTCTCCATTTTTTATCCCATTTGTTTGGTTTTTTAATTTTCATATTGTCAAATAATATTTCTTTAACCACCTTCCTCCCTTTTTCCGTTAGTTCGACTATAAATTTGTCATTTTTTTCCTTGAGAATTATAATTTTATTTTTGTTTAATCCCGATAGGGATTTTGACAGATTGTAATCACTTACTTTATAATTTTTATTTTTGTTATATTTTTTGTATTTGATAATCGCTCTCGCTATGTTTATTAGAAAGTAGGGGGAAGTGGCGGCAAGGGCGAGGACGCTTACAGCACCCAATGTTAATAGAATATCTATAGTAATTTTACTGTATCTATTTTTCATAAATTTGTATTGCTTTTTGTTATTTTATAAATATAGTCCTCCATTGTCAATGCGGTCGCATGGTCAACGGAGATTTAATTTATTTTTTGCGCGCAAACGTAATCATTGACAAATTGAGATTTAAAAGATATTATATTTATGTGTCCAAGTCAAAATAAGTTCACCCGTTTTTGGAGAAAATGCGATGAAGGCAGATATTGAAACCTTGGTTGAGTTGATTGTTTGCCGCGCAAGAGTGGACAAGACCGCGCCGGATTCCGAAAGTTTACGGAACGGCTGGCGCACGGACGCTCTTTTACAAGATGCTGATGCTTACGTCTGGGGCGGGCTGAAACAACCGGGAGTTCTCGCCGAAATAGGGCGCAGGGTTTCGGCTCAAGTTCAAGACCTCCCAGAGATTGCCGCGTTGGCAGAGCTTACTGCGTTTCGCGGGGAGCGGCTTCTTGTGCTTAATCAAGAGCGCCAAGAGGGCCTCGCAATGGCGGCAGAGGAGCTTGGCCAGGCAATTTCCGCCTTATCCGAAGGCACCAGAAAGTTGAGGTGCTGGTCGCTCCTTCACTACCATGTCGGCATCTTTGCCGAGGCATGCGGCAGATTTGATGTCGCAGCCGAACTTCAAGGGCAATCAGCCGAAGAAGCAGGCCGCCTTAAAGACAGGGCCGGAGTGGCAATCGCGCGTTTCTGCGAAGCATGGAACCGATTTAAGGATGCCCTGGTTCGCGCCGAAGAGGGCACCAATTTCGATGCCTACTTTTCGGCACTGGAAAACGCGTTTGGCGGATTGCAGAGCGATCTTGCTGGCTCGTCCTTGCAGGTGCAATGGGCCGAGGCTAATTGTCCGGCAAGCATGATTGAAGCCTGCGTCTGGCTGGGCAAACATCCTGACGTTAACAAGTGGGGCACGTGGATCCAGACGACGCTTGCTGCTTCCAAAAAGCTGGGAGCGGCGTTCGCGCCTAGTGCGCAACTCATGCGGGCGCTTGACTGGGCATACCTGGATGATGCGCGAGCTGGCGAAGCTCTTGCCGATGTCGCCAGTTCTGAATACACTCCAGAAATAAGGGCAACGGCCATGCTTGTTCTCGCGCGCCTCGCTATGCGCGCAGGCGCAAGGGAGAAGGCAGAAAAGATCATAGCAAAGATGCCCGTTGAGGGCACGCAGCATATCTGCGCCATAGCCCGGCGCTTGCTGGATACAAAGTAGGAAAAGGGGCTTACCATTTTCGGGCCAGCTCTTCTAGGGAGACCTTCGGTTTCCCTTCTTTTTTTGTTTTAAATATGTTATTTTAATAACATATAATAAAATTGATAAACTAAAAAAATGGCACAAATTTTGAAGGCTTCCAAAAAATCTATAATATACGAAGACGAAATTTTGTATGTTTTTTTGGCAAAAAACCCCATTGCAACCGGCCATGTTGTTGTTGCTTTAAAGCAAAATGTTTCTGACTTAAGTAAACTGCCGGACAGAGATTATGATTATTTAATGGACACGGTTTTTGCTACACGAAACGCCATGCTCAAAACTTTAAAAGTTAAAAAAGTTTACTTGGTTTATATGGATGAAGCAAAACATGTGCATTGGCACCTAATTCCGAGGTATAAAGAAAAAGGGTTTGATGCTTTTAAAAATCGGGCGGCGGCTGTAAAAGATTTTTCTTTGGCTGATAGAATTAAAAAAAATCTGGTTTTTGCCGGAGATAAGCGGTTCTAAAATGAAAAATTTAAAATCTCGGGCAGATAATTTTTTGAACAAATACGGAAAAAAATGGCCGGTTAGATTATTGGTCATTCTTTTAGTCTCGGCTGTAAAAAGAAAATTTACAAACGTCTTTTTTGACCATGGCATTTGGATACATAAATACAAAGGCGGAGTAATAACCGACAGAAGAATTAATTACCGGGGCACTCTTGATTATTATGAAAAAAATGCAAAAGACAACTGGTTTTTTGTTTATAAGCCAAAGCCGGGCGACATAATTTTTGACATTGGCGCTGGAGACGGGGAAGAAGCTTACTGTTTTTCAAAAGCCGTTGCGCCTGGCGGAAAAGTATTTTCAATTGAAGCGCACCCGCAAACTTTTTTTTGCCTTTCAAAATTTTGCGAATACAACAAACTTGAAAATGTAACTCCGTTAAATCTGGCAATTTGCGACAAGGAGTCAGAGGTGGTGATTGATAACCCTGATTCAGATATTTCCGCCACCATGGTCAACTCTAAGAACGGCTTTAAAGTTAAAGGCGCAACTCTTGATTCAATGGTTTTACAACTTGCAATAAATAAAATAGATTTTATAAAAATGAACATAGAGGGTGCGGAAATCAAAGCATTATATGGCATGAAAAACTGCATTAAAAAAACAAAATATGTCTGCATATCTTGCCACGATTTTCTGGCAGACAGAGACGGAAACAAACAAATGAGGACTAAAAATGATGTGTCAAATTTTTTGACGCAGAACGGTTTTAAGATAGTATCAAGGGAGAGTGATGGCAGGCCGTGGATTAGAGACCAGGTAAATGCTATAAATGACACCATTTGACCCCTATTGACACCACGTTTTAATGGGTTTAGCATAGGATTATGACTGAAGAAATCAAGCCGGAAAAAATATATACTCCTAAAGAAGCTCGTGACTTTTTAAAAGTCAGCGAAAGCACAATGAAAAGGATGCTAAAAGCGGGGATTATAAAAGCATATAAAGTAAGCGGGCAATATAGGATTTGGGGAAGAGAAATTTTGAGGTTAGTCTCTCCTGAGGCCGTACAGGGAGGCGAAAGAATTTATTTAAAAATAAAGGACAGAGTTAAGGGCGCTATCAAAAAATGGTAAAACCGACTTTACAAAATATTAAATATTGCATCCGCTGCTGCATTCCGGAAACCCAAGAGGGTGTTAAGTTTGATGAAATGGGAATTTGCCAGGCATGCCAGTCATCTGAACAAAAAATTCATATTGACTGGACAAGGCGCGAGAAAGAACTGCGGAAAATTTTAGAACAAGCCCGCTCAAAAGCCGGGAATAATTACGATTGCATTGTTCCCATAAGCGGCGGAAAAGACAGCACCTTTCAGGTGCATGTTCTGACTAAGGTTTATGGGCTAAAGCCCTTGGCTGTTACTTTCAGCCATAACTGGTACAGTAAAACCGGCTGGTATAATTTACAAAACACTTTAGAAAAATTTAATGTTGACCACATTATGTTCACCCCAAACAGAGGTTTGGTTAACCGCATTGCAAAACGGTCGCTCGGAGCCATTGGGGACACCTGTTGGCATTGCCACGCTGGCGTGGGCGCCTTTCCTTTGCAAATTGCCGTTAAATTTAAAATACCGCTTTTGGTGTGGGGAGAATCAATTGCGGAATCTTCAGGCAGGGCTTCATATGAAATGCCGGTGCACAAATTTGATCGAAATTATTTTACCAAAGTGTCTGCCAAGTTAAAGCCGGATCAAATGGTATGCCCTTATTTATCCAAAAAAGACCTGAATATGTTTAACGCGCCTTCAATCAAAGAAATAAAAGAAGCGGGCGTGAGAGGCATCCATTTGGGGGATTATATTTTCTGGGATGATGAAAGGCAAACAGAATTTATAAGAGAGGAATACGGCTGGAAAGAAACAGAAATAGAAGGCGCCTATAAGGGATATAAAAGCGCTGAATGCATGATGGCCGGAATGCATGATTTTACTTGCTATTTGAAAAGAGGATACGGGAGGTCCACAATGCAGGCCTGCGTTGACATCAGAAACGGGTTGCTGACCAGAGATGAA
Organism: uncultured Candidatus Saccharibacteria bacterium; assembly: GCA_964361855.1. Classification (GTDB taxonomy): domain Bacteria; phylum Patescibacteriota; class Minisyncoccia; order Minisyncoccales; family Staskawiczbacteraceae; genus CAYICD01. The sequence goes on from CAYICD010000001.1 coordinate 17,818, forward strand.
GGTTTAAAGCTTGCTGAAAAGTACGACCGCGAACGGCCGGATGCCTTAGACTACTATTTAAAAATTACAGGGATGTCGGAAGACGAGTTTTACAAAACTATGGAAAAGAAAAAGGTGCCGTTGATTAAAGACGTAAATCTCCCAATTTTACCAAAAGCTAAAAAAAGCAAAGAAAGGTTGCTGCCGTTTGTCCAGCAGATTATTGAAGATAAAAACAAGGAAAATGGATAAGATTTTTTTAGACAACAGCATGGGCCAGATTCTAGAAAAATACCAGAGCAAAGAGTTGACCCCGCTTGATGTGGCTCAGTCATGCGTAAGCCGAGTAAAGAAACTGGAAGATAAATATAAGGCCTGGGTTTGTTTTGACGAAAAAAAATTGCTGGCGGAAGCCGAAAAAATAAAATTGTCGGACAATCCAGGAAATCAGCGCTTGCTGGAAGGCATGCCCGTGGGCGTAAAAGACGTTTTTAATACAACTGATTTTCCTGCGCAGATGGGCAGCAAGCTTTGGGAAAATTTTACTCCGGGCAACGACGCAAGGGCAGTTTTTAATATTAAAAGGCAGGGCGCAATAATTCCCGGCAAAACCGTTACAGCCGAGTTTGCAGTGCACACTCCGGGCAAAACTTTAAATCCGCACAATATAAAAAAAAGCACGGGAACCTCATCTAGCGGGTCTGCAGTTGCTGTTGCCTTGGGGATGGTTCCCTCGTCATTGGGCACTCAGACAGCAGGGTCAATAATGCGGCCGGCAAGTTTTTGCGGAGTTTACGGGTGCAAACCTTCGTTTGGTTTAATACCCCGTACAGGAATTTTAAAAACCACTGACACTCTTGATACTGTAGGATTTTTTACAGTTTTTCAGAAAGATTTGAGAAGGGTTTTTGACGCAATCAGGGTGAAGGGCGCAAATTTTCCATTTAGCAATGAAGCGTTGAACAACCAAAATCGACAAAATAAACCCGAAAACAGGCCGTGGAAAGTTGCTTTTGTGCGCACTTACACGTGGGATAATGCTTATGACTATGCGCAAAAATCAATGCTGGAATTTGTTAAAAAAATTTCCGATATGACAGGCATTGAAGCCAATGAGGTGGATCTTCCCGACATAGTAAAAAACGCCCATAAAGTTCATGGAATTATTTACAATAAAACATTATCATATTATTTTAAAAATGAATTTCAAAAGCCGGAGTTAATATCACCAGTTATGAGCAGCATGATAAAAACGGGAAATCAGATTTCTGTAAATGATTATCACAAGGCTTTAACCGAACAAACAGAAATACAAAGCGTAATGGATGATTTCTTCAAAAATTATGATATTATTATTTCTTTGAGTACAGCGGGCGAGGCGCAGGAAAGGAATGAAACAGAGCGTCCTGACCCTTGCCTGATATGGACCTTGTCTCATCTGCCCGCCGTGAATATTCCGTTGTTTGTATCGCCTTCTCGCCTGCCGTTTGGCCTGCAGGTCGTTGCCAGAAAATATAACGATTATCTGCTGTTTAACTTCATTGATTATTTGGCCGAGCTGAAATTAATTCCGGAAAAACCCAACCCTTTGTTAAATATTTAAATTAAATAAAAAATATATGGAATCAAATGATATATTAGAAAATAAAACCATTTTAATTACCGGCGGAGCAGGATCCTTCGGCCAGAAATTTATAGAGATAGTTTTAAGAGACCACAACCCAAAACGCATAAGAATTTACGACAACAGGGAGCTGGCCCAAGTTGAGGTGGAAAGAAAGTTTAACGACCCAAGAATCAGGTTTCTTATTGGCGACGTAAGAGATGTTGACAGGTTAAACAGGGCAATGCACGGAGTGGATATTGTGGTGCACGCAGCTGCTTTAAAGCATGTGCCGGTATGCGAATACAACCCCATTGAAGCTGTAAAAACCAATGTTAACGGCGCAATCAACGTGATTGATGCTGCAATAAATAATTCGGTAGAAAAAGTTATAGCAATCAGCACCGACAAGGCTGTCCAGCCGGTCAATCTTTATGGCGCCACGAAAATGGCCGCAGAAAAAATATTTATACAAGGCAACAGCTATTCCGGAGATAAAAGAACAATTTTTAGCTGCTCCCGTTACGGAAACGTTATGGGCAGTTCGGGGTCAGTGGTTCCTTTGTTTTTGGAACAGAAAAAAACCGGAACCCTGACTATAACCGACGAAAAAATGACAAGATTTTGGATAACTCTTGAGCAGGGCGTAAAGTTTGTCATAAATTCCATTGGAAGAATGCATGGAGGAGAAATTTTTGTTCCTAAAATACCAAGCACAAAAATAATGGATTTGGCAAAAGCCATAGCCCCTGATTCAAAAATTGAGGTAATAGGCATCCGGCCGGGCGAGAAAGTAGATGAAGTGCTTATGACAGCAGATGAAGCCCGGCACGCCAAGGAATTTGACGGTTATTTTATTATTGAGCCGGAGTTTTCGTTTTGGAACAAAGATAATTGCAAGGAGGGCAAACCCCTATCCGGCGGATTTAGTTATTCCAGCAACAATAATGATAAGTGGCTGGTGGAAGAAGACATTAAAAAAATTATAAGCATAGCATAAATGGTAATTTTAGACGGGAAAAAATTGTCTAGCGAGATTCTGGCTGGAATAAAAAAGGAAGTTTTAAAAGATGCAAAGCAAATGCAATTAGATGTGATATTGGTCGGAAACAGCCCGGCTTCAGAAGTTTTTGTCCGGCGGAAAAATGTTGCTTGTTTAACTGCAGGCATAAATTTTGTGCTGCATCGTTTTTCAAAAAGCGCCAGCCTTTCTGAATTAAAAAAAACAATAAAAAAATTGGCAGCAACCCCGCGCGTTTCAGGAATTGTAATTCAGCTTCCTTTGCCGCCAGAACTCAACAAGCAAGAATTATTTGACCTGATTCCTCCAGAAAAAGATGTTGATATTTTGTCAGCAAACAATTTGGGCCAATTTTATTCCGGCAATTTGCTTTATATGCCGCCGGTCGTCGGGACAGTAAGCCATTTTTTCAATAAATATAAAATTTCTTCTGCAGGGAAAAATGTTGTTTTGGTTGGAGCGGGAAGGCTGGTTGGTTTTCCGTTATCTTTGTGGTTTTTTAGGAAAAAGGCCACGGTTTCGGTGGTTAACGAATTTACAAAGAACATTTCTGCTTACACAAAAAAAGCAGATATTATAATTTCTGGAGTGGGAAGTCCCGGGTTTATCAAAGGTTCAATGGTAAAAAAGGGAGCAGTCATAGTGGACGTGGGAATATCTTTTAAAAAAGGGAAAGTTTCCGGAGATTTTGACTTCAAATCAGTTGCTAAAAAAGCAGGATATATTACTCCGGTGCCGGGCGGGGTGGGGCCCATGACAATATCTTGCGTATTGGAAAATATGGTTGCTTTAAATAAAAATAGGTTTTGAAATATATGAAAATCGGATTATTCACAGGCACGGCATTGCGGCATATTTATTATGCCAACACCATATTAAAACGGTACAAGGTTGATTTGCACGTAAGGGTTTTGCGCAGTGACAACCTGGCTGACGAGGTCAAATTTGCCTGCTCAAATTCAGATAAAGAATTGCTCAAAGAACACGGCGCGAGCAGGTTGGAAAAAGAAAAAGAATATTTTTTACCTTTGGCAAAAGAATTTATAAAGGCAGAAAATATTCTGGAAACAACGGCGCAAAATTTTAACAGTCCAGATGTAATAGCTAAAGTTAAGGAGCATAAGCTTGATTTGGCGTTGGTTTATGGAACCAGCTTGCTGTCAGAGGAATTTTTACAAGCTCTGCCGGAAAAAACAATAAACCTTCACGCAGGGTTAAATCCCAATTACAGAGGAGCTGCCACCCTGTATTGGCCGATTTATTTTATGGAACCGCAATGCGTTGGTTTTACATTTCATTTAATAGATAAATTTATTGACCATGGCAAAACTATACATCAGGGCAGGCCAGAAATTTTCAAAACTGACCTCGTTCATGACTTAGGGTGCAGAACCATTGTAAGGGCTTCAGAAGATATTTTAAAAATTATCAAACTGATTGAAGAAGGAAATCTTAAGTATTTTACGCAATCTGAAAAAGGCAAAATATTTTATACCAAGGATTTCAAGCCCCACCATTTAAGGGTTACTAACTTTCTCATGGAAAAAGGCCTGCTCAAAGAATATCTGGAAAACAAAGAATTTTTTCCCGACCCCGATATTAAGTCTCAAGTATAACATTTATGCAAGCCAATTCTGTTAAAATGTCAAAAATAGTCGGCGATTTGTGGTTTTTGAGAAGGGACATTGTTTCTGACGGTTTTGACAAAGCATTAGATTATATTTCAAAAATTGTTCCGTTAAAAATTTACAGGTTTCCGACCGGAAAAAAATGCTGGACTTGGACGGTTCCAGAAAAATGGAGCGTAAAAAACGCATATGTTAAGGACTCAAAAGGCAAAACATTGATTGATGTAAAAAACCATCCTTTGCACGTGATGTCGTATTCTTTGCCTGTTAATAAAAATGTCGGCAAAAAAGAGTTGATGAAACATTTGTACACAAAACAGGAAAGACCGGATGCGATTCCCTTTGAGTTCAAATATTACCAAAGGGATTGGGGCTTTTGCGCGCAACACAACAGGCTAAAGGATTTTAAAGATGCAAAATATAAGGTTTTTATTGATTCTAAATTTGAAAACGGAAATTTAAAAGTGGGAGATTATACAATAAAAGGCAAAAGCAAAAAAACAGTTGTTTTAATCGCTCATCTTTGCCACCCTTGCCAGGCAAATGACGACCTGACCGGCGTTGCCGTTTTGATTAATATAGCAAAGGAAATAAGCAAAAAAAGGCCTTATTATACATATAAATTTCTAATCGTTCCTGAAACTATCGGGTCTATTGCGTATTTAAGCCAGAATGAAAAAATAATCCCTGATTTAAAATACGGAATATTTCTTGAAATGCTGGGAAATAACAACATTCATGCTTTGCAATTTTCCAGGCAGGGGAATACTTATTTGGACAGAGTTGCAAAATACGTAATGAAAAAGACGCTTAAAAATTATAGGAAGGGGGCATTCAGAAAAATAGTGAGCAACGATGAATGGTTTTTAACGGCCCCGGTGTGAATGTGCCGACAATATCAATAAGCCGATTTCCATATCCGGAATATCATACATCAGATGACAATTTAAGCATTGTGTCAGAAAAAAGGCTTTTAGAATCAAAAGATTTAATAATAAGCATTTTAGACATTATTGAAAGAGACTATGTTCCCGAAAGAAAATTTAAAGGCCCTGTATTTTTGTCGGGTTATGGCTTATGGGTTGATTGGCGGGTAAATAAAAAACTAAACCAGAACATTGAACAGATAATGCTTTCGCTGGAAGGAGATAAAAGCATATTTGATATAGCAGAGGAGTTAAGCATGGATTTTGAAGAAGTTTTGAGCTATACAGATAAATTTTTTGCCCAAGGATTAATCAAAAAAGTGGGAATAAAAACTTTATAATGGCTGAAATAAAAATTAACGGAAAATTTATTGGAGGGGAAAATCCTGTTTATATTATAGCTGAAATAGGCTCCAATTTTGATGCTTCTTTGGAAAGGGCAAAATCATTGGCAAAGCTCGCCAAAGAAGCCGGAGCAGACGCCTTTAAAATCCAGAATTTTTTAGCTGAAAAAATTGTTTCAGAAAAAGGTTTTAAAGACCTTAAAGTTTCTTTTCAGTCTAAGTGGGAAAAGCCGGTTTTTGATATTTATAAGTCGGCTGAATTTCCAAGAGAATGGATAAAAGAATTGTTTGATTACAGCAAAGAAATCGGCATTGATTTTTTATCAGCGCCTTATGACACAGAAGCTGTCGATTTGCTGGAAGAAATTGGTGTTCCTGCTCATAAAATAGGTTCAGGTGAAATAGATAACCTAGAATTTTTGGAATATGTGGCAAAGACCCAAAAACCGGTAATTTTGAGTTGTGGAGCGGCAGATATGGAAGAAATTGAGACAGCAGTTTCTGCTATTCGCAGCGCCGGAAACAACCGAATTGTTTTGCTTCAATGTGTCACTAATTATCCTTTTCCGATATCAGACGCCAATATTAAAGCAATGGTGGCGATGAAAGACAAATTGGGAGTTGAAATTGGTTATTCAGACCACACAGTTGGCAAAAAAGAGGGCGGAGACGATCCTTTAGATGGTATTACAGTTCCTTTGGGAGCCGTAGCTTTGGGGGCAAAAGTTATTGAAAAGCATTTTACAGACGACAGAACCAGAAAAGGGCCTGACCACCCCTTTGCAATGAATTTTACCGATTTTAAAAAAATGGTTGAGGCAATCAGAGCGCTTGAAAAAGCTTTGGGCGACGGCCAGAAAAAAGTTATGGATTCAGAAAAAGAAACCGTTATTATTCAGCGCAGAGGAATTTTTGCATCGGTAGACATTCAGCCAGGCGAAGTGATTTCCCGCGATAAAATAGAATTATTGCGCCCTGCTTTGGCAATGAGGCCGCCCGAAGTAAAAAATCTTTTGGGCAAAAAAGCAAAAAATAGAATTAGCGCCGGAGACCCAATAAAATTTGAAGATGTATAATAAAATTATTGTAATAATTCCTGCTTTTAACGAGGATGCAACGATAGAAGAAGTAATAGGGTCAGTAAAGCCCTATGCAAACGAAATTATTGTTGTTGATGACGGCTCTTCTGACAGCACCTCTTTAAAAGCAAAAGAGGCGGGAGCTGTTGTTGTCAGAAATGAAAAAAACTCAGGATACGAATCTGCAATTGAGAGCGGATTCAAAAAAGCTTTACAGGGCGGTGCTGATGTTTTTGTGACATTTGACGCCGACGGCCAGCACAATGCCGAAGATATTAAAAAAATGGCTGATTTAATAATAAATGGAAAGGCGGATTTGGTTTTGGGCCAGCGGCCACGCCGGTTTGTGCATTTCTCAGAAAGAATTTTTGCATTCTATACCAATATGCGTTTTGGCATAAAGGATCCTTTGTGCGGATTGAAAGCATACAGCGTCAAAGTATATCAAGATGTCGGATACTTTGACAGAATAGGGAGCATTGGCACGCAGTTAATGATTCAAGCTAAAATGCGCAACTTTAAACTTCTCACAATTCCTGTTTATGTAAATCCGCGAAAAGATTCCTCCCGTTTTTATTTTAAAAATTTAAAGGCAAACTATAAAATATTTCTGGCATTGTTAAAGACAATTTTGTATTCTGCTAAATTAGTTTAAAAATTATGCAAAAACTTGCTTTATTGGGCGGAACCCCTTTATTTAAAAAAACATTAAAGCCTTGCAACTCTTTTGGCAAAGAGGAGGTTAAAGCTGTAACAAATGTGTTAAAAGGGCAGGTTTTGTCCGGTTTTTTGGCCCGGGCAGGAAATTCTTTTCTGGGCGGAAAATACGTAAAAAAACTTGAGAAAGATTTTTGCGAATATTTCAATGTAAAATATGCCGTAAGTTTTAATTCTGCCTCCACCGCGTTGCAGGCAGCAGTCGGGGCTTTAGGCGTGGGGCCTGGGGACCAGGTTATTACTTCGCCTTTTACCATGTCAGCCACCCCGTCGGCCGTTTTGTGGAATAATGCTTTGCCGGTTTTTGCCGACATAAGCGAAGATAATTTTTGCATTGACCCAAAAGACATTGAAAAAAAAATAAACAAAAAAACAAAAGCCATTTTAGCAATAAACCTTTTTGGCAATTCTCCCGATTACCGCCAGATTTTAAAAATTGCAAAGAAACAAAATTTAAAAGTAATAGAAGATAATTCGCAGTCTCCCGGCGCTGTTTCCGGCGGCAAACTTACAGGAACAATCGGGGACATTAGTGTTTTCAGTTTTAATTTTCACAAAGCAATACAAGCTGGCGAGGGAGGCATTTTGCTGACTAATAATAAAAAATATGCTTTTCGCGCCCAACTTATCAGAAATCACGGCGAAGCAATAATTGATGACTTATACGGAGAAAATAAAATCTATGAGCCCATTTTAGGCAGTAATTTCCGTTTGACGGAAATTCAGGCGGCAATTGTTGTTGAACAGCTTAAAAAGTTAAAAAAACTGAACCAGCAAAGGATAGCTTTGGCGAATTATTTAACCAAACGCCTGGAATGCTATTTATGGCTGATTGCCCCAAAGGTTGCAAAAAACAATGTTCACGTTTACTATGTTTATCCACTCAGATTTTTAAAGGAAAAAATCGGCATTTCAAGAAAAACCTTTGCGCAGGCCCTGTCCGCCGAGGGTTTTTACGTAGCCGAAGGTTATCAAAAACCTTTGTATTTAATGCCTATGTACCAGAAGAAAGAAATTTATCCCAATTCCAAATTCCCATTTTTATCCAAAGAATTTTCCAATCAGGCAAAATATGAGAAGGGCATCTGCCCCGTTGCAGAAAGAATGTATGAAAAGGAATTGCTGTTTTGCACAATTTGCCAGAAGCCCTACACAAAAAAAGAGATAGATTTGTTTTGTGCAGCTGTAAAAAAAATTGAAGAAAATGTTGAAGAGCTGAAAAAATATGAAAAGAAAAAATAACGTGATTTTTGTTGCCAAGGATAAAGGCGGTTTCGATTCTCTTTTGCCTGTATTCAAAAAAATCAAGCAAAATAAAAATTTTGGCGTTTTTGCTTTGTTGGACGGTTTTGCTCTGCAATTTGCCAAGTTGCACAATATTAAAAACATTGATGCGTCTAAGCTGTCGGTTGCCGAAATTGAAGAAAAAATTAATAGAATAAATCCATCGCTTATTTTGACCAGCACCAGTATTGGCTATTCAATTGATAAAAAAGTCATTAAAATTGCTAAAAAAAATAAAATTTCCACAGCAACACTAGTAGATTATTGGAACAACTACAAAGGAAGGTTTGGCAAAAATTTAGAATATCTTGCAGACTATATTTTGGCGGTAGACGAAAGGATGAAAAAAGAAATAATAGACTCCGGGGTTTCAGATAATAAAATTTTTATAACCGGAAACCCGCGTTTTGATAAATTTTTAAAGCTTTCCAAACACAAGGCAGATAGCAATTTGATAGTTTTTTATTCGCAGCCTTTTTCAGAAGTGCCAGCCGTTGATTTCCACAAATTTAACGAAGTAGAAATTTTAAAGGATATTGTGAAAGTTTTGGGAAATATCTATCCAGACAAAAAATTGATTATTAAATTCCATCCCTCTGAAAAGAACTTTAAAAAGTTTGATAAAATAATTAAAAACGCAAAAATAAAAATAGAAATAGAAAAAAATTTACAAGCCCAAGACCTGAACAAAAAAGCAGGGCTTGTAATAGGAATAAATTCAATGGCTCTTTTTGACGCGGTTTTGATGGGAAAAAGAGTGCTAAGCTATCAGCCGGGGCAAAGTGAAGAAAAAGATACACTGGCCAGCAGCCGCTACAAATGGTCTTTCCCTGTCTATAAGAAGTCCGAGCTTTCTTCTGGATTTAAAAAAAATTACGCAAGAAAACTCCCCCCTAAAAAAATTTTTAGCAAATACCTGAAAACAAACGCAACTGAAAACATAATAAAATTTATAACATCATTATGAATAAAAAAAGAACAGTATATTGTGTCGTGCCTGCCAGGACCGGCTCCTCCCGCCTTCCGGGAAAAGTTTTAAAACCACTAGCCGGCAAGCCTTCCTTGTTGAGGCAAATAGACAGACTTTTGCAGGCAAAAACAATTGATAAAATCATAGTTGCTACAACAACGGAAAAAAGAGACGATGCAATAGTTGATTTGGTAAAAGATTATCATCCGAAAGTGTCGGCCGCAAGAGGCTCTGAAATTGATGTGACAGACAGGTTCTATCAGGCGCTTTTAGAATACAAACCAGATGTAGTTTTGAGAATTACGGGAGATTGCCCCTTGATTGACCCTGAAGTGGTTGACTTGGTGGTAAATGAATATTTAAGGTTTAACGGAGATTATGTGGCCAATACTTTGAAAGAAAGGACTTATCCGAGGGGTCTGGACACAGAAGCTTTCTCTTTTGAAATTTTAGAAAAACTTTGGAAAGATTTAAAAACGGAAGAAGAAAGGGAGCACGTGACACTTTTTATAAGAAGGAATACAGATTTGTTTAAATGTAAGAATATCAAAAATCCCGTTGATTATTCTTTTCACAGGTGGACACTTGATGAGCCCGGCGACTATACACTACTGAACACTATTTTTGAAGAATTGCAGGATAAAAATCCACAATTTCGAATGAAAGATGTGATAGAGCTTTTTGAAAAAAGGCCGGAACTTATAAAAATAAATCAGGATGTTGAGCAAAAAAATCCTCATTATTAAAAAATAACAAAATAAATAAAATGAACCAACCTGCATATTTTTTAGAAAGCCAGAAAATTTTTTTAAGGCCGATAGAAATAAAAGAGGTGCCCAAGATATCTCTTTTAATTGTAAAATGGGTGAACGACGGAATTGTCACATATTATATGTTTGCTGGCCAGAAGCCCCAGAATGCAGAGCAAGTTTCCGCTGATTTCAAAAGGCAGTTAGAGGCGGGCAACAACGCAATTTTTTTAGTTGTCGACAAAAAAACAAAAAAGCCCATTGGATACGCAGGTTTGTACGACATAAATCTTACAGCCAGAAAAGCGGAGTTCAGGATTTTAATTGGAGAAAAGAAATTTTGGGGCAAGGGGTATGGGACTGAAATCACTGAAATTCTCACTTATTACGGGTTTGATAGGTTGAATCTCAACAGAGTTTACTTAGGTTATACTAAAAGCAATAAAGCAGCTGGCAGAGCTTATGAGAAAGCGGGTTATGTTTACGAAGGAACTTTAAAAGAAGATATTTATCGCAATAGCCAGTATTATGATACGGTCAAAATGGCAATATTGAGAGAGGATTATTATAAAAAGTTTTATAAAATGCATTCCGAAAAGTTTAAACAGAAACTTGTTTGAAATATGAAACAAAAAAAATATAAAGCTGCTGTCATTGGTTTGGGTCGTATTGGGGCAGAAGAGCGCAACTATAAAAAGGAAGTCAGGCCGGCCACGCACGCAGCCATGTACAGCAAAAATCCAAAAATTAAGCTTGTTGCTCTTGTTGATAATAATCCAGAAAAATTAAAAAGAGCAGGCAGACAATTTCCAAACGCGGCGCTATTTTTTTCTGCAAAAGAAATGATGTCTCAAATAAAGCCCGACATAGTTTCTATTGCAACTCCCCCAGATTCGCATCTTCCTTTAGTAAAATTAGCTGCCGAATATGGAGTAAAAGCCATTGTGTGCGAAAAGCCGATAGCCGGATCTTTGAGCCAAGCTAAGGCGATAATTAACATCTGCAAAAAAAACAAGTCGATGTTGTTTGTAAACCATCAGCGCAGGTTTGACCCTTTGTTAAGGGCGTGGCAGGCGAAAATCAAAAAGGGAATTATTGGAAAAGTTGTGCAATGTTCTTGTTTCTACTATAACGGATTTCTAAACAACGGCACTCATGTTATTGATCTTCTGCTGTTTTTTTTGGGCAAACCAAAATGGGTTAGGGCAGTAGAAAACAAAGAAACCTCGTGGAAAAAAGGCGACAAGGATTTAGATGTTTTAATTGAATTTAAAAACAAAACCAGGGTGGCAATTCAGGCGCTCCCGAAAAATTATGTTTTTTCAGACATTTGTTTTTTTGGCAAGAAGGGAAGAGTTTCTATTACGAATATGACCTATTCAGTTGAATTCCAAAAATTAGCAAGGAATAAGTATTTTAACGGGTATTATGCTTTGTCTGATAAAGTTGAGAAAACCGGAAAAATAAGAAGTTTTATGGAGCACGTGGCAGAAAATGTTGTTGATTGCTTGCAAGGCCGTGCAAAACCGTATTCAACTGGCGAGGACGCAATGGGCGCCCTCAAAATTATTTTTGCCGCCAGGAAAAGCGCAGAAAAAAACGGCAAAATTATAAAGCTATAATTTATATGGAGATTAAATCTTTAAAAGACCAAATCATCAGCCACATATTAAAGTTTTCTTTTGGCGTGACAATTAGCGGCATCGGCCAATTTGTTAACCAATATTTTGCGGCTCTTTTGCTGGGGCCGGCCACTTTCGGAATCTGGCAAGGCGCGCAACTTATTCTCTCTTACGCGGGAATTGCTAACCTTGGGAGCATGGAGGGCATGCACAGGGAGATACCCATTTTGAACGGAAAAAAGGAAAACGAAAAAATTTCTGAAATAAAAAATACAGTTTTTATCTACAATTTTATCACCACCGTTTTATTATGCCTTTTGATATTTGCAGCCACTTTTTTTATAAAAGGCAGTCCCCAGTTAATATTATCTTTACGATTCATATCGCTGATTCTTTTCATCCAATTTTTCAGGTCTTTTATGGAGACCTGGTTAAAGTCCAATAATTTTTTTGATGTTATAAGCAAGCTTTCCATCATTGACGGCGTTGGCTTGGCGCTTTCAGCAGTCTTAATCTATTTTTTCTCTTTTGTAGGTTTTTTGGCGGGCTGCACCCTGACTCTTTTTATCAGCACTGCCTATGCCTTTTTAAGCACCAGAATTTTGGTTACTCCCAAATGGAACGGTAAGATTTTCAAAGAATTGGTTCTAATCGGATTTCCAATAATGGTTATAGGAATTTCTCAAGCCCTTTTTCAAACAGTAGACAGGATGTTAATCCTTAAATTTTTAGATGCCAAGTCCCTTGGCATTTACAGCATAAGCTGGATGGCTTTTCTGCCCGTGGTTTACATATTTTATGCAGCAACGTCAGTGATGTTTCCAAGGACCGGTGAAAAGTTTGGAGCTACCATGAAAGAAGAAGATATTAAGAATTATATCGTTACTCCCACCAAGATTTTATCTTTGTTGTCGGCTGTCATAATTGGAGCCATTTACATTGTACTGCCGGCGGTAATAGGATTCTTTTTGCCAGCTTACGTGGCCGGGCTTGGCGCGGCTAGAATTATGATTTTTACACTTTTCTTTTTTAATGCAGTTGGAATGGTGGGAAATTTCTTTCTCGTTACCAACCGGCAATATTTATATTTGGGGTGTCTGCTGTCGGGAGTTGTAATAAATCTTATTTTAGGATATATATTTCTTAAATTGGGGTTAGGAATTGTGGGGGTTGCCATTGGTGCGTCAATTTCTTATTTTTTCTTTTTCTCGGTTATGATTATTTTGTTGATTTATTATTGCAAAGAAAAAATTAAAGAAGGCTTAAAACTTGTAGCAGAAATAATGCTTCCCTTAATTTATGTCTTGCTGGTTTCACTGCTGATTGAGAAATTTATTGTAATAGACGGTTCTAATATTTTGGGCCTGGCAAAAGACATTATTGTAAAAGAACTGGTTTTCCTTGCCTTGAGCTCTTGGCTGGGTTATTTGTTTTTAAAAAAAATAGGATTTAAAAAATTAAAATTATTGTTGTTATGGATAAAGTAGATTTTTGTTTTCTTGTGGGGGAAACCGCTCACAGCGTAAAATTTAATATCGGTATTTTAAATGAGCTTGAAAAAAGGGGCTATTCTTGTTTTGCTGTTGCCACCAGCGATGAGGGAGAGAGGTTGCTGAAAGACGCTGGTTTATCTAATTTTTGTAATCTGGAAAAGCAAAGCAGAGAAATAAGCATAAGTGACAATGATTTGGAGAAAAAGATTCGTGAGGCAGAAAAAGATTTTGGAATCAGCAACGTAAGAACTGAAGTTTTGACCGAAAAAACTCTTTTTGAAAAAAAAGATGAAGACATTCTGATTAAAAGATTTCTTGGCTATCTTTTTGCGCTTGAAAAAATTTTTCATGAAAAAATAAGCGCCGAATATTTTGTTCAGGGAGTGGCTGGCTCTTTAAACGGTTTTGCTTTCCGTTATGCCGGCAGAAAAAACGGTCAGCATGTTTATGGCGGGGCATCGCCCTTTAAGGATATGATTTATTTTTCTTTTCACCCCGAAGGGCTTTTGGAGGCAAATGATGATGATATCAACGCGGGCTTAAACGATAAAGATAAGGAGTTTATATTAAAATATATTGAAGAGCTAAAGGATAAGAAAGACCGAAGAATATTTCTTCCGCTGGTTGATACCAACCCGCACATAACCATAAAAAGAATCAAGATATTTTTTCGGATGTTAAAAAAATATAAATCCGAACAGCTCCCCTTATTTTTCATTTTTAAATTTTTTTGGATAAAGTATTTCAGAAAATTTCTTGCCAGAATATTTTATACCAATCCTAAAAACAACGAAAAATATGTTTATTTCCCGCTTCATTTTCCGGCTGACAGCCAATTAACGACAATGGCAATACCATTTGCCTCTCAGGAATTTTTGATTGAAGTGATATCGCGATATCTGCCCTACGGATATAAATTGTATGTTAAAGAACATCCGGCTGCCATTGGCTGGTTCCCATTGAAAATGCTGAGCTTCATCAAAAAATTATCTAATGTTAGAATAGTCCCTCCGCTCATTAATTCTTATGACTTGATTAAAAAATCAGAAATGGTATTTGTCATAAATTCCAATGTTGGCTTTGAGGCTTTAATGTATCAAAAACCGGTTATAACCTTCGGCAAATCCCATTACAGAGGAAAAGGGGTTACATTGGATGTTACCGACTTATACGACCTGCCGGAAGTTATTAAGAGGGCAGAAACCTTTAAACCATCTTTAGACAGGGTCGCAACTTTATTTTTTTTGTGGTTTAAAAGCAGTTTTCCTCCTCCGGGCCTGCCCATACCCGATGAAAGCTTGCTAGGAAAAAATGCAATAATATATTGCGATTCTCTGTTGAAATATTTAAAAATGCCGGGCGACAAAAAATCTCCCTAAAATGATTATTCCAAGAAACAAGTAAAAGTGTTATACTAAATAGATTATACGGGTATATAATTTAAAAACTTTAATTTCTATGAGAAGAAAACTTAATTTGTCGCTTTTTATTCAGCTTGTTATCTATCTAAAGTATTTGCCGTCTATCGTCTTTAAGATAAGAAATTGGCCAGAATTTGTCTTAAATTATATAGGGATAAGAGACAAGAGTTGTACCTATGTATTCCGGAATGGTCTAAAAATAAAAACTGGAGACGGTATTAGTTCTGGAACCATAGCCGTAATTTTTATAAAAAAAGATTACGGAAATGTTGACGATAATTCAGTGATAGTTGATATCGGGGCGAACATAGGTGTTTACTCAATTTTTGCGGCTCAATCAAAAAATACGGTTGTTTACGCCTATGAACCAATGCCAGATAATTACAACTTATTGAGAGAAAATATTGAATCGAATAAACTGGGTGGGCATATTTTACCTTTTAATTTGGCAGTAGGCGCCAAGGAAGAAAAGAAAAAACTATATATAGGTCTTTCTCCTTACAATTCGTTTTATCCGATAAGCAAATCGCCCTTCAATACTCTATATGGAGATGGTTTTCAAGAAAAAAATCAAAAATACATTGAAATAAATTCTGTGCCGCTTAAAGAAGTCTTTGATAGAAACAAGATAAATCGATGCGATATTTTAAAAATGGACTGCGAGGGTGCAGAATTTGAGATTTTATATAACCTTCCTGAAGAGTATTTTAGAAGAATTAATAAAATACGTCTAGAATATCACAATCATTTATCTGACGAAAAAAATAATGCCGATTATTTAATGAAATTTTTAGAAAAAAAAGGATATAGGATTGAAAAAAATATAAAACGTTCTGATTATAATGGAGACATATGGTTAGAGAACTCCCATGGATTATGAACCCAAATGATTCAAAAAATAAAATCAAATTAACCATTTTTTTGCCCAACCTCGAAGCTGGCGGAGCAGAAAGAGTTACACTAAATTTGCTTTCTGCTTTAGACAAGGGAATTTTTGAACCGACGCTTTTAATTGGAGAAAAAAGGGGAGAATTTTTTAATAAAATAGAAAAAGATATTATTATCCATGATTTGGAAACCACCTCTTCTTCAAAATTAATTTTTAAGATTGCCACTTACCTTAAAAAAGAAAAGCCGGATATTTTTGTATCTGTTTTTACCCGCTTTACCATATTAAGCATTCTGGCTAGTATTATTTCAAGATCTAAAACAAGAATTATTATTATTGAACATGCAAGTTCTTCATATTTTTATCTAATTGTTCATAATTATTTTCTTAGCCTTTTTTCCTTTTTTGTTCTTCCTTTTCTGATTAAAATTTTTTATCGCAAGGCTTCTGCTATAATATGCGTGTCTGAAGGAATAGCTAATGACCTTTTGAGGGTAGTTAACCTCCCAAATCTAATCAAAATAGTTTATAATCCTATAATAAATGATCAAATTTATAGCTTATGCCAAGAACCAGTGCAACATGACTGGTTCTTAGATAAAAAATATCCCGTAATAATTGCTGCCGGCAGGCTGACAAAAGCCAAAGATTACCCCAATCTTTTAATGGCATTTAAATTAGTTGTTCAGAACAAACCTGCCCACCTCGTTATTTTAGGCGAGGGAGAAGAAAGGAAAAAATTAGAAGATTTGACTAAAAAATTAGAAATATCAGAGAACATCGCGTTTTTAGGATTTCAAAAAAACCCTTATAAATATATGGCTAAATCTTCGGTTTTTGTTTTATCTTCTTTGCGGGAAGGGATTCCTACAGTGATAATAGAAGCAATGGCTTGCGGCGTACCGGTAGTTTCTACTGATTGTGCCTCTGGTCTGAGAGAAATTATTGAGAATAGAGAAAACGGTTTTTTAGTTCCGGTGTCTGATCCGCAAAAATTAGCCGATGCCATCCTTATTTTGTTGAAAACCCCAAAGTTAAGAGAAGAATTAAGTAAAGAGGCCCAAAAAAAATTAACCCCATTTTTAATAAATAACTCAACTAAAAAATATGAAAAAATTTTTACAGAAGTTGTCAGCAGCAATAAATAATAGTTCATTGCCGCAAAAGATAGCGATAGTAGCTGCCGGAATATTATATTTCGCGGTTTTGCTTTTTTCGCTTTTGTTCGATAAAAATTTAGCAATAGGAGTTCTCTTTATCAGTTTTTTAACCATCGCTCTTTTTTCAATTATTTGGTCAACCGGCATAAAAATAAAGACGCTGTTGGTGCTGTTTTTACTTGTTCTTTGCTTGCATATCGCCACGTCAGTTATATTTAATTACACTAAATTTCAACCCTTTGGCGGGGGTTATTCAGACGCCTCTACGTACGACGCAGAAGGAATGATGGTATCTAACGGGTTAAAAAGCGGGAAGATACATTTGAGAGAAATTATTTTTAATAATCCAAGTTTTCCAATAGCCAATTATTTTTCAGCGTTTGTCGGGATTATTTATTTCCTCACAGCGCCAGCAGCCATTATCGGCAAATTGGTGAATGCATGGCTTGTTGCTTTATCAAGCATTTTTCTTTTTTTGACGGTGTTAGAGCTGAAAGCTTCAAAAAAATCGGCTTTTCTTGTTGGGCTGATATCGGGCATTTATCCCAGCTATATACTTTACAGCAGCATGCTGCTGAAAGACACTTTGTTTGCTTGCTTGATGACGGCGGGATTATTGCTGTCCATAAAACTAATTAAAAACTTTTCTTGGTCGAATTTTTCATTTTTATACATCATTTTAGTTGTTGCTACCAGCATACGATTTTATATCGCATACGCGCTTTTATTTTCTTTTATTATTTGTTGGTTTTTATTTGCTGAACTCAAAATAAACAAAAAAATAATTTATGGCATTATTCTAATTATTCTCTTGGGATTTGTCCCGGACCTCGGGCTGAATCAAGGTTTCTATGGCGCAGATACTTTTAAGTTCTATATGAATAAAAATATGATTACTTTTTTTAGAGAAGATGCTTATAGCTATGCGTTTAATGCAAAAGCGATTGTCCCAGTCCCTTCTTCTGCTCCAACCCCGGCCCCTACTCCTGAGGTAGTAGCCCAAGGCAATATTTCCTCGGAGAATTTTGTCAATCCTAATCGTCCGGCAGATAGCGGTTTTACATCTAGCATAGAAGTTAAAACTGAATTAGACAAGCCCCTTAACTTTTTGCTAAATTATTTAGAGACTTTTATTTTTGCTGTCTTTGGGCCATTTCCTTGGCAGATTAGATATGCGAGGCAAGCGCTTGCTTTGTTTGAAACAATACCGTGGTACTTTTTGTGTTATTTTATAATAAAAGGATTGATCAGGAGTTTAAAACAGCGCAATAAATTTATAGCCCCTTTGTTTCTTTTCGGCCTTATGGCATTTGGGGTAATCGGTCTTTATGTAACTAATTTTGGAATTATTACTCGCATTAGAATCCCAGCTTTTTTAGCTTTTTCATGCATAGCCGCCCTCGGCTTTAGCGGAAATATCTTTGGCAGGATGTTAAAATCAAACAAGCTTGCTGCTGCGATAGCTGATTCTAATGGGTTCGCTAAAATAAGAAATATATGGGAAAAAATATTTTAGTAACCGGAGGAGCAGGTTTTATAGGAAGCTCTGTCGTAGATAAGCTATTAGATGACGGCAATAATGTTGCAGTCGTTGACAATTTATCCGGCGGCAGCAGGGAAAATCTGAATCCAAAAGCAAAGTTTTATAAAATAGATATTCAAGACCCCAAAATCTCTGAAATTTTTCAAAAGGAAAAACCGGAAATTGTTTTCCATTTTGCCGCCCAAATTGACGTGCGCAAGTCGGTTCAAAGCCCGGTTTTTGATGCCGGCATAAATATCTTGGGAAGCTTGAATATTTTAGAAAACTGCAGAAAATTTGGGGCAAAAAGATTTATTTTTGCTTCCTCGGGCGGGGCTATTTACGGAGACGCCAAAACCCTGCCTACCCCAGAGGATTGTGAAGAAATGCCGCTGTCGCCCTATGGAATAGCTAAGCTCTCAGTAGAAAAATATTTGAATTATTACCATGAGGTTTTTGGATTGAAATTCGTTTCTTTGAGATTCGCCAATGTCTATGGTCCAAGGCAAAGCCCGAGAGGAGAGGCTGGAGTGGTGGCAATTTTTTGCGATAAGATGCTTTCAAATAAGGAAGCAACAATCAACGGAGACGGGAAACAGAAAAGAGATTTTGTTTTTGTCAAAGATGTGGTGGAGGCCAAGATTTTAGCTATGCAATCAAATAAAGTCGGATTTTTTAATGTGGGCACGGCAGAAGAGACAGATATAAATACTATTTTTAAAATGATAAAAGAGTTCATAAATTCAAGCTCAAAAGAAGTCCACGGCCCTGCCAATGCCGGAGAGTTGCAAAGAAGCTGTTTGGATTTTTCTAAAATTAAAAAAGATTTGGGCTGGCAGCCGAAATATAATTTTAAAAAAGGCCTGGAAGAAACAACCAGTTGGTTTAAAAATAAAAAATGAAAAAAATTTTAATAATCCACGTTGCCGGAATTGGGGACTTGGTTATGCTTTTGCCGGCCCTAAAGACTCTGCGGGACAATTTTCCAGATTCAAAAATTGATATTTTCATAGGGCAGCCGATGTCAGCCAGCCTTTTGACCGAAGGAGAATTGGTGGACAAAATAATAACGTTTGATGTGAGCAAAAGCAGTTTTTGGCAAAAGCTGTCTTTCATACACAAATTAAGGAAAGAAAAGTACGATTTTAGCATTATTACCGCCGGAAACGCCGCCGGAGTCAACGCCTTTAAGGGGAGCGTTTTTAGCTTTTTAGCAGGGGCGAAAACAAGAATCGGGGAAAAAACGGAGGGAGCAGTTAATTTTTATACAGAGGCCGTACTCATAGATGAAAAAAAGCATATTGCAGAAAGAAACTTGGCGCTGTTGGCCCCGCTGGGAATAAAAGTTTTAACTATGCCATTTATCCCTGCTCAATTTACAGAAAACCTTGTCAATTTTGCAGACGGTTTTTTGAAAGAAAGAAAAATAGAAGGCAAGGTTTTAATAGGCATTTTTCCCAGTTCTGCTGAATGGCAGAAATTCAAAAGGTGGCCATTGGATTATTTTGTTCAATTGGTTGCGTTGCTTTCAAAAGAAATTCCAAATGTTTCCTTTTTAATTTTTGGCACCGAAAAAGAGGCAGACAGATGCCAAAAAATTAAAAATGCCTGCCCTGAAAAATCGTTTCTGGCGCTTGGTTATAGCATCAGAGAGGTAAGCGCCCTTATTGATAAATGCAAGATTTTTGTTGCCGGCGATACGGGTTTGGGGCATATTGCAGCAACAACCAATACAAATTTAATATCAATTTTTGGACCAACACCCATAACATTGGCAAGACCCATCGGACCAAAGGTTGCCATTGTATCTGAAAAATGCAGTTATCTCTATGACATCAAAAATTTAAAGAATTATAACCTTGAAAAAGAACATACTTGTTTAAAAAAGATAACTCCAGAAAGAGTTTTTGAAGAAATCAAGAAAATAATGTCAAAAACTTGACACTTGCAGGAGGCGGATTTATTTGATAGTATATAGTCAGCGCAAAAACTTAATTTTTAATAAAATACATGAAAACAGTATTTGTCAACGGAATATTTGATATTCTGCATCCCGGGCACATTCAATTGCTAAAATTTGCCAGGTCTTTAGGAGATAAATTGATTGTGGGGATTAACTCTGACCGGGTTACAAAAATTCTCAAAGGAGAAGATAGGCCCATTAATGACGAGAATATCAGAAAACTTACCTTAGAATCATTGGGCTATGCCGACCAGGTAGTGATTTTTGATGATGTCAGAATTGGGAATATAGTCCGCGAATTAAAACCCGATATTCTTGTTCAAAGCGACGAGCATACAATAGAACAAATCAGGCAAATAGACGGGCTTCCTCAAGAATTAGAAATTAGGCTGTTTCCCAGGGTGGGGAGCTTTTCTACCACCAGCACCATTAAGAAGATTCGCGGAGAAAAATAAGTATTTTCTATGGGCAAGTTAGACATTATAGAATCGTTTAAACAAAAAAAGATATTGCTAATCGGCGATACTATTTTAGATGTTTATAGCTATAGCCACGCTGTATGCAAGGCATTAGACGCGCCAACCGTAGAGGCTGAACAAGACAAGTTCTCTGTGTCATTTGGCGGAGCCAGCCTGGTGGCTAATAACATATTGGAGCTGGGGGGTTCTGTAATTTTCTTTTCGGTGGTTGGCGACGACGAAAACGCCAGGCATTATGATTCTTTTGATAATCCCAGATTGGATAAGCATTTTTTTATTGATAAAAACCGCAGGACAACCGTTAAAAGAAAGTTTTGGGTAGACGGTTATAAATTGCTTCAAGTAAATGAAGTAGATAATTATGGCATAGATGCTAATTTGGAAAAGGAAATTGCAGATTCAATAGAACCCCATGTGGACAAGGCGGATTTGATGGTTATATCCGACCCTCAGCATGGGATGCTAACCAATAATTTGATTAAGCATTTAAAGGGATTGGCCAAAAAATATCAGAAACCCCTCTACGTGGATACGCAAATTTCCCACAAAGACAGCAACCATCACCTTTATAAAAACGCAGATTGCATTTTTTTAAACCAAAACGAAGCCAAAGCGGTTGATCCTGGTTTTGATACTGACAAACCCGAATATTCCTTAAATTTAATTAGAGAGGAATTAGAAATACCTAATGTCATAGTAAAAATTGGCGACAAAGGCTCATTGGCATTATTTAGCGGCAACTATATTAAAGCTTCTCCCTACGGGGTTAAAACAGTTGATGCTTGCGGGGCCGGAGACGCCTTTTTGGCAGCTTTCAGCCTTGGAGACACAAAGTCTATAGCCGACACTCTGGAGGTTTCTAATATATGGGCAGCTTTGTCAACCACCATTTATGGAACAGATGTTGCAAAGAAACAGGATTTAATTGATGCATGTTATGGCGAAAACAAAAATATATAAATACGGCTATGATATCAACAAGATATCAAAGCAAATCTACAAGCCAAAACGCATAAATACAGAATGGGGATATTTTTGCAGCCTTTTCGTGGGTGAAAAATATGACTTGCAGCAAGTTTTTCTTAAAAAAGGGAAAAAATTTACCCCAAGTAATTTTTTGGGCAAAGAAAAACTAATTTATTTAGAGAGCGGCCAAGTGTCTGTTGAGAAACACAATCTTGGACCGCAAGAAACTTTATTCGTCCCAAAAGGCGCTCTTTTAAAAGCCCCCGAAATTTTTGGCAAAGAGGACAGTTTTATTTATATTTTTTCCGGGCCCGCAATGAAATCCGGCAGCAGCCTGAAAAAATCAAAAACCTTTGACCGCCGCTATAAATACTGGGCGGAGAATTTAATAGAAACAATAATCAACAGGGAATTTACGGGCAAAAAGATATTTTTTAAAAAAGGAAACAAAAGCAGTTTGCACTTTCACTGCAAAAAAACCGAAACATATTTTATCCATTCCGGAAAACTTTTGTTGAGGCTTCGCGCAGGCCAGGGCAATGACAAATTTTTTGTTTTGAAACCCGGCCAGGCCGTAGACATTACCCCTGGGTTGATGCACCAGGCGGGGGGGGTGGAAGATACAGCCATCATTGAAATTTCTACGCGCGATTACGACACAGATTCCTTTATTGTGGAAAGCGAGTTTATGGAGATGCCAAAGCTGAAAGAAAATTTAAAAATACAGATTCCCAAGCGCATTAAAAATGTTTTGTTTGATATGGATGATGTTTTAGTTCGCACCAGAGCCCCCGACAAAACAGTTAAGGAAACCATTTTTGCTTCATTAAACCTAAAATGGTCTCAGATTATTCAGCATAATCACTTAGCGATGAAAGAATTATTTCCGAAAATTTTTAGGGAGTTCAACATTAAAGACGACCCGCAAAAATATACCGATATGTATTTTCGGGCATATAATAAGCTTTTGGCAGATACAATTGAGGAAAATACAGTGCCGGGAGTAGTTGAGCTGATTAAAAAATTGCATAAAAAAAAATACCGGCTGGCTCTGGTCACCTCAAGCACGTCAGCTCAGGCCAAAATAGTTTGCCAAGCACTTCATCTGGAAGATTTATTTGAGGTCGTTATCACAGCCAATGATATTACTCACTCAAAACCTCATCCCGAGCCCTACCAAAAAGGCATAGATAAGCTGGGGGTAAAAGCAGAAGAATGCGCTGTTATTGAAAATTTTCCAACAGGGGTTGCTTCAGCCAAAGCTGTAAGCAAAAATGTTTTTGTTATTGCCATAACCACTACTAATTCAAAAAAAGAATTGAGACAAGCTGATTTTGTTGTGGATTCATTTAATCAAATAGAAGTTTAATTAAAATTAAAAACAAAAATATGAAAATATTTTTAGACACAGCCAATTTAGAAGAAATTGAAAAAGGTCTCCAGAGGGGGATTTTTTCCGGGATTACCACCAATCCCGCCTTGTTCAGCAAAGAGCCGAAAAGCGATTATTTTTCCCATATTAAAAAGATAGTTGAATTATGCCAGAAATACAATCAGGAAATTCCTTTAAGCGTAGAGGTTTTTCAAACCGACCCGCAAAAAATATATGAACAGGCTAAAGAGTTTGTTTCAAAAATTAATTACAGCAATTTGAATATCAAAATCCCAATTGGCTTAGAAGAGCTGGAAGTTATTAAAAAGTTGGGAAACGAAGGCCTAAGGGTTAATTGCACTTGCGGTTTGAATGAATCCCAGGCAATTTTGGCTTGTGCGGCGGGAGTGCGCTATTTTTCTTTATTTGCCGGTAGGATCAAGGACATAGGAGGAGATCCAGCTAGGGTAATTAAAAATACCCATCAGCTGTTGCAGGGCACCAACACTGAAATTATTGTCGGCAGCATTCGCCACATGCAGGACGTGGCAGATGCATTTTTGGCGGGAGCCGACATTGTTACCGTTCCTCCAAATATTTTGGAAAAAATGGCCATACATCCTAAAACTACTGAAGCTGTCAATCAATTTCTCAATGACTTTCAGCAGTGGATCGGAAAATAAAAAAATCCCTGAACAAATTAAGGATATTTTATTTGGCGTGGATTACGTCTTATTTTTGCGCATGAACAACCAAAATATTGTAGAAAAATTCAAAGATATAAAATTATTTATTGGAGAAAAAGAACTGACTGGAACAAATAAAGAGATTTTTATCAATTTTGTATTCTCTTCAAAACCGAGAATTAAAAAAGCAATATGGCTGGTTTTAAATGGATATGCCTTCCATTTGGGTTGCCATTTTTTTAAAAAAATATTTTACCTAAGGTCGCACGAAAAAAGATGGAAAGATATTAATCTTAAAATGAATGGCGTATTGATTAATAAAATGTTAGTAAAAATAGGATTTGATAAAGCCGAAACTATTAAAGTGGTATGTAAAAACGAGCCATTATTATTCCCCCTTGAAGATAAAAATGCGTTATATTTTTTTGCGAACGAGTTGCCGGGCTATTTATTAAAATATAATATTAATGAAAAAGATGTTGTTGTGGACCTCGGAGCCTATTGCGGATGGTTTAGCATTTATGCTTCAAAAATGGTTGGTGATTCGGGAAAAGTTATTGCTTTTGAACCAGACAGCGAAAACCTGGCCGATTTTAAAAATAATTTGAAACTGAACAATTCGAAAAATATTATTTTAGTTGAAAAAGGGACATGGAATAATGAGGGCGAGGTGGCATTTGAGCAAGTGGGAGAGGGAAGCAACATTTCAAATACCGGAAAATCAAAGATAAAAGTTACGACATTAGACCAAGAGTTGAGAGGGCTGAATATCCCTTTTGAAGATGTAAAATTTATAAAAATGGACATTGAGGGCGCGGAGCTGGAAACTATTGATGGAATGCGAGAAGTGCTTTTAAAGGGAAAACCGTCTCTGGCCGTTGCTTCATATCATATTAGAGACGGAGAAAAAACGCATTACAAGGTTGAACAAAAATTAAAACAGCTTGGCTATCATGCAGAAACTGATTATCCCGAACACTTAACAACATATGCTTTCAAAGATTAAAAATGGAAAATATTATTTTAAAATTTAAGAACGTTGCCTACGAAATGATTTTTCAGGAGAAGATTTCTCTTGGCGTCCATCTGTTTATTAAAAACGTCTGGAATGTTTTTTTGGGCTATGGCGTAGCTGCGTTTTTAATTTTTCTTTTTGAAATAATAAACGGCAAAATGCTTGGCCCCAACGAATACGGAAAGTATGTTTTGGTTGCTTCTGTGGCCGGATTTTTATATCTCTTGATGCTTTTTGGATTGAACACGGCAGCTGTTAAATTTAATTCTGAAAAAGACGACTACCAAAGACAGTGCAGAATTGTTTCCAGTTCTTATCTGATAATAATTATCTTCTCTCTTGCCTTGTCTTTTTTATTTTATATTTTTTCACCGCAGCTGTCGCATCTTTTTTCCGTGCCGACGTATATTTTCAGATTGTCTATTTTGTTTGCTTTTTCTCTTGCGTTATATTCTTTAGCCGTGGATATGCTCCGCGGATTGCACAAAATTAGAAGTTTATCCATATTCCGATTGTGTTATGGAATTTTAATAATAATTTTGCTCATTTTTTCTATGGTGAGCGGATTTAAGGGGTTTATAGCGACCGTTTCTGTGATTTGCCTTTCTTATATTCTGCTTTTTTTTCTTATTACCATAAGCATGCGCAGATATTTTATTTTTCAATTTGACAAATCTTGGATAAGCAAATTTTTAAGGTATGGGATATATGCGGTAATAGGCGAGTCGTGTTTTATTTTTTTGCCCGGCATTATCAAGATTGCGGTAAATAAATATTTAACTACCGCAGACTTGGGAGTTTTTAACGCATATTATTTTTCTTCCATATCTGTTGCGCTTTTTTTGTATTCAACATTTATAATAGTTTTTTTCCCGGCCGCATCCAAACATCAGAATAAAGAAATGGTCTTCAAAAAAGTTGAAAGATTGTCTCTTTTTATTGTTTTGGCGGGTTTGCCGTTTTTTTTGTTAACCCAAACGGTAGTTTTGTTATTAATGGGAAAAAGTTATCCTATAAATTTTTATTTGATATTTTTGTTTGCCACCACCAGTGTTGCTATGGCAATTTTTGGCATATACAGCTGGCTTTTTTGCTCTGAAGGTGTGAAGGGATTGAGGATAATGGCTGCAGTCTCTGCGTGCATATTTTTGGTTAATATATTTTTTGCTGTATATATAATACCGCACTGGTTAATGTATGGGGCGATTATTTCCTTGGGGCTGGCTTATTCTGCTGGAATCTGCGGGTTTTTGTTTTTTAAAAACAGCCTTTTAAATTCTAATGAAAAAATCGACAAGAAAATTTTATGGGAAAATCAAAATTTTTAGATATTTTTTACTCGCTTCCCTGGGGTATTAGAAAGTTGATATCTCCTGGCGGTTATTATATGAAGGAATTTGCCCTTTCATTGTCGAAGGAACTAAAACCAGGCGAAAAAGTTTTAGATGCCGGAGCCGGGGAATGCCCGTATAAGGATTTTTTTAAAGAACAAGAATATACGGCGGTGGATACAAAATTGGGAGATGCTGATTTTGATTATTCAAAAATAGATTTTATTGTCGACCTGGCAAAGATGCCGTTCAAAGAAAAAACATTTGATGCGGCTCTTTGCACCCAAGTGCTAGAGCACGTAAGTGAACCGGGCCAGGTTCTAAAAGAGATATATCGCGTGCTGAAAAAAGGAGGATTGCTTTATGCGACCGTTCCCCAGTCTGACTGCGTACATGAAGCGCCCTATGATTATTTCAGGTTTACGCCTTATAGCCTGAAATATTTATTGGAAAAAGCGGGGTACGAAATAATGGATATTAAACCGTCCTGCGGAT
Source organism: uncultured Candidatus Saccharibacteria bacterium (assembly GCA_964361855.1). Taxonomy (GTDB): domain Bacteria; phylum Patescibacteriota; class Minisyncoccia; order Minisyncoccales; family Staskawiczbacteraceae; genus CAYICD01. The sequence continues at coordinate 44,532 of CAYICD010000001.1, forward strand.
ACTTCGGTTTTTTGGGGCATCGCTTGGCCTTTTTCCCGCGAATAATGTTTTGGCAGACAAAAAGCAGATTTAGAAGAATAATATTGTTTCCTTTGGAAATTTTATCTTACTTATTTTTTGCTCTTTTGTTTCCGATAGTTTTGAATGCAATAGATTTTCTTGATAAAGAGCGTGATTTCACGCTGTTTTATTTTGTAAGAGCAGTTAAACCTTAATATGAATGGTAAAATTAAAATATGCTATGTGGTACGGACCGATACGATGATAAAGTATATTCTGCTTTCTCACTTAAAATTCTTAAAAAGCATGGGTTACGACGTTTATGCCGTTTGTTCTCGGGGCAAATGGATAGAAGATATAAAGAGAGAAGGAATAAAAGTAAAAATAATTGAAATTACGAGAAACCTCAATCCTTTTGCAGACTTGCATTCCCTTATACGCATTTATTTATATTTTAGAAAAGAAAAATTCCACATAATTCATACACACACCTTAAAAGCAGAATTTTTGGGCCAAATTGCCTCAAGGCTTGCCAAAGTTCCTGTTTCAGCCCATACCTTTCATGGGTTTGATTTTGATGAAGACGCGCCTCTTTTAAAGAGAAAACTATTTCTTTTAATAGATAGAATTGCGTTGAGATATTCTGATGTTGTTTTTTCAATAACAAAAAAATTTAAAGAAATTGCCGCTAAAGAAAAAATATGCAACCCTGGTTTAATTAAATATGTTGGCAATGGCGTTGATGTCGTCCGTTTTAATCCGGAAAGATTTTCTGAAGATTTTATTTTAAATAAAAAGAAAGAGTTTGGCATAGACAGTAACAAAAAAGTTATAGGAATTGTGGCGAGGCTAACTAAGGAGAAAGGTTATCTGGATTTGTTTCAAGCCTTTTCGCAGGTTATTCTAAAGTTCCCCGATGCTATTTTGTTGGTTGTGTCTCCAATTGATTCTGGCAACAAAGACATGATACCCGCTGATGTGGTTGAACGGTACGGCATTAAGAATAACGTTTTATTTTTAGGCGAAAGAACTGATGTGGATGAAATTTATTCTGTAATGGACCTTTTTGTTCTGCCGGCCCACCACGAGGGGCTGGGCGTTGCAATACTTGAAGCTTCTGCTATGCAAAAGCCAGTGGTTGCGGGCAGGGCCGGAGGGTGCCTTGAGGCGGTTGATGACGGAAAAACAGGAATTTTGGTCCAAATAAAAAATCCGCAAAAATTAGCTGAATCTATTATTTACGTGCTGGAAAACCCTGAAATTGCAGAAAAAATGGGAAAAGCCGGCAGGGAAAAGATTGTAAACGAATTCAGCGAGGAACTGTTTTTTGGCAGACTAAAAAAAGGATATGATGAAATAATTTCAAAAAAACTTTTTTATGGCGTACAAAAATAAAATTTGTTATGTTGCCAGCGCGGATATAGCGTTAAAATTTTTATTGCTAAACCATTTAAAATTTTTAAAAGGCATCGGCTACGATGTTCATGCTGTTTGTTCTGAGGGCAAATGGGTGGATGATATAAGAAAAGAGGGAATAAAGGTAAAAACCATAAAGTTAAAAAGAAAAATAAGCCCGCTTTACGATGTCGTGTCTTTTTTGAAGCTGTATTTGTTTTTTAGAAAAGAAAAATTTTGCATAGTACATACGCACACTCCAAAACCAGGGCTTTTGGGCCAGGCGGCGGCAAGGCTTGCAGGAACTCCGATCGTTGTTAATACAATTCACGGTTTTTATTTTAGTGAAAAGTCTTCTTTTTTGAGAAGATGGTTTTTTACCAAAACCGAAAAAATTGCCGCTTTATTTTCTGATGCTGTTTTTTTTGTAAATCGGCAAAATACAGAAACAGCGCAAAAAGAAAAGATTTGCAGCGCAGAGAAAATAAAATATATGGGCAACGGAATTGATTTGGAAAGGTTTAATGCGGGTAGGTTTTCCGATGATTATTTGGATAAAAAAAAGAGGGAATTGGGAATCGGCTCAAAAAGCAAGGTTGTGGGCATAATTGGCAGGCTGGTTGAGGAAAAAGGATATTTGGATTTGTTCAGAGCCGCTGCCATTGTGTTAAAAAACAATTTTGACATGATTGTGTTGGCTATAGGCCCAGAAGACCCTTTTAAAAAAGATGCTTTCAATAAAAATATTGTTAAAGATTTCAACATAGAAAAAAACGTTATATTTTTAGGAGAAAGGGCTGACGTTGATGAATTATATCCGATAATGGATATTTTTGTCCTGCCCTCATACAGAGAAGGCATGCCATATTCGGTTTTGGAAGCTTCGGCCTCGGGAAGGCCCATAATTGCAACAGACATATGGGGTTTAAGAGAAGCGGTCGAAAACGGGAAAACAGGCATATTGATTCCTGTGAAAAATCCTGTTATACTTGCGGAAAAGATTATTTTTTTATTAAAGAACGAAGAGGCAGCCAGGAAAATGGGACAAGCCGCGAGGATAAAATCGGAAAAAGATTTTGATGAAAGGCAAATTTTCAATAAAATTTTAGAAGAATACAAAAAGTTAGAAGAGAAAAAATGCAGAACATAGAAGAAGTTTGGAAGGAAAAATTTTCCGCTTTTGCGAAAGCCGGTGGCAATGACTACCAGCTTTCACAATGGTCAGAAAGCGGATTAAAAAATTATATTAAATATTTTTTTGAGTATTTTCCAGAAAAAAATATCCGTAATTCCTTGGCGCTTGATGTCGGATGCGGCCCCGGGACTTTCAGCAGGCTTTTGGTAAAAAGGGGATTCAAGGTTTGTGCAGTTGATTTTTCTGAAGAAATGGTCAGGGCTGCAAAAGAAAGGACAGAAGACAAATCTATTGATTACAGAACAGCAGAAGTTTGCAAGTTGCCCTTTTTTGATAATTATTTTGATGTTGTAATTTGTTCTGGGGTTTTCCAGCATGTCTACGATTATAAAAAAGCTTTAAGAGAAATGAGGAGGGTTTTAAAAAATAAAGGATTGCTTGTTATTACAACACTCAACAGCTTGTCGGCGGACTCTCTTTTTTTTAAAAACGAATTAAGAAGATATAATCCTTACGATATGAAAAAAAATATGGCCGTGGAAAATTTTAGCGGCGTGGAAATCAAAGGCATTTATTTTTCTCCGTTTGCCCCTGATTTTTTTACAGATTTTGTTTTAAAATCAAAAATTTATCGGTTTTTTAATTTTTTATTCCCCGTATTCTGCTTTTTTTCTCATTCGTTTTATATTGAAGGAAGAAAAAATATCTAAAAAATATGAAATTTCAGAGAGCAATAAAGAGAATATTTGATTTTATAATTGCGCTGGCGGCACTGATTATTTTAAGCCCGTTATTTTTGGCGGTAGCTATTCTTATTAAAATTGATTCTGAAGGGCCTGTGTTTTTCAGGCAATTGCGAATTGGCAAAGACGCAAAGCCCTTTAAAATATGGAAATTCAGGTCAATGGTGGAAAATGCCCAAAACATAGGACTGGGCGTGGAGATTACTGATGACGACTATCGCATAACCAGAGTGGGACACTTTATAAGGCGTTTTGGAATAGATGAATTTCCACAGGTTATTGATGTGCTTTTGGGGAGGATGTCTTTGGTTGGGCCTCGGCCGGCGTTGCCCCACCAAGTGGAGAAATATACTGCTTTTGAAAAGCGGCGCCTCGAGGTAGAACCGGGCATGACCAATATAAATATGTTGAAAGGCTGGAACATTCTGCCATGGAAAAAAAGAATAGAATGGGACATATGGTATATAAATAATTGGTCGTTGCTGCTGGATTTTAAAATTTTATTTTTAACTCCCTTTATTGTGCTGTTGGGCAGGGGCCAGTATGGCGAAAATGGAAAAGTTGAAGATTACAAATAAAAAAATTTATGGCTAAAAAAAGGAAAAGAATTTTAGTGACCGGAGCGGCCGGTTTTATCGGTTTACATTTGTGTAAAGCCCTGATAAAAATGGGATACGAGGTTGTAGCTGTGGACTTGGGCGGCGAGGATAGGATTGGGCCTCTGGCAAAGAGCCGAAATTTTACCTGGGTAAAAGGAGACGTCACGAATTTTGATAAAATTCTGGAAATTCTCAAAAAATACAAGCCGGAAGGATTGTTTCATATGGCAGCGGCTTTGCCTCCGCAGTCGGGCCAGGAAGACCCGTTTTTATTTTTTAATGTAAATGTTTTGGGGACACTCAATGTCCTAGAAGCTTGCCGTTTGGCCGGTGTTAAAAAGATTGTATGCAGTTCTTCAATGAGTGTTTATGGCAGAGATTTAAAGTATTTGCCGGTTGATGAAAAATGCCCTGAAAATTCCAGCACCTTTTATGGATTAAGCAAGTTACAGGGCGAAGAAATTGCTGCAGTTTACGCCAGAAAATATGGCTTGAAAATAATTTGTTTAAGATACGGCGTGCTCTACGGGCCCGGACGCAACAGGGGAGGTGCGGCAGCGTTTATGAAAAACGCGCTTTCAGGCGCTACTTTGCGCATTTTTGAAAATTCAAGCTGGGATTTTGTTTGGTCAGAAGACATAATTAAAGCAGATATCGCTGCTTTTGAAAAAATAGACAAATTAAAGTTCCAGATTATCAATGTCGGCAGCGGCCAAGAAACCAACTTGAATGATTTGGCAAAAAAAATAGTAAAAATGACAGGGTCCAAGTCCAAGATAGAATTTTGCCGGAAAAGGCCGGCTCACAGGTTTTTTACGGATATTAAAAAAGCAGAGAGATTGCTTTCTTTCCGCCCGACTCCTTTGGAAACAGGTTTGTCTGAATATATAAAATTTTTTAAAAAATGATTGCTACCATACATCAGCCGGAATATTTGCCATGGCTCGGATTCTTTGATAGAATTTGCAAAAGCGATATATTTGTGGTTTTAGATGACGTCGGATACCAAAAAAACGGTTTTATAAACAGGAATAAAATAAAGACAGCAAAAGGCGGGCAATGGATTACTGTTCCTGTCAAAGGCCGCTCGCCTAATCTGAAGATAAACGAAGTTTTTATTGACAATGAAAAAAAATGGCAGGAACAGCAGTTGGGATTACTGGATACAAATTATTCAAAGGCCCCGCACTTTCGAGATTATTTCCCATTTTTTGAAGATGCTTTTTTAAAAAAATGGGACAAGATATCTGATTTGGATTTTTATTTGATAGAGAATATTTTAAAATTTTTGGATGTTAAGGTAAAAATTGCCAAAAGTTCTGATTTAAAAATTGAAGGGAAAAGCGCAGAAAGGCTTGTTAACATATTAAAGCATTTTGGAGCCGGCACCTATTTATCGGGTCCCGGCGGGAAAAATTATATGGACCTGTCTTTGTTTAAAAAAGATGGGATTGAAGTTGTTTTCCAGGAATTTTCGCATCCTAAATACTTCCAACAGTTTGCAGAAAAGGGATTCCTGCCATATATGTCTGTTGTTGACTTGCTGTTTTGCTGCGGGCCAGACAGTAAAAACATAATAAAAAATAAAATATGATTCCCTTATTGAGGCCAACTTTGCCGAAACTAAAACCCGTGCAGGATAAAATCAAAGACGTTTTTAAAACGGGCGTGCTTACAAACGGAAAATATGTAAGGCAGTTTGAACAAAATTGCGCAAAATTTTTAGGCGTAAAAAATGCCATAGCCGTATCTAACGGCACCTCGGCAATAATAATTTCCTTGAAGTGTCTTGACCTAAAAGGTGAGGTTATTATGCCAAGCTTTACTTTTTCATCTGCAGCGCACTCTTTGCTTTGGTGCGGCTTAACGCCGGTTTTTGTGGATATAGACAGGGAAACTTTTAATATTGACCCGAACCTAATAGAAGAAAAAATAACTCAAAATACATCGGCTATTTTTGCCGCCCATATTTTTGGCAATCCGTGTAATATGGATAAAATACAAAATATTGCCAAAAAGCATAAATTAAAGGTAATTTATGATGCAGCCCACGCCTTTGGCTCAACATGCAAAGGCAGATCGATAGCTCTTTTTGGAGATGTTTCTGTTTTCAGCCTTACTCCCACAAAAGTTTTGACCGCGGGCGAGGGCGGAATAATAGCTTTAAATGACAGCAGCCTTGTTGAAATTTTCAAAATGGGCAGAAACAACGGAGACAGCTACAACAGAGATGAAGAATTTTTGGGCATTGCCGCCAGAATGCATGAATTCGGCGCCATAGTCGGCATAGAAGGGCTGAAAATTTTAAAAAAATCTTTAAAAAGGCGACTGAAGCTGGCGAATCTTTACAAAAAAGAGCTGGCTTTGGTTCCCGGAATTTCTTTTCAAAAAATAACCGAAGACTGCGTGTCTACCTATAAAGACTTTACAATTTTGGTGGATGAAAATAAATTTGGAGCCCCAAGGGACGAGCTGCTTCGCGAATTGTTAAAGAACAAAATTGAGACCAGGGTTTATTTTAATCCCCCCATACACAAAAAAAAGGTTTACAGAGAATACAAAGATATATATTTGCCAAACACTGAATTCGTAAGCGGCCATATTATGAATTTGCCGTTTTATTCTGACATGCCCGAGGCCTCGGTGAGAAAAGTCTGTTCGGTCATCAAAAATTTCCATAAAAAAGTTACTGCTTGACTTAATTGAAATTATATGATAGTAAATAAGACGAAGTCCTTTACAATAAGCAGAGTCCACCAGAACAGGAGTTCGGAGATGAATATTCAGATTGTGCACGATTATGACGACGTAATCTGCCCTGACCCGGGCGATAGGTGGTTTGTTGCTCCCGGAAGCCTTTTTGCAGCACTCACCGACGGATGCAGCGAGCCGCATTATGCGCAGGATGCTCCACCGTTTATTTATCCGGGCGGGCTTACTGGCAGCCAAATGGTGAGCAAAATTGTGCACGACACTTTTGCTTTGGCCCTGCCGACACAGTCGCTGGAAAACCTTGTGTTGTCTGCCAACGAAGAAATTTGGCAAACTCAGAAGCAAAACAGGGGTTCAGCAGTTTCTCGAGATGACGCAGGAACCTTGGCGAATGCCAGCTTCTCTTGTCTCAAGTTGGAAGAAAGATCGAATCGCGCTCAGGTCATTTGGGGAGCCGACGTCTTTACTATCTGGAAAACAAAATCAGGCAAGGTTCAGATTGCGGGCGGAGATAATGCACAGCCCGACTTTGAGAGAGAAAGGATATACCGGGATTTGGTGGAAGGAGCGAAAGACAAAAATGCCGCGAGAAAAGAATATTTTCTTAAGGTATTTCCCGGGCTCAAGAGAAAGCAGGACAATGTTCTGTATGCTGTCTTGAACGGCCAGCCCAGCGTTTCAGAGCGCTGGAACGTCCTGTTTCTTCCAAACGACCTTGAACTGATTATTCTTTTGTCAGACGGAGCATGGATTCCTATTGAAAAATGGGGAGACAACGCCCAGATGGCAGAGGAATTCGTCCGCCACTTTGAGAAGAGCGGACTGAACAAGGCCTTGGAGTGGGTCAGGGTGCTGCAAAAACAGGGCATTGCCAATGCCAGGATTGCCAGACCCGAAGCAACAGCTTTGGCTATCCATTTCGTCAACTGATTTCAGTACTGCTTTGCTGGTTCTTACGCAAAGCAGTTTTTTATTGATTTAAGATAGAAATATGATAATATAAAGTGAATTAGTAAAACTGCTATGAAAATTTTAGTTATAGCTCCGCATCCTGACGATGAAGTTTTGGGGTGTGGCGGCGTTATCAAAAAACATGTAAAATCGGGAGATCAGGTTTATTGCTGCATTGTCACTAAGGGATACCCCCCAGAATGGTCTGAGGAGTTTATGAAAAAAATAAGAAAAGATAATTTAAATGCGAGCAAAGTTCTTGGCATCAAAAAAACTCTTTTTTTAGATTTGCCAACAGCCAAGCTGGACACTGTTCCCCAAAAAAAGCTGAATGACTTTATTGGAGAATGCGTAAAAGAGATAAATCCCGAAGTTGTTTACATACCTTTTGCAGGAGACCTCAGTCGAGACCATCGCCTTATTTTTGAATCGGCTTTGGTGGCGACAAGGCCTATAAACGGAAGCAAAATTAAAAGAATAATGGCATATGAGGTTCTTTCCGAAACCGAGTGGGGAAGGTTTTTGCCGAACAAAAGATACGATATTTTTTCTCCGAATATTTACATTGATATATCAGAAACTCTGAAAGACAAATTAAAGGCAATGGCTTGCTATAAGGGTGAAATAAAAAGCCATCCCCATCCGCGCTCTCTAAAAATAATAAAAGCGCTTGCCCAAAAAAGGGGGTCGGAAGCGGGTTTGAAGGCTGCCGAAGCGTTTTTTTTGATAAGAGAAATTTTATGAAAATCATAAAAAAAATTTTATGAAAATTGGGATAATTTCAGATATTCATGCTAACATTTATGGGTTGAAAGCAGTTTTGAAAAAGATGAAAAGAGCAGATGTCATTTTGTGCGCCGGAGACATAGTCGGGTACTATACTTTCGCAAACGAAGCTATAGAAGAAATCAAGAAAAATAATATAAAGTGCGTTTTAGGGAACCAAGATGCTTATTTATTGGGCGCAATAACCATGTCTAAAAATCCGCTCATTAAGGCGCCCCTGAATTTCACCAGAAAGATTATTTCTAAAAACAACCTGGAATATCTGAGAAAAATAAAAAATGGCTCTGCCAAAATAGAAATAGACGGATTAAAAATAATGATCTGTCATGGCAGCCCCTGGGATAAATTTGAGGGGTATATTTACCCAGACTTTAATAATTTTGATAAGTTTAAAAAAATAAAATCTGACTTGGTAATTTTGGGTCACACTCATCGGCCAATGATTAAAAAAATAGGCAATTTAACGATTATAAACCCCGGTTCTTGCGGCCAGCCCAGAGATTATAATAATAAAGCTTCTTGCGCCATTTTTGACACAAAAAGCAAAAAAGCTAAAATTATAAGAGTAAAATATGATATCAGCAAGGTTTTAAAAGCGCTTGAAAAACAAAATTTTGACAAAAAATTAGGCGCAATGTTAAAAACCGGAAAATAGTTTTTAAAATGGAAATAATAACAAAAGATATTGAAATCCCAGTGTTGGTCACAGGTGTTGGAGGCGGGAGCACGGGAGAAGGAATCATTAAAACCCTTGGGATTAGCAAAACACCTTACCGCATTGTAGCAGTTGATGCTTTACCGATAAGCTTCGGTTTTTTTGACGCGGACTCTTATTGCCAGGTACCACCGGCGGGTGCTGATGATTATTTGAATAAAATATTTGACATCTGCCAAAAAGAAAAAATTAAAGTAATAATTCCCGGGTCTGAACCGGAGTTAAAAAAGATGTCTGACAACAGGCAGCTTTTCAAAGAAAAGAATATACTTTTACTGATCAATAATAAGGAGGTAATAGACCTTTGCATGGATAAATGGAAAACGTATAATTTTTTGAAAGATAACGGATTTTTATGCCCGGATTGCGTTTTGGCGGAAAAAGAGGAAGAAATTGCAGACGCTTTTCTTGCTTTTGAAAACAAGCTCCCTGTCATTATTAAGCCGGTAAAGCAAGGCGGAGCGTCAGTCAATACTTTTATAGCCCAAGACAAAGAGGAATTTATTTTTTTCACCCATTATTTATTCAAGCAAGGCCTTCAGCCGTTGATACAGCAGTATGTCGGCAGCCCTTCAGAGGAGTATACTGTTGGCGTTTTGTCTACATTCAAAGGAGAATTTTTAGGATCCATTGCTTTGAAAAGGCAGATATTAAGCGGACTTTCAAGCAAGCTTAAAATAAAAGACCGTAGGCCGGAAACTAAAAATAATATTTTGGCTGTGTCATCCGGATATTCGCAGGGGACAATTGATGACTATAAAGATATAAGAGAGTGCGCAGAAAAAATAGCTCAAAAAATAAATTCCACAGGCCCTATAAATATACAGGGGAGAAATACGGAAAAAGGTTTTTATGTCTTTGAAATAAATCCGCGGCTTTCGGGCACATCTATAATGAGAGCAATGGTAGGATTTAACGAAATAGACACATTGATAAGAAGAGAACTTTACGGCGAAAAAGTTGTTTCTCCCATCCCGTTTAATAAAGGAATTGTTCCAAGGGGGACCAGAGAAAAATATATACCATTTGACCAATTGAAAAATATTTCTTTATGAAATTTTTAGTTGAAAAATTGAAAAACCATCCGCGCATCATTTTTGCGGTGCTTGATGTTTTTTTAATTATTATATCGGTTTGGCTGTCTTTTGTTCTAAGATTCGACGGAAAAATTCCTCCTGAAAGAATGGACAATTTTTATGCCCTTACGATTCTCGCTTTATTTTTGACAATGCCAATTTTTGTGTCGCAGGGGTTATACCGGATTTCTTGGAAATACGTGAGCTTAACCGATTTGCCTAATATGTTTATAGCAGTGGTTATATCGGGGCTTACAATTGGAGCGGCTCTTTTTGCCTTCCGAAACTGGATTTATTTTGAAGGGTTCTCCAGGTTCATAGTTTTTTTGTATGCTATATTGCTTTTTTTCTTTATAAGTCTTTTGCGTTTTTCTAAAAGAGTCTATTGGCAAATTTTTAAATCAGAATTATTGCCTTCTTTTGTTGAAGATTCTTCTTTGTCGTCAGCAAAAGAAATTTTTGACGAAAAAGAAGTTAAGAACGTATTAATTACCGGCGGGGCGGGCTACATAGGTTCGGTGTTAACCAGGCAGCTGTTGAAAGAGGGTTATAATGTAAAAGTTCTTGATAAATTATTATTTGGCGCATACTCTTTAGAGGAATTACTTGGCAACCCCAACTTCCAGCTCATTAAAGCAGACATTTTTGACAAGGAAGCTTTTGTCAGGAATATATCTGACGTGGACGCAGTTATCAATCTTGCGGCTATTGTTGGCGAACCCGCCTGCGTCTGCCAGAAAGATGTTGCGATAAAAACCAATTATCTGGGCGCTTTATATGTGGCAAAACTATGCAAGGCATATGGCATAAAAAGATTCATTCAAGCATCTACCTGCAGCACTTACGGGCAAAACGAGGAAGATATAATTTCTAAAGAGGGTTCGAAATTATTCCCGGTCGATTTTTACGGAGAGACAAAAATTTATGCAGAAAGGGAGTTGATAAAATTAATTGATAAAGACTTCAGCCCTACAATTTTAAGGTTTTCAACTGTTTACGGCCTCTCTCCCAGAATGAGGTTTGATTTGGTAGTAAATACTCTTACGAAGAAAGCTGTAAAGGAAAAAGAGATAACTATTTTCGGGGGAGAGCAATGGAGGCCATTGATCCATACAGACGATTTGTGCAAAGCAATTTTGATGGTTTTGAAATCGCCATTAAAAAAAGTGGGGAATCAAATATTTAATGTTGGAAATAATAACGAAAATTATACCATTAATCAGGTTGGCATCCTGGTGAAAGAATGCATTCCGTCGGTAAAGATTAAAACAATAAACGATGTGGCAGACAAGAGAAATTATAAGGTAGATTTTACCAAGATAGAAAAAATTTTGAATTTTGAACCTAAGAAAAACGTGAAAGACGGGATTATTGAGATAAGGGATGCGATAAAAAGCGGCAAGTTTGAAAATTTGGAAGATAAAAAATATTACAACCATTTGATTGTCTAATTTATTATGATAGTATAACAAATATGCAAATGAAATCTAAAATAATTTTATTTTCTGGAGCGCTGCTTTTTTCATTGGCATTTTGCACGCCGGCTCGCGCCCAATCTGACGTTTTGGGGCAGACGGCAAATTTTTTTATTGATTCAAACTATGATTCTTCCCAGCGGGACAGAATTCCCGCCGTTTTAGAAAAAGTAGGCCAAGACGCCTATTTTTACGTTGACAAACAGTGGTGGGAGTCCATAAACGAAGCTGAGAAAAACACGGTACTGGCATCTTTAGACGCTTTAGAAAAAGAATTTCACTCAAACATTTATCCGACCTTAATATCAAATTTCGGGTTGGAGTGGCGCCCCGGCATTGATAAGGACGTTAGAGTTACGGTTTTAATCCATCCTATGCAGTCGGATGCCGGAGGATATTTTGCATCAAAAGATGAAATGCAAAGATTGGCTGTGCCAAATTCCAACGAAAGGGAAATGGTTTACCTTAATTCAAAGTTTATTAATACATCTTTTGCCAAAAGCTTTTTAGCACACGAATTGATGCATTTAATCACTTATAATCAAAAGGATCAGATTCGGGGCGTAAGCGAAGATATTTGGCTGGACGAGGCAAGGGCGGAGTACGCTCCTACGCTCTGCGGATACGACTCGGTTTTTGACGGAAGCAACCTGCAGAAAAGAGTCAAAAATTTTTTGGATACTCCAAACGACCCCTTGATTGAATGGCAAAACATTCCGGCTGATTACGGCGTCGACAATCTTTTTATCCAATATTTAGTTGACCATTACGGCGTTAAAATTCTTTCCGATTCACTCAGGTCAAGCAAGGTTGGCATAGGCAGCATAAACTATGCTCTTTTGAAAAATGGCTTTGACAAAAATTTTTCCCAGATATTCACCGATTGGACGATAACAGTTTTAATTAACGACTGTACTGCCGGAAAAAATTATTGTTATTCCAGCCAAAATCTGAATAATATTCGGGTTATTCCCCAAATTAATGTTTTGCCATCGGTGCCGAAAAGCATTCTGAGCATCGGAGGAGCTACAAAAAACTGGTCTGGAAGCTGGTATAAAATAATCGGAGGCAAAGGGACATTAACTTTAAAATTCACCAGCGGTAGCGGAGACTCGTTTAAAGTGCCCTACATCGTAAAAAACACCAGCGGTTTATATGCTGTCAATTTTTTAACGCTGGACAAATATGGCCGTGGCGAAATTAACGTCAGTAATTTTGCAACAGAAAACGCGTCTCTTTTTATATTGCCAAGCATTCAAAATGAATCTCTGCAGCAGGGCAGCGAGCCGTTTTATTCTTTTAGCTGGTCGGTTACTGCGCAAGACGAGGCGCCGGCGGAAGACCAGGTGCAAATACAAAAACTTTTAGCTCGGATTGATTCTCTCAAAAAGCAGATTGCCGCGATTTTAGCTCAAAGAAACGGCGGCAGCCAGCCAGCAGGCAACGTTTTTTGCCCCCAGCTGAACAGTGACTTATCTCTGGGGATTCAAAACAACAATGAAGTAAAATGTCTGCAGCAATTTTTAAAAGATCAGGGCACGGACATATATCCTGAAGGCCATGTAACAGGATTTTTTGGAAATTTAACAAAAGCGGCGGTAATAAAATTTCAGGAAAAGTACGCTTCTGAAATTTTAACTCCCGTGGGTCTTTCAACGGGTACAGGATTTGTTGGAAGTTCGACCAGGGCAAAAATAAACAAGCTGCTAGCCAGCGGTTAGCAGTTTTTAGATGAAAGATAATGTTTTTGAAAAACTGAAAAAGGATTTGCCGGATATTCAAAAAAATATTTTGCTGAAAGACTATACGACATTTAAAATTGGCGGACCGGCCAAATATTTTTTTATTGCAAAAACAAAAGAAGATTTGGCAAGCGTAATAGAATCGGCTAAAAAATTAAAATTAAAAATATTTATACTTGGCGGAGGCAGTAATTTATTGGTTTCAGACAAGGGTTTTAGGGGGCTGGTTGTAAAACCTGAATTTTCTAGCTTTAATTTCCAAAAGAATAAGGCTTATGTTGAAGCCGGGATGGGCCTGACGAAGTTTTCATATTTAACAGCAAAAAAGTCTTTGTCTGGCATGGAGTGGTCGGCCGGGATTCCCGGCACTGTGGGGGGCGCAATATACGGAAATGCCCAGGCTTTTGGGTTTCGCATGTCAGACTTTGTGGAATCTGTGGAAGCCATGGATACAGATGCGTTAAAATTTAAAAAAATATCAAAAAAACAGTGCCAGTTTTCTTTAAAGAACAGCATTTTTAAAAAAGATAAAAACTTAATTATTATTTCAACGGTTTTGAAATTAAAAAAGGGGAACCAAAAGGAGATCCAAAAAAAGATTGACGAATACATAAATCATAGAAAGAAAAACCATCCGTTAAATTTTCCGTCAGCCGGTTCTGTTTTTGTAAACCCGGAGAACAACGGCGAAGTGATTCGCAGCAGCTCGCTGATTGAAAAGTGCGGGCTGAAAGGCAAAAAAGTCGGGGGAGCCCAAATTTCAGAAAAGCATGCAAATTTTATAATTAATTTAGGCGGGGCAAAAGCGAAAGATGTTTTAGCCTTAATAAAATTGGCAAAGCAAAAAGTGAAAAAAACTTTTGGCATAGATTTGGAAACAGAAGTACAGCTTGTTGGATTTTAAATTTATTAAATTTCGTAGTATATATAAATATATGAAAATAATTATAAAAACAAAAAATTTAGAGTCAAGCGAAGCTTTGGAGGATTTTATTGAAGAAAAAATATTGGGTCTGAAAAAATTTATAGATGTTCTGAAAGACGATTCAGGTGTCGGCAAAACTTTGGCTGAAGTGTTCGTGGAAATAGAAAAAGAAACGAAGCACCATAAATCGGGGAATATATACCTGGCAAAAGCCCAGCTTCAGCTTCCTGGAAAGAAAATGATTGTGGCGCGGGCAAAAGCAGATATGCCGAGCAAAGCAATTGTCTTGGTAAAAAAAGAACTGAAGAAAGAAATTGAGAAGTATAAAGGGAAAAAAATTGCCCTGCACGATAGAAAAATAAGGAAATTAAAAGAATTACGGTAAAAAATCTTGGGCAGTTGGTTTTTGAGCAAAGGGCTTCAAGCCCTTTTATTTTACGCCCAAAAGATATATAAAAGAGGTATCAAAGATATGTCAATTTTTAGTAAAATTTTTGGAGATCCGAATGAAAAATATATTAGGAATCTCCAGCCCACAATTAAAAAAATAAATTCTTTTTCCGCCCAAGGCGGACCAGCCTCGGGCTGGGAGCTTAAGGATAAAACAGCAGAGCTTAAGGAAAGATTAACCAAGGGGGAGACTCTGGACGATATTCTGCCAGAGGCTTTTGCGTTGGTCAGGGAAGCCGGAAAACGGACTTTAAACCAGCGCCATTTTGACAGCCAGCTAATTGGAGGCATTGTTTTGCACCAGGGCAAAATTGCTGAAATGAAAACCGGCGAGGGTAAAACTTTGGCAGCCACGCTGCCCGCCTATTTAAACGCATTAACAGGCCACGGGGTGCACGTTATAACTGTGAACGACTATTTGGCCAAAAGAGACATGGTTTGGATGGGGCAGATTTATGACGCTCTGGGGTTGTCTGTGGGATGCATTGTAAACGAATCAGGATATGTTTACGACAGAGAATATAAAAATACTGAAAAAGATCAGGCCCGCGATTTGCTTGGGTCATTCAAAGTTATGGTTGATTATTTAAAGCCAGTAGACAGGAAAGAGGCTTATAAGGCCGACATTACCTATGGCACAAACAATGAATTTGGGTTTGATTATTTGAGAGACAACATGGTTTACGAACTTTCCCAGCAGGTTCAGAGGGGACACAACTATGCCATTGTTGACGAGGTTGATTCAATTTTAATTGACGAGGCGCGCGTTCCACTGATTATTTCTGGCGCCGAAGAAGACGCAACAGACAAATATTATGAGTTTGCAAAAGTTGTGGAAAATTTAGAGAAAGAAAACCCTTCGGCAGGCTCAGGGCACGGAGATTACACGTTAGACGAAAAATTAAAAACAGTAAATTTTACAGAAGAAGGCCAGGATAAAATTGTAAAAAAATTGGGAGATGACCCTTGGGCTGAAAATGATATTGCTGTAACTCACCAATTAGAATCTGCTTTAAGGGCTAAAACTTTATTTTTAAAAGACAGAGATTATGTTGTAAAAAACGGAGAAATTTTAATTATTGATGAATTTACCGGAAGAATTTTGCCGGGCCGTAGATGGTCTGGCGGGTTGCATCAGGCGGTTGAAGCAAAAGAGGGGGTCCAAGTAAAGCCGGAATCCGTAACTTTTGCCACAATTACTTTCCAAAATTATTTTCGCATGTACAAAAAAATTGCAGGTATGACCGGAACCGCTTTAACTTCAGCCGAAGAATTAGACAAAGTTTACAAGCTTGAGGTTGTTGTGATTCCAACCAACAAAGAAATGATAAGGCAGGATTTACCAGATAAAGTTTTCAAGTCTGAAGCTGGAAAATTTATGGCGCTGGTAAAAGAAATAAAAGAGCTTCATAAAATCGGCCAGCCGATTTTGGTGGGCACAAGGTCTGTTGAAAAAAATGAATACTTAGGAAAGGTTTTAGAAATTCAGGGAATTCCCCACCAAATTTTAAATGCCAAGAACCACGAAAGAGAAGGAGAAATTATTGCCCAGGCCGGAAGAAAAGGAGCTGTAACAATTGCAACTAACATGGCAGGCCGTGGAGTTGACATTATTCTCGGCGGAAATCCAATTAACGAAAAAGAGGCAGAAGAAGTTAAAAAATCCGGAGGACTTCACGTAATTGGAACCGAAAGGCACGAAGCAAGAAGAATTGATAATCAATTGAGAGGAAGGTCGGGAAGACAGGGCGACCCCGGGTCAACACAATTTTTTGTTTCATTGGAAGACGACTTAATGAGAATTTTTGGCGGAGACAGAATTAAAAATTTAATGACAGCTTTAAAAGTGCCCGAAGACGAGCCGATTCAGGCAAATATGATTTCGGGAGCTTTAGAATCTGCTCAAGGAAAAATTGAGGGCTTTAACTTTGATGCAAGGCATCATTTGTTAGAGTACGACGACGTAATGAACAAACACCGAGAAATAATTTACAAAAGAAGAAAAGAATTTTTGGAGAGTCAGGATTTGAAAGATAAAATGCTGGAAATTATAAAGAAGGCGGGTTTTACGGAAGAAGACTATAATAAAAAAGAAACAGAAATCGGCGGTGAAAACATGAGGGCCGCGGAAAAATTCGTTTGCTTGAAAGTTTTAGACACGCTTTGGCAAAATCATTTGTCAGACATGGAGCACATGCGAGACTCTGTAAGACTGCGAGCTTATGGAGGCCAGGACCCTTTGGTTGAATATAAAAACGAAGGCCACAAAATGTTCCAGCAGTTGTTGGGCATGATTCACGAGAATATTGCCCATTCTATTTTTCAGGCAAGTTTACAAAAGCAGAATCAGTCACAATCTCAAAATGTTGTCTCAAAAGGCAGCGGCGAAGTTGGCAGAAACGATCCATGCCCCTGCGGTTCAAATAAAAAATGGAAGAAATGCGGAATGTTAAATACAGAAGAGCACCAACGTTTAATGGCGCGAAAAAGATAGCATGAGGATTATAGCGCACCTTGATATGGATGCATTTTTTGCTTCGTTGGAGGAGGCGCAAAGCCCCATTTTTGCCGGAAAGCCGATTGCCGTGGGTTCTGACCCAAAAGAAGGAAAAGGCAGAGGCGTTGTCTCAACTGCAAATTATAAAGCGCGCGAATATGGAATACATTCTGCTTTGCCAATTTCTTGGGCTTGGCAATTATCGCAAAAAGCCAAAGCCGAAGGAAAGCTCGAAGTTGTATTTTTACCGGTGGATTTTGAAAGATATGGAAAGGCTCATGATGAGATTTTTGAAATTATTAAAAAATACGTTGAGGTTGTGGAACCTGCCAGCATAGACGAATTTTATTTTGATTTATCTTTTGCAAAAAATTTTAAAAAGGCGGAAGGAATTTGTAAAAAAATAAAAAAGGATATAAAGGAAAAATTGAAAATTACTTGTTCAGTGGGAATTGGGCCAAATAAATTAATTGCAAAAATTTCTGCAGGAATAAAAAAGCCCGATGGATTAATGGTTGTGAAAGGAAGAGATTCAGAAAAATTTTTGGAACCGTTGTCTATCCGTGGAATTCCTGGCATCGGCCCCAAAACCGAGCAAAAGTTTAACGATATAGGAATCAAAATAGTTAAAGATTTAAAGAAATTTTCAAAAGAAGAATTGCGCGAGCTTCTTGGAAAATGGGGCATAGATTTATACTATAAAGCAAGAGCCATTGATGATTCGCCGATTGTTGAAGAAAGAGAGGCAAAATCCGTTGGAGAGCAGAGAACATTTGAACAAAACAGTTTGGATGCAAGTTATATAGGAGAGGTTTTCTCTGATTTGCAAAAAAGCGTTTTTAAAAGATTTAAAGAAAGCGATTTTGAAACCTTCAAAACAGTGGGCATTACTGTAAGGTTTTCTGATTTTGAGACAAAAACTACCGCCAAAACCCTTAAAAAACCAACTAATAGCGAAAAAGAATTTGAACTGGAAACTCTAAAATTATTACTGCCGTATTTAGACCGCAGAAAAAACCCCCGTCAAAAATTAATTCGCTTAATAGGCGTTAAATTAGAAAAATTACAATGAAATTTAAAGGGTTGATTATTTTTATTTTGATAATTGCGGCTTTCGGGGCCGGCGTTTATTTCAAAAACGACGCGATAAGATTTTACGATAATTTAAACGCAGGCATAAATAGTTTTCAAAAAACAGACATTGGGAAATTGGTGGCAGAAGTGCAGAAAGAACTGCTGACGCCCCCGCCGTTAAATGCAGGCGGGGCTGAAAGCAACGTTGTTTTGCTGAAAAGCAGGATTATTGCAGAAACCAATTTACAGCGGTTGCAGAACGCCAATTTGCCGGCTTTAAAGGAAAATGCAAAGCTTAGCCAGGCAGCAATGGCAAAGGCCAATGATATGTTCAAAAATCAATATTTTGAGCATACGTCGCCCTCGGGAGTTGACCCGGGAAGATTGGTGCAAAATTACGGGTATGACTATATACTAGCGGGTGAAAATTTGATCTTGGGGAATTTTTCCTCAGAAAAAGAGGTGGTGCAGGATTGGATGAACAGCCCCGGACATAGGGCAAATATTTTAAATAACAGATACACAGAAATTGGAGTTTCTATTATAAAAGGAACTTACAAAGGAGAAACGGTTTGGATTGGCGTTCAGGAATTTGGTTTGCCCGTTTCAAGCTGCCCTGCGCCAGACAATGCTTTAAAAAATAAAATTGATGCTGATAAAATCTTATTAGATCAGCTTTCTTTAGATATTGACCAGAAAAAAGCGGAAATTGAAAACACAAACAGAAGGTCTGCTCAATATAATATTTTAGTGGACGAATATAATCAGTTAGTAGGGCAGTACAATCCTTTGGCAAATGAAACAAAAAGTTTAATTTCGCAGTATAATCAGGAAATAAATGATTTTAATAATTGCGTAAGCGTAAAATGAACGGAATAATAAAACTAGGCAAATACGAACATTATAAAGGCGGGCAGTATGAAGCTTTGCACATTGCAAAACATTCTGAAACACTGGAAGAGTTTGTTGTTTATAAGGCGCTTTATGGCGAGGGTGATGTTTGGGTAAGACCCGTAAAGATGTTTTTAGAAGAAGTTAAATTCAGCGGGAAAAAACTCCCGCGATTTAAATACATCGGAAGTTAACGGTTAATATAACACTCTTATATTCTCGAGAATGTCGGAGTGTTGCACAATAAGATTATGAAAAATTCAAAACAAATAGAAAAGCATCTAAAAGGAATTTCAAACCATAGAAGAATAGATATTCTGCTTTTAATTTCAAAAAGCGAGGGCATAACTTTAGATGATATTGCGAAAAATTTAGATTGTAATTTTAAAACTATTTCCGGGCACACGCTAAAATTAGCTAGCGCTGGTTTGGTAGACAAAAATTATAGCGGTCGGGCAATTTTACATTCATTATCTCCTTCCGGGAAAATTTTTGTAAAATTTATTGAGGATTTTAAGAAACTGTAAAACGCATCGTAGTTTTAATTCTCACATTCTTGAGAATATGAGAGTCTAAAATAGTATAGAAAAAAATAAAGATTATATAACAAATATGAAATACAATAAATTAGTTCGGGATAAAATTCCCGAATATATAAAAAGTAAGGGCGGAAACGCAATTGTGCATATTGCAGATGACACAGAATATTGGCAGAAGTTAAAAGAAAAATTGCAGGAAGAAGTAAAAGAGTTTATGGAAGCTGAAAGCATTGAGGAAATGGCAGATATTTTAGAAGTTGTTGAAGCAATTTGCGATTTTAAGAAGTTTGATAAAGAAAATTTAGAAAAAGTAAAAAATAAAAAGGCAGAAGAAAGGGGAAAGTTTAAAGACAAAATTATTTTAGACGAGTCATAATATGAAGATTGCGATTGTTTCAGACACGCATAATAATTGGAAAAATTACGAGAAAATTTTAAACTGGCTGGAGGGCGAGGGCATCCAGCAGATTTTACATTGCGGAGATATTTCCAGCCAGGAAATTATTGATAATGCGCAGAAAAAATTTCAGGGCGATATAAAATATGTAAAAGGGAATGCCGATCACGGCCTGGAAATTCCCCCGACCATGGAATTGGAAATTGGCGGAAAGAAAATTGGTTTTGCCCACTTTCCCAATTTGGCATTAAAGCTGGCAGAAAGCGGAAAAAACGACATTGTTTTTTATGGCCACACTCACCGGCCATGGGAGGAGAAGAAGGGGAACTGCCGGTTTATAAACCCAGGTGAAGTGGCAGGCCAGTTTTTCAAACCAACTTTCGCAATGTACGACACCGAGACAGATAAATTGGAACTCAAAATTTTAGAAAAATTATAGAAACTGCCGGAAAGGGGCAGTTTTTTGTTTGCGTCGAGTTCTTCGAAGCCTTGACAAAATTTTGGAAAGTATTAGAATTAAATGGGGCAGTTTTTTAACAAAAGGCATGGATTAGTTCAAAGGGAGGTGACCTATGAGCCGTAAAGACGCGATATTGGTTATGCGCCAGAACCTGCTTGGGCGGCGCGTCGCCTTGCAAAAGGCGCTGGCGGGCGACTTGAGCTCGTTAGCAGAACTGGGCGCGCATGTCCCCGGAGACATGGTTGACGGGGCACTGGTTTCTGTCCAGCACGAGGTCAGCTCGCGACTGGCGGAAGGGGAAAGCCATAAATTGCGCCAGATTGAGTGCGCGCTGGAGCGCACGAGAGAGGGCCGATTCGGCGTCTGCGAAGGTTGCGGAGCCAACATTCCGCCGGCGCGCCTAAATGCTTTGCCTTACGCCACGTACTGCATCACTTGTCAGCGCGAGGCTGAACGGCAAGGCGCTACTTCGGCCGCTGATGTCGATTGGAGCCGTTTACTGGATCCGTCGGACAAAGACAGAGAGGTTTCGATCGAGAGTCTTGTGCCTCCGGATGATTCCTAATTTTATACCCTGCGACACGTGCGTCGCAGGGATTTTTTGTTTTTATGAAACAGTTGACTATTTCAGAAAGCAGATATATAATACTTATATTATACAAAACTCATAAATGGCGCAGAAACATTATATATTTATCGGCGTTATAATCTTGGCAGTTGTTGCCGGTCTCTTTTCATACCCGAATTATTTTAACAAAGGCATAGATTTTTTAAACCAGAAGCTTTCATGGACCTTGCCCCACTTTTGGGAAAAGCCCTATATTTTGGGGCTTGATTTACAGGGCGGAGTCAACTTGGTTTACCAGGCCGATTTGAGCACCGTGCAAGATAAATCGGGAGCTATGGCGGGTTTAAGAGACGTAATTGAAAGGCGGGTAAACATGTTTGGAGTTTCAGAGCCGGTGGTGCAGATTCAGGGGCAAGACAGACTGGTCGTTGAGCTGCCGGGAGTTACAAATGTAGAACAGGCAATTCAAATGATAGGGCAGACCCCTTATTTGGAGTTTGACGAACAAAGGACAGCCGAAGAAACAAAAACAATTACAGACAAAATAAAAGAAGCGCAAGACGCTCAAAATAAAAAAGAAGATATTACAAAAATAAAAGACTGGCAGCTGGCCTTGCAGAACCCGTATTATAAACCCACAGATTTGACCGGAAAATATTTAAAATCAGCCAACGTAACTTTTGACCCAACAACTTATAAGCCCGAAATCCAGCTTCAGTTTAATGATGACGGCGCAAAAATATTTGAAAATATAACCGGCAGAAACATCGGAAAGCCTTTGGCGATTTATTTAGACGGAGCTTCTATTATAGACACAACCGGCGACGGGAAAATTGATGCCTCCGATTCGTATGCGCCAATCGTGCAGGCAAAAATTGGCGGAGGAAAGGCTGTAATCACCGGAGACATGAACACAAAAACTGCCAATGATATTGCAAGGAGGTTGAACTCCGGAGCCTTGCCGGTAAAAATTGGGGCTCCAATTTCCCAGGAAACGGTGGGGCCCACATTGGGAGCTGTTTCCCTTCAAAAATCGCTTGTAGCGGGCCTGTTCGGCCTTCTGGCAGTAGTTATTTTTATGGTGGTGTTTTACAGGCTTCCGGGGCTTTTGGCTTCGCTTGCCCTTGTAATTTATGTGGCAATAACCTTGGCTTTGTTCAAGTTAATTCCCGTGACATTAACCTTGGCTGGAATTGGAGGCTTTGTCCTTTCCATTGGAATGGCGGTTGATGCAAACATTTTGATTTTCGCCAGAATGAAAGAGGAACTAAAAGCCGGAAAAGGAATTGGCGGCGCAATTGACGAGGGTTTTAGAAGAGCTTGGCCGTCAATCAGAGACAGCAATTTTAACTCTTTAATTGTTTGCGCAATCTTGTTTACTTTTGCAACATCATTTATCAAGGGGTTTGCTTTGACCTTATCTTTGGGCATTATTGTTTCGCTTTTCTCTGCAATTTTTATAACAAGAATTTTCTTGATGGTTTTTGTCGGCAACTGGGCGGAAAAATTTAAGTGGATATTATAAAAAATGAATTTTCCATTCACAAAATATTCAACAGTTTATTATATAATTTCGGGCCTTTTAATTATTGCCGCGGTTGTTTCTTTATTCGTGTTCGGTTTGAAATTCGGCATTGAGTTCACCGGCGGAAGCAACATGGAAGTTGATTTTCAAAACAGGCCCGCAAACGAAGCAATACAAAAAAGTTTGGCAGATTTAAAGCTGGGGGAAATAATTGTAAAACCAACAGGAGCTAACGGCGCAGTCATGCAGTTTCGCGGAATCGACGAGGCAACCCACCAGCAGATTATAGCAAAACTTAATTCACTTTCAGGAACCACTGAAAAAAGTTTTCAATATATCGGCCCGTCCATTGGCCAGGAGTTGAGAAACAAAACAGAGCTGTCAATTTTTTTGGCGCTTTTGGCAATTACAATTTACATTGCTTTTGCTTTCAGAAAAGTTTCAAAGCCGGTTGCTTCATGGAAATACGGAATAACCTCTTTAATCGCTCTGTTCCATGACATTTTAATTCCATTGGGAGTCTTTTCTGTTTTGGGAAAATTTTATAACGTTGAAATCACAATTCCAATTGTTGCAGCTTTGCTTACAATTTTAGGTTTTTCAGTACATGACACAATTGTTATTTTTGACAGAATTAGAGAGAACATCTTGAGAAAGGGAATGGGCGAGTTCGCCTCAACTGTTGACTGGAGCTTAAACCAGACAATCGGCAGGTCAATTTCAACAGTTGCTACGGTTTTGCTGGTAATGGTTTCGCTTTACTTTTTCGGTGGCGAAACTCTGCGGTCTTTCTCCCTGGTCCTGATAATCGGCATAACTTCAGGAGCTTATTCCTCAATATTTATTGCATCTCCCTTGCTGGTTTCTTGGAGAACGTGGGACGAGAGGCGAAGGGCTTGACACGAATAATTAAATATGGTAAACTACCCTTATAAAGCTAAATAAGGGCATTTTGCCCAAATTACATGGAAAAAACTAATTATTCTCAATTATATGCAAGGTTCACCAAAGGTCTTTCAGAAAAGACCAAAGACATTTTGGATAGAAGGTTTGGGGTAAATGCAGAAGAGCCGGAAACTTTGGAATCCATTGGAAAAGACCTTGGCATAACCCGTGAAAGAGTCCGTCAAATCGAGGAAGCTGGTTTTACATATATTAGAAAACAGAATGGTTCTGCATTGCAAAACGCATGCGCCGACCTGGCTTTGTATTTTGAAAAAAACGGAGGCTTTAAAAAAGAGGACGCTGTTTTAGATGAATTAGGCGAAAAGAAACAAAAGCCATATGTTTTGTTTTTATTGACCATTGGAGAACAGTTTTCAAAAGTTTCAGAAAAGAAAGATTATTATTCTTATTGGTCCACCTTGAAAAATCCGAAAACAGAAGTTAAAGAAAAATTAGATTCTTTGATTTCCCAGCTTGCAAATTATGGCAAAACCCTGCCAAAACAGGAATTCCATGCAAAATTTGCCTCAAACGGAAATTTAAGTTCTTTGCTTTTGGTTTCAAAAAGAATTCAGGAAAGCAGAGATGGAAAAATCGGGCTTTCAGACTGGCCTGAAATAAAACCAAGGGGAGTAAAAGACAAAGCTTATTTGGTTTTCAAAAAGCACGGAAAACCCTTGCACTTTACAGAGGTCGCAAAGTTGATTGATTCTTTTGAATACAACCAGCCAAACAAGAAAACCTATCCCCAAACAGTTCACAATGAATTGATAAAAGACGGAAGGTTTGTATTGGTGGGCAGGGGAACTTATGCATTGTCTGAATGGGGGTATGTTCCGGGAACCATCAAAGACATAATTACCAAAGTGCTTAGCGAAAATAAAACATCGTTGGATAAGGATGAAATTGTAAAACAAGTACTTTTGCAAAGATTAGTTGCAAAGAACACTGTGTTGATGAACTTAAACAACAAAAATTATTTTCACAAAGACGAAAGAGGAAATTATGGCTTAAAGGGCGCGCAAGGAAAAACCCAGACAGCATAAAAACCTCTAACCAAAAAATCCCGCCTTGCGGGATTTTTTGTTATAAAAAAAACGGTTGGTGTCGGCAACCGCAAGCGAGGCCTACTCTGCAACTTTGTAGTGCAGAGTTTTGCCCGCCATGAAAGGAACGATTCCGTTGAATTCTCGCGGGACCGTCCAATCTTCCTCAATCAGTTCAATGGTTTCTGTGCACCTGGGTAGGCCGTAGAACTCCGGACCAAATCCGGCGCGGAAATTATCCAGCCTGTTCAGCGCGTTGTTCGCCATAAAAAGCTCAAGCAGCAAAGAGTCAATGACCGGCGCAGAAAAGATTCCCGCGGCCGGGGGGATTTTCTCTTTGGCGCTTATCAGGTGCGGCGCTGAATCTGAGCCAAAGAAGAAGTGCGGGTCGCCGCTAATCATCGCCTCCACAACAGCGGCTCTATCCGCTGGCCTTTTTGCGATAGGTTTGCAATAGTTATGGGGGTTGTAGATGCCACCATTGCCATCGCAAACATCGTCGTAAGTTATGGTAGCATGATGAATGGTCAATGTTGCGCGAACATTCAGCGGAGCCTGTTTTACGTACTGAATCATCTGTCTGGTGCTGGCGTGCTCTGCTGTAATCCGGAGTTTCGGGAAAAGCTTTGCTATCTTGTCAAGGTAGCGGATAGCCCATAGTTCGCGGGCGATTTCCGGCAACTTTTTGCCCTTGCCATCAGACAGCAATTCCCAGTGCACTACAAACGGCATATTGCATTCTTGAGCGGCTTCCAGCACAGAATAAAAAAGGTGGAGCTGCTCAAACGGAACGCTTTCCTCTGAATTGGTGGACACGCCCTCGGGGATGTATTTTAGCGCCACAAATCCCAGTTCTGCGGCTTTTCTGACGGTCCGCGGAAACGTGGACTTGGTTAGCATTATGGTCATCACCGGCGAAAACTTAACGCCGGATGGCACAGCAGAAAGTATTTCCTGCCCATAGGTTTCCGTATCTCCAGCTGTCTTAACTGCAGGCGTCGTATTGCCCATTGCGACAGCATATTCAAAGCTTCTTGCCGTGAATCCAACTACCGATTTTAGCATTTCGCCTGTTCGGAAATGGCAGTGGGCATCCATGCCTTTTCTGATGCTGATTATTCTTGCACTCATTTTGCACCTCAGTCTCCAAAAAGCAGGTGGGCTTCTCTGATGGTGGATTTCATCCTCCAAAACCGAAGCGTGGAAATAGAACTCAAAAAAACAGAATCTGCCCCAGCGTAATAAAGCGTTCGGACATCGCGCGGGCCGAGCCCGCAACTGGCGTTGATGTGTTTTCTGACACCGGCATGTCTTGCATCTTCTAACCACTCTTTTGTAAGGTGCATAAGTGGCGCGCCAGATAATCCGCCTCCGCCGAACTCGGCGAGCGGCGAAACGTCAGAGCCAAATAGCTTTTTCCAATCTATCCTGTCTGGCAGCTTGCCAAACGGAACGGTATTAGGAAAGCAAATTGCGTGGCAATGCCGGTTTTCGCAAATTTTAGCCACGGCTTTCGGCAGCGCCAGAAGGTTGAATTTTGGCATCAGCGGAATGTCCAACTCTGAGGCAACATTGAGGCCCGCTATCGCTTCGTCAACCAGCAAGCTTGGGTCGAGCCCCACGTTGGGGCACGAATAGTTCATTTGGAGTCCGATGCGCGCCCTGAAATCAGGCAGATGAAGCATCAAAAGCTGAACAAATTTTTTAAGTTCGTCCAGCCTCTCTTCCGGCGTTGTCGCAACAGACATAAAAGACAGAAAATGATTTTCCTCAATTTTCTGCCAAATGCCCATTTCGAGCAAGGCCTTTGCTCCGGGGCCCGAAAGGCCAACGGCATTGAGCATATAGCCGCGAATAAACATCCTGAGCGAAAGCGGCAAATGCTTAAACTCCAAGTTGGGCAGTATGCACTTTGGAGAAAACTCCTTTGGCGTGATGCCGTCCTCTCGCATTGGTATGTTTCCCTCGCGCGGAGGAAAAGTGGTTGTCTTGCTGACCGGAGTACAGCGCAAAAATGTGTGGCCAAAAGGCCGAAGGAGCTTGTGGTGCCTGTATCCTTCGCCAGCAAATCCGTTTGCTCCGGCAGCCACGAACGCGGACCTGAATTTTACATTCTTAATCATCACCATGTAATCACCGTATAGTTAGAGGATTGGTTAACAAAATCAAGGTACTGTTATCAAAAACGCCAACGAGGCGCATATGTCTTACTATCACAAAATAATTTTTTAGTAAACACGGCTGCCTTGCTTGCGCGTTTTAAAGGAGGTATAATTATTTAATGTAAAATAGTATGATTTACTTCTTTATTTTGCTTTACATTTTATTGGCTCTGACCGCGGTTTTTTATATTATCTTTTTTTCATTTATTTATTATTGGCATCATAAAGCGACCAGCTTTGTTGTTGTGCCGTTTATTTTTGCATTTGAATTTTTCCTGACAGGATTTTTAATTATTTCTGTTTTATCTTTAATTTTGCAATATTTGCCGGAGCTAGTTAAATTAATCGGAATTTAACATGAAATTACCCCCTTATTTATTTTGGTGGGAATGGGTTGAAAAAATGTTTTGGGCGCCTTTTTGGTGGGTGATTTTGTTTTTGATTATTTTATGGGTGCCCCTTTTAAGAGTTTGGTGGTGGTTTTTTCTGCCCATAATGTTGTGGAAGCAGTTGAAAATTTTGTATCTTTGGTGGATTGACTGGGATTTTGATTATCAAAAACAAAAATGGGTTTTGCTGGAAGTGACTCCGCCCAGAGAAATTTTGGTCCCCATCAAAGCAATGGAAGATGTGTTTTCAGCTGTTTGGCCTATAATGGACGTTGCAAATTTCCGCGAAGTATGGTGCGACGGCGAATTGGCCAACGGGCCCTACTGGTGCTCATGGGAATTGGCATCCATTGAAGGGAAAATCCATTTTTATTTGAGGTTTTTGCAACAACACCGCGCAACCGTTGAGATGTCGCTTTATGCCCACTATCCTGATATAGAAATTAAAGAAGTATCAGACTACGTAAAATTAGTTCCGCAAAATGTCCCCAATGATGAATGGGATATGTACGGAGAGGATTGGTATCTTGATAGGGCCAATGCTTATCCTATAAAAACTTATGAAAAGTTTTTTGAGCCACAAGGTGAGAGAATTTCTGCTGAAGAAAAAAGATTAGACCCGATTCTTGCCTTGCTTGAAGGCATGTCAAAGCTGGGGCCGGGCGAGCATTATTGGGTGCAGTTTATTACAGTTCCAATCGTAGACCACGACGAGCCGGATTGGAAGGAAGAGGGGAAAAAGATAATTAATAAAATTGCACAACGCCCGGAAAAGAAAGAGCATACATTTTTAGAAGAATTAGGGCATACCTTTAAGGAACTTATTATGGGTCCCGAAAAAGAAGGCGAAGGAGAATCAGCTAAATATTCTTGGGTGCCGTTAGAAGAGGACGAAGAAACGGGCGAGTTTAAAGTATCGCTGACTCCGGGCGAGAGAGAAATTATCACCGAAATGGACGATAAAATGAAAAGGCCTG
Source organism: uncultured Candidatus Saccharibacteria bacterium (assembly GCA_964361855.1). Lineage (GTDB taxonomy): Bacteria > Patescibacteriota > Minisyncoccia > Minisyncoccales > Staskawiczbacteraceae > CAYICD01. Next base: position 72,706 of record CAYICD010000001.1, read on the forward strand.
TTTATAGAACAACGATAAGGGGAGTATATGTTGCAAAACGTGAGAATTGGAAAGCTCCAAACAGAATTATTATGCGCTCGTATATGGGGCATTTTGCCACTGCTAACTTGAATCATTTCAGATTTAATGGCAAAACAAGGCCAAGAGTCCACTATTTTTGGAGAAAAAGAAGAGTTTTTTTAAGAGCAAGAAAAATGTTCAGAATGTCAGTTTTAAGGTTTGCACCCTTGTTTCCAGATAGAATGGCAAATGGCTTGGGGCAAAACATTAATCCCATTCTTAGCACAGAAGAACTGGCGACTTTATTTCATTTCCCGATGAGAACCACCGGGATGCTTTCTCCTTCTATGAGTAAAGTTGAATCAAAGAAAGGCGGACCTCCGCCCAATTTGCCGGTTGAGGAATAATACGTTTTAATTTATGTCTAAAGATATAACTTTTATTGCCAAAACAAACTTTCGCGATAGCGAACAAAAATTCGGAATTAAAAGAGCTGATCGGCGCCAGCATATGTATGTAATCGGAAAAACTGGAGTTGGTAAAACAGCTTTTTTAAAGAATATGGCCTTGCAGGACATCAATAACGGGCAGGGGCTCGCCATTATTGATCCTCACGGAGAGTTTGTTGAAGAAGTTTTGGATAATATTCCTCCTCATCGAATGAATGATGTGGTTTATTTTAATCCCGCGGATATGGAATTTCCCGTCAGTTTTAACATTATGGACGTGCCCGATCCAAGATATAAGCACTTAATCGCATCGGGATTGATTGGCATTTTTACTAAAATTTGGGCCAATGTATGGTCAGCTCGTATGGAATACATTCTTGCCAATTGCATTTTAG
>CAYICD010000002.1:0-53638 GCA_964361855.1 uncultured Candidatus Saccharibacteria bacterium
AAATGTCGGTGCTGGAACTTTTATTTTTTCATAAAACGCAAAATCATCGGGCTCAATGACAAAGTCCTTTTTACAATTCTGGCAATTTTTTGTTTGACTATCCATGTTTTTTATTTTACTTCAGGTTATCACGTGATAACCATGGCATTCTAGGTTAACATAATGTTAACCTGAATACTAGAATTTAATCTGATTTAGTTCAATATCCAGATAAATAGATTTAAAAATCCGGCGAAGGAGACCCATAAAATGTACGGGAGCAAAAGATATGCTGCGGTTTTTGAGACTCGGTAGAAATTTATGATAGTATATAAAATTGAGAACCAAAGCGCTATCAATTCAAAAAATGCAACTCCGGGCAAATGCCTGCCAAAAAATATTACCGACCACAAAATATTTAAAAACAACTGAACTGCAAAAATAATGATTATGTTTGCTTTTTGCCAATCCCCTTTCCAAAATTTTTCTGACAAAAAATTACAGGCCTTTAAATTTTTATTTTTGAATTCATTTTTTATTTCAAAATTTTTATTCCAGACAAGATATAAGGAAATTCCCATTAAAATAAACAAAATAGTCCAAACAGGAGCAAAAATCCAATTCGGCGGATTAAATACCGGCTTTACCAAAGTTTTGTACCATCCGCCAATTGCCGGAGCCGTAAAAATAGACCCGATATATCCGGCGAATAAACAGACTACGATGCTGGCGAGCAATTTTAAAATATTATTAAATTTCATATAATATTGTGTTTAATTACTCAATTCTACTATTTTAAGAAGCTCTACGCAACCAAAAAAGCCCCGCCGCGGCGGGGCTTTTATTCTTTTATGCGTTTTCCTCTACGGCCGCCGGTTTTTCTGGCATTGGCTTAAATTGTAAGTCAATAATTTGTTCCCAAGGAAGCCCGGGTTTTCCAAAATGGCCGTATACTGCTGTTTGAAGATAAATCGGTTTTCTTAAATCCAGCCTTTCAATGATGGCCTGCGGCCTGAAATCAAAATTCTTTTTCACCAGCTCCGCCAAGCTTTCCTCCTTTTCATTTAAAGCCTCAATCATTAACGGTTCTGCTTTTCCAATTGCGTACGCCACAGAAACCAGGCACTTTTTTGCAAATCCGTTGGCAACCAAGTTTTTTGCAACAAACCTGCACATATAGGCAGCCGACCTGTCCACTTTGCTTGGGTCTTTTCCGGAAAAAGCTCCTCCGCCGTGAGGCACCAAGCCGCAATAGGTGTCTACAATAATTTTTCTTCCGGTCAAACCGGCATCTGCCTCAAATCCGTCGGCTCCTATTACAAATCTTCCGGTTGGATTTACCAAGATTTCAATTCCCGAAATATCTCCAATAACCGGCTTTATCAATTTTTCAATTAAAGTCTGTTTGATTTCTTCCTGGCTGACATCTTCGGTGTGCTGTGTGCTGATTAAAATAGTTTTTATTTTTCCGTCGTCTACTGTAATCTGCGTTTTGCCGTCGGGCTTTAACCAGCTAACCCCGCCCTGCTTTCTTAAATTTTCCAACCCCTTTGCCAGCTCGTGAACCTTTACAACCGAATACGGCATAAATTCAGGAGTTTCGTCTGTGGCGTAGCCATACATAATGCCCTGGTCTCCGGCTCCGCCGGTGTCTACTCCCTGCGCAATGTCTGGTGATTGCCTGATAATTCCCGTAACAACCTGAAAATCTTTGTCGTATCCGATTTCTTTATAAACTTTTTTGGCAATTTCCTCTGCGTTAAAATCTGCCTTTGTTGTAACCTCTCCGCCAATTACCAAAAGCCCGTGGTTGCCGAATGTTTCAATGCCCGCCCGCGTATTTGGGTCTTGCTTTAGGCACTCGTCCAAAATTGCATCAGAAAACTGATCGCACATTTTATCTGGGTGCCCCGAGGTTACGCTTTCCACTGTGTATGTTTTCGGTGTAAAAATCATAGAATTATAATTTATTTGTTGTGTGGGCGCGGAAGGAATCGAACCTTCGACCTCTGTCTTATCAGGACAGCGTTCTGCCACTGAACTACGCGCCCGTTTTTTAACTTTCAACCTCTTCTGTCTTATCAGCCCTGTCATGTGACGGGGTGCCACTGAACTACGCGCCCGTATTGCTTTAAATAATACCAAAAAAATTGCCACAAGTCAAAAATTTTATGTAAAAAAACTGGGTCACAAGAGATGTGACCCAAACGAGAAAGCAATGACAAGGTGGAAGTCGTACCTTTCGGTACAAGTTGCACTTTGTCAGTGCTGACATAGGAGAAAGTTGTAAAAGAACAAGTGGACAAGCCGGTAGAGGAGGACTTGCAGACGGGTGGCATCAAACACGCGCAACACACACCACAACCAACATCGGACAAGAAGCCCCTCTGCGAAACCTCACAAAGTCCCTCCCCCATCGAGCGACTTTGATTGCGTGCGCAATACTCTACCGGCCGTCCAAAAAATTATCCTGCGTCTCTCAAAGGACAATTTTCTGGACAGTCAGTATATCGAATGTGCTCTATGTTTAATGTTAACAAATCTAAAAACCTTGTCAATGTTTTTTCAATGCTGTGTTCTCTTGTCTATCATGGGCGCATCAGTAAAAAAGCATTTATTTCCTTCGTTCATATTTCTTTTTCCACATCCCAGATTTCTTTTCCGATGCGCTGTTGGATTATGGCCAAATCTTCTAAGAGACGGGTTTCTTTTTCTTTGCCCAAATTATTAAATTTGGATTTTCGGATTGCGCTTAATTCAGTTTCAATATCATGTTTTAACACAGCAAAACCGCGGCGCAGGGATTCTTCTGCTTCCCTGACTTCTTTTTGAAGAATTTTGTGATGCTTTCGGCCATGGTAGAAATGGAAGACAATAAAACCGACTAAAACTAAAATTGCGGACAGCAAGATGATGCTTACAAAAAGATAAATTGTTTCATAGCTAAGGCGCGAAAAACCAAACTGTATTGCGGCTCTTTTAACGCTAAGTTTATTTTGGGGCCCCGGTGGAGAAGTTTGGTCGCCTAATTTACTTTGAGTCCAAAGCAGATAATCCCCCGCAGACAAATAAGTAGGATAGTGATAGAACCATTCTCCTTTTTGGTCAGATTCCGCTGTCTCGCTTAGGGTCGCACCGGTTGTCAGATTCTGTAAATAGATAATTACCGTAGTATTAGGAAAGTCAGTTGTTCCGCCCGCATAAAATGTTTCTTCGTTAGATATGTTTTGAGAAATAGTTGTAACAACGGGCGGAGAAAGCTGGATTTCGTTGGCCTTCACCTGACGAAAAGAAAGAAAAGATGTTGCGATTAAAATAAATAAAAGAGTTTTTGAGCCGTACTTTTGGCGATATCTTTTCAATTCATCCAACTGTTTTTTAACATGACCAGGGAGTTCCTTTTTATTATAGGCGTGATGGGCTGAAGTATGCCAACGTCGAATTTTGAATCCCCAAAATCCAAGAATTAAAATAATAAAACCGCAAAAAATATACAGCCAAACCCATGCTATTCCAAAGCCGCCAATTTGCAGTCCCTGCTCATTTACAAATTCAAAAATATTGGACACAATACTCATCCGCTGAATTTTTTCCCGAAAATTTCCTGCCTTGTCATATGCTCTTACAATTACATCATAACTGCCCAGTTCAAGCGGCGGAGAAACGTAAGGGCTTGCTGTTTCAACAAAAAGCCTCTCCTGGGTTCCTGTTTTTACGGCTGATATTGCCGAAGCTGATATTGCCGAAAGAGAAACGATTTTAATTTCATAATGGTTAATGACCGAAAGGCTGTCTGTTGTGCTGAATCGTATGGTTGGAGTTCTTACTGTGGTCCATAAAAACGGAATTATATCAACGGGAAAATCCGCGGGCGGAGTTGTATCAATTTTTATTTCAAAGTGGGTTGCGCCACCCCATGCTCCGCCCCGCAGAGATTTAATATGAAAATAATGAATGCCGTCGCTTAAATTATCGTAAGATACAGAAGTTTTTATTCCCTCGGAAGTGTCATCAGGAATCGTGTCTGGTTCGTTGCTTAATATATAGCTATAGCCATCGGAGCTGAAACCTTGATCTTTCCATTGCAGAGATACGGAGCGATTCCTATAAAAAATCGACTGGTCTGGATGTGTTAATGAAGAAACAACCGGGCCGGCTGGTGGAGGCAGAACCAAATGATAGGCGCCGCTGTAAGTCTGTTGGAGATCGTCTGTTGCCAATCCGTCATTCAAATAAACGCTTGAATCATCTAAAAACCTTATAACATCATCTCCTACAGACCTTACACGAAAAGAAAGAGTTGAAATAAGACCGGATTTCACATTGATTCCGCCAGGGATAGCGCCTTGCAACTTCACAATGCCTTTAGAATTATCAAATTCAGGAGAGCTGGTCCAAATGCCTATGATTGATTTTCCTGTTGCGGGAGAAACAAGCTGGAGCTTATCCGCCGGAAAAGACAAAAAAATATCAACTGCGTTTACAGATTTTCCTTGAGTATTAAGAATCAGAGTAACATCAAAAACATCGCCAACAGTAAAAGTTCCGGCGTTTGGACTTAACGACAGAGTTGATGCGGAGCACATCCCAGGAACGGCAACAATCGCAAATAAAATAATTAGTGCTTTAAAAAATTTCATAGCACAGCCCTACTGTTTTTATTGTAATTATAAATCTTAATAATCGCAATAAGTAGCGCAATAAATGCGGCTACACCTAAAAGTAATAAGAATAATTTTTTAAACATCATGCCAAAATCGTAAATAACCTTATCAGCTTCCCCGCTGCTGTTTGAAACTTTTAATTCCACCGCCCATGCGTCATTTGGCAATGGAGTCGGACTTTGAGCAACATGCCAACTTTCCCAAAAAAACCATTTTTTAACGCGAATTTGTGGCGGATTTGCCGGCGACTCATTCTGAATGCGGAATGACGCCAAAGAAAAACCGTCTGCCAAATTTTTTATAATTTGAAAATCAAGGATGGTTGGAACAGAAGAGTTTTCATTTTGAAAAACCTGATTCGGAATTGTATTTTCGGCTGTTACAGATAATAAAATGGGGGTTGATTCTATTTTTATTTTAGTTCCCAATCCGTCGGCGGCATAAACATTGCTCTGGCTAAAAGAGATGCTTAAATTTCCTGGGTTAATGGCTTTAAAACGCAAACCAGCTATTAACCCTCTCTTTCCGCTAAAAGATTTTGAAATGCCCCCGCTCAAAAAGATTTGGCCGGAAGAATTTGAATAAGAATTTGTCCAAATATCTGCAATGGAATTTGTCTTGTCAACACTTAAAAATTGAGCCTTATCTTTGGGATAATTAATGATAAAATCAAAAGCATTTACAGAATTTTGTTCGTTTATCATCACATCTGCTTCAAAATTAGAACCAGCTGCAATCGACATATTTTGCAGCAAGGGCGCGGTAATATATGCAGAATTATTTTCTGCAAAAACACTGCTTACTGATAAAAACAAAAAAACTGGAACAAAAAATATCAAAATTTTTAATGTCATTGCGAGGTAATAGTCCAATAATAAATTAAAATTGAAACATCGGGAAAGTCTACTACCTCGTTTTTGTTAAGGTCGTATTTCAGTGCGGCAACATAAGACCTTCCGTTGTAAAAAAGCAAAATGCTTAAATCGGCCATATTAACCTGACCGTCACTATTAAAATCAGCTGTTTTTAGAATTTTTTGCCTGGTCTCCTGGGGAATTGGCGGAATATAACTTCCGCCTCCACCGCCAGTTGGAGTGCCGGAGTTGGGACATGTGCCACAGTCAGCCGGACAAGTGGAACAAGTTTCTGAACCATTGCAAGAATTGTCTCCGCATGCAGGCAGGACAGAGCCAAAAAGCGCGAACGAGCTAAAATTAGAGGTAGAAAAAGTGACCGAATTATTGGAAATATCAACTGTAGCACCCGGAATCAACTGCCAAGAGGAATCATTACTGCCCCATCGATATGGCTTCAACGTACTTTCATCTAATCCGGTCAAATCCGCGTCCGTGTAAGTTAAAATTAAAGTTGCGTTTTTTGAAAGCGCTGCAATCTTATCCCCATTCGGATCTACAAAAACAAAGTCGTAGGTCTTACCTACGAAACTTTCGCCTGCGGGCGCCGGCTTTGACGGAGAAAGATAGTCATCGGCATAGGAAAACATTTCCAGCGTCAGGTCTTCTGTGTAAAAATTTTCCGGCAAATCAATCTCAGCTGAATTGTCTTCATTAACAAGATTATAATTGCCTCCGGTGGACGAATTAAATACGGCATCGGCGGTCGCCTCTGCGTTGGATGTACAATTTGTCGTATCAAATTCACATGAGGCAGAACAGCCGATACCTCCTCCACTAAAATCCAAACCAGTACAACCCTTTCCGCCAAAGTCAGCGCCGTCACATTGTTCACCGCCCTCCTTTATATTATTGCCGCAAATAGAAACCCCAACTATTATATTTACAGAATTGTCGCCAGCATAAATGGTATTGTTAAAAACAAAAAAACCGCTGAGAAAAAAGAGGACAAAAATAGAAATTAAAATAAATGATTGGTTGATATTCATTCATTCTTTATAATTTTTTCTTAACCCCAATTTGAATATTAAAATATTTTTTAAAAAGAATAATTAGTGCCGCAAATGCGAGTATCACCAAAATTACGGTGTCCCACGGACTAAAGCGGGAATAAAAATAAATAAACCGATAATATATCCCTTGCCAGATATTAGCCGGAACTACCGTAAAATAAAGTTTGGCTGCCGCCGCCACACCGATAGTCGTGCCTCTGCCAGTGGCAGCTGTCTTTGTCGGTTGGGCTTGAAGATAAGCAAAGTAATCTCCGGGGGCTGTTTTAATCGGCAAAGTCATTTTAATTTGAACTACCTGGGTCTGATTTGGCTGTAAGGCAAACTGCAATGGCTCAAAACTAAACCATTCCTTGCTCGGTTTCAATTGCATCTGAACTCCTGAATAATCAATGGAAACAGTATATTCTGAAGGCTCGGTTCCGGTGTTTATTACTGTTAGGGGCGGAACAACATAAACCGAACCCGGCTTTAGGGGTTTGGCAACTTGTATTTTTCCGGTTCCCACGCCCACGCCAACACTGCCAAAAACCGCAGACGGAAAAATCGCCATTGCCATTATTGCCGCAAGCGAAATAGCAATCAACTTTTTCATAATTATTTTTACGATTTTACCCGCCAAAACTTGCTTGAAGCGTCACCGCGGCGCTTTGCTGAGTAGATACCCCCGATGCAGGAGTATGAATTTTCAAACCAAACCATGTGGTGCTGCTGCCTGCCGCGCCCTGCACTAAATAGTTGCTGTCAAAAGTTGTTGTTAACGCAGTGGCATCATAAGAAGCTGGTCTGGCTGTTTCATTGGCTGCGGCGCCAAATTCATGAGCATATGAGTTTGCGCCTATGTTAGCCACTATATCAAGTGTCCAGTCGGCAGTGCTTGCTCCCTTAATATCCAAATCAGTTACAGCCGAGCCAACGGTTGCTCCTATATTGTGGCTGGCTAAATCTGAATCAAAAGATTCTTCTGTGCTGCTAAAAGGTATGGTCCCGTAACCAAAAGATGTCGGAGAAACCGTAACCGAAACCGAACCTATTGTAACAGTGGCAGTCACTGTAGTGCCCGCATCCGCCGATGCTCCCACTATCATTCCCACTATTGATAGAATGCAGATTGACGCTAATAAAAACCTAACATAATTCATTTTTTAAATTTTTATTTTAATTTTGATTTAATCCGACCTTTTCAGATTTTTAAATTTATTTATTATAGCATATTTTTTATGTCAAACAGATAATAGAGTTATACACACCTTTAGTGCTCTGTCGCCCGAATAGTTACGGTGGTGCTTTTGGTAACATCGTAATCACCCGGTTCAATATCGGTAGGACTTAATAACTCTAAAATAAGATCCACGGTTCCGCTAATCGCAACGTTAGATGCCAATGGCCTGTAATTGGAACCCTGATCTAACGGAACCCATTTTGTTGCTTGCTCGCCGCTGCTGCCCAATGTAAATGACGCAACTAAAGTTTTAAGTGTGCTATAGGCGTGCATAAATATTGACGAACCGGTTGAAGTTGGAGAAAGCGTCCACCCTGCGCCGTTTGTAGCGTCACTGCCAACAATATCAAAATCTTCCGCAACATTAGTGCTGTTATTAGTAACGACAAACTCATCATTAGCATTAGCTGTATTGGCTTTTTTAACTGCGTTAACGGGTATTATGCCGTAATCAGTTGAGCTTGGGTCAACGGTTACAGAAATAACCGCGGAGTTAACCGTTATAGGAGAATTAACGCTGTTGGCAGAAGAACAAAGGGGGCTTGCATTGTTATCGCAAGCAAAAGCATACCAATTTTGGGCTGTGGTGCCAGTGGAAGTCCATGTGCATGTGTTTTGGGAAGCGCTTGCAACAGCAGAACTGGAAACGCAATAAGTTTGGCTGGTATCGCAGGTCGGCGGACTGCCGGGATTTATTACATTGGTTTTACAAACCGCCAAATACCAGTTGTCGGCAGAATCAGTGGCAGTGCCTGAAAAAGTGACGTCGTGGCCGGTTACAACTGGGTCTGGGCTATCGGTTGGGTTTCCCGAAAAAGACGGAACAGTGTTAAGATTTATTGTGTATAAATCGCTGATTGGAGCATCGCTTACATAGTTTGTTTTGCATCCTATAGCCTTTACAGTTGATGTTGCCGCAACATCAAAGGCCCCTGAATATGTTGTTGATGCGCAACTTACAGCGCTTCCATCGGTTGTGTAATGGGCAGCGGCTCCTGTTGTGGTGGCGATGCCAAGTGTCACACTTTGTGTGCTCCCGTATGTTCCGGCTCCCGGAGAGCTGGTGATTGCTCCAACTGTTAGAGTATAAGTTGCGCTTTGCACCGCAGAATTGGGATAACCTACTTTTGTGCCGATGGCTTTCAACACCGTGCCAGTAGCAGTAATACTTACGGCTCCTGAATAAGTAGAGCCAGTACTACACGTTCCTGGAGTTGTGGCAGCTGGTGTGTCTCCGTTCGTAGTATAACAAATGACCGCAGAGGCAGGACTCGCCACTGTAATTGTAACGCTCACATCATTATTATAAGTCGCCGTACCATTGTCGTAAACGGGGGTATCTACAGGGGGAGTATAAGTAACGGTTATATTTATGTAATCTATACTGGCAATACCATTGGCATCGCCAGCTAAAGTCTGAACGCACACTACTAAACCAAAACCAGATGCTTCTACCTCCGCTTCACTCCAAGTTGTTCCCCATACATCCGAACCACTGCCATAGGTAGCCGTCCCATCTGTTGTCCCCCAGTCAGCAGCGACAGCTTTATTTGTGCCCAACTGCACCCCTGCGGTCTTAGTCAAATTAATATTCCTGTCCTGTATGTCCGCGCTAGTACCCTTTCTGTTTACATCTACCGTAATCCCGTTAATAGTAGACCCATCCGGAATTGCAATACCAAAATTGGAAAGCTGAAATTCCTCTGACACTTCGCTGGCATCAAAAAAATTGCCTGTGCCGTAAATAGCATAAGCAGCATCGTCCATTGTGGTATTAGTCATAGTTCCCCAATCAGTTGCAGTAGCATTGGTACACCCTGTACCAGCATCCGCTACGCTCGCAACAGTGCCGGGTGTGGAGTTAGATATAGTAGCAGCTCGCGCTTCCTGAACTTTTGGCGGGAAATTATAAAACTGCGGCCAGCCGGAAAACAACCAGCCTGTTATTATCAAAAAAACAAAACAAAACAGCAAAAAATTGCAGAAAATATTTTTTACAATCTTAGCCATTTATTTATTTTATCATACCAAAAAATAAAACAAAAGCGCCGAGAGCAAACAAGAGAGCTCCTCGGCTCTCTAAAAAACAAGCTAATTCTAAGGGATAAAAAGATCGAATTAGTTAAAAAATAAAAAAACGGCTAACAATTAGCTGGTTTTTTATGTTTTTACGCGTCTCGGCCTTACTCGAAACTGCGCTGACCCTGGCTCCGGGACTTGGATTCGAACCAAGATTCCATCCTCCAGAGGGATGTTGCCTACCATTAGCAGATCCCGGAATAATTTACACTTTCAAATATTTTCTGACAACAATAAAACTTGAAATCATGCCCAGCCCCGCTCCAAAGCCCAACTGCAAAAAGATGAAAAGCCAGAGGTTGGAAAAGAAATACGATATCGCAGAAAAGCCCGGCAGCATAATCTCTAATTGCGGGGTTATAAAGTAAAACGCCAAAACTGAAATTACAAAACAGAACAGAAATGCTATCGCGCCATAAATCGCTCCCTGCACGATAAATGGCCCCCGCACAAACCAGTTGGAAGCCCCAACTATTTTCATCGTGCTTATTTCTTCTTTTGAACTGTCAACTGCAAGCTTTAGCGTGTTGAACACAACCAATATCGCAATGATGATAAAGATTAAAGACAGCAGAATGCCAAATAAATTAACGCCCGATGCAACAGAAAATACCTTATCAATTATATCCTTTTTTTGGGAAAAATCAACACTGTCGATTAAGTCTTTATACGGGTTTGCTTGCAGGGCCTTCGAAACCTCGTCATATTTTGCGGTAGAACCGGTAACGATATTTAAAGAAGGCAAAAAGGGATTCACCCCAACCTCTTCCAGCGCCTGAGACAAGACCTCATTGCCTTTGTGTTTTTCGTTAAAATTTTGCAAAGCCTGGTCTTGAGAAACATATTCAACCGATTTGACATCTGGCATTTTTAAAATTTGGTCGCGAGCCGATAAAATATCCTGTTCTTCTGCGCCTTCTTTAAAGTACGCAGTAACATCAATTTTATCTTGGATTTGGGAAATTAAATATTGCGAAAACCCCTGAAAAAACAAAAGCCCGGTGCAAAGCATGATTGTTACAACTAAAACAAAAATTGCAGCAATGCTTACGCCTTTATTTCTGCTGAAATCTGTGAGCGCAAACCTAAAAATTCTGATAAAATTTGTAAACATAATGTTGGGTGTTAGTTATATGATAAATCTCCCCTTCTCCTCATCTCTCACTATTTTACCGCCTTCTAATGTAACCACTCTTTTGCCTAATTTATTGACCACCTCCCTGTCATGCGTAAGCAAAATTACTGTCTTTCCCGTCTTATTTATTTTTTCCAAGAGTGAGATAACCTCATAAGTGTTATACGGGTCAAGGTTTCCCGTGGGCTCATCAGCCACTATTACATTGGGCTGGCTGATAAGGGCCCGCGCAATCGCCAATCTCTGCTGCTCTCCTCCGGAAAGTTCGCTCGGGAAATTATTGGTTTTTTCATGCAATCCAATTGTTTCTAAAACCCTTGGCACTTCATTTTCAATATCTTCGTTTTCTCTGCCTTCAACGGTTAATATGTAAGCGACATTTTCATAAACGGTTTTATTCTCAAAAAGCCGGTAGTCCTGAAAAACGCTCCCGATCTGCCTTCTTATTTTTTGCAAATCATCGTCGCTTACCAATGATAAATCTGCATTCTTAAAAAAAACTTGGCCGGATGTCGGTTTTTCCAGCCCCAAAAGCAGCCTTATCAAAGTTGTTTTGCCTGCTCCCGATTTTCCAACTATAGAAACAAACTCCCCTTCTTTTATCTCAAAAGAAACGTCCTCTAAAACAGTGGTCGGGGACTCATTTGAAAAATGGGTGGGATAAATTTTAGTAACTTTATTAAATTTAATCATTTGTCTTTAATTCGGCTTCTATAAAACCGTCTAATTCCCCGTCTAATACTTTTTCCGGATCTGAAACTTCGTATTGCGTCCGCAAATCTTTTACCATTTTATAGGGATGCAACACATAAGACCTGATTTGATTTCCCCAGCTTGCGGTCCCCCCGCCCGCGGGCGAGGCTCGCCCAGATTCCATCTGGGCGGCTTTAATTTTTTTTAATTCTTTTTCCTTTTTCTCTTCCTTCAACTGATAAAGTTTTGCCAATAAAATCTTCATTGCATTGTCTTTATTTTTACCTTGAAGCCGTTCTGTCTGCGACGCCACAGCAATTCCTGTGGGTATATGGGTAATTCTTACAGCTGACTCTGTTTTGTTTACATATTGCCCGCCAGGGCCAGAAGCTTTAAATGTTTCAACTTTTAAATCTTCCGGTTTTATTTCAATTTCTGCCTCATCTAATTTTATTTCCGGCAAAACATTAACCAGCGCAAATGATGTTTGCCGCAATTTCTGCGCGTTGAAGGGAGATTGCCTTACCAGCCTGTGCACGCCTGATTCTTTTTTCAAAAATCCGTATGCGTAATTTCCTTTTATCTCTATGGTAACTGATTTTGTGCCTATTCTGCCTTCGGGCCCCCCGGCCTCTCCAAATGACTGGTGCAAAACAGAGGCATTAAACCCTTTTGTCGCACAATATCTTTCATACATCCTTTTCAGCATTGTCGCCCAATCTTGCGCATCCTGCCCCCCTGCCCCGGAAAATATTTCCATTATAGCGTCTCCTTTGTCATACTTTCCGGATAAAAAGGTTCTAAATTCCTGGCGCTCAATTTCTTTCTCTGTTTTTTCTAAATCGCTCGCCTCCTCTAGTCCTGTTTCGATTTTTTCAATTAATTCTATCTCTTCTTTTATTTGAGAAATTTCCTTTTGTACCTCCGCCGCTTTTTTATTGTCCTGCCAAAAACCGGGTTTTAGAGATTCTTCCTCCAGCTTTTTCAACGTCTTTTTTTTACTCTCGACATCAAAGGCGCTCCACCAATTGATGGAGCCTAGTTTTTAATTCTGAAATTTTATTGGAATCTTCCGCCATTAATCTAATTTATCATATTTTAATTTTAAAAAAAAGAGCCGGAGAAGGGATTCGAACCCCCGACCCACGCTTTACGAAAGCGTTGCTCTGCCTCTGAGCTACTCCGGCGCGATTTTTGAGCGGGTAACGGGAATCGCCCTATCATCCGATAGGGCGCCCTGTCAAATGACAGGGCGAACTCCGCTTGAGCGAGAGACGGGAATCGAACCCGCGTATCTTGCTTGGGAAGCAAACGCACTACCATTGTGCTACTCTCGCGACTTTAATTTAGATGCTACGCTAAAATTTGCTTTTTATCCAGCCCCATGCGCCGCTCATCCAGCCAAGCCAAAACTCCGCGCTCCAGATGTTTTTTGATTTTGTATTTTCTTCCGGGCTTTTTGTTTGCGAAACGACAAAGCTGACTACTTTTTCACCCGATTTTTGAAGGTCTAATTGCTCTCGGGCAACTTTTTCCAAATAATCCTGGCTGGCAGACTCTGATATCCCCTTCCGCAACTCCTCATTGCTTTTTTGAACCTGCTGAATCTGAGCTTTTAAATCCGCGACCTCGGAATCGAGCTTATCCTTTTTTTGATATACTCCCAAATCTTTGATAACCATCCATGAAATTACCGCCAAAACAGCAACGCCTCCAATAACTGAAAAAATAATCCTTGAAGGTCGCAAGTCCTTTTGTTTTTTTTTGAAATCTGTTATCATTAATTATATAAATTACTATGAAATCAAAAAAACTATTTCGAATAATTTGGGTTATCTTGATAAGTCTTGTTGCAATAAGCACAATAGCTTGGTCTATCGGGATAGGATTTATCTAATAACCTATAAAATGCCGGAAATATTAGGAGGCTCCGACATTTTTTATTGCAGTTTCGTAGATTAATAACATTTCTCTTGTTTTTGCCTGGTCTGTTTTATAATCCGGCTCATACACAATAGAATTTCTTGTTTTGTGTACTTCCATAATTTCATCTAAATTTGGAAAAATGACACCGGCGCTCTTCGCCAATTCTTCAAAATTATTGCCGGTGAAGCCCCTGTCCTCCATCATCTCGGTCAAAAAGTCATCGGCCTCGATTATAGCAAGCTTAAACTCTGATTGAAGGCCTGTGTCCGCCCTTTTTTGAATTCTGCCCCAGCGCCGGGAAATTTCTTTCAACCCGGCCGCCTTCCAAGAAACAAATTCCGTGACGTCTTCTAAAAACTTGTACTGCAGCCAGCTTGAAGTAAGCATAAAATAAATAACTCCGGCCAAAAAAAACATTCCGAAGCTGATGAAAATCAGCTTTACGGGAAAAAGCGCATCCTGCAATTGAGGAGACGAAATAAAATAGATAAAGTCTTTTATTCCCAAAAGGCTGTATATAGATTCCCAGAAGTCCATATTAGCCAATTATATCATTTTTTCTAATTGAGAAGCAATTGCCAAGATTTTGTTTTCCTCAAAATGGTTTCCGATTATCTGAAGCCCCACGGGCAATTCAGTTCCATCTTGGCAAACCTGCCTGCCGGCAGGCAGGGAAATTCCCGGCAAACCTGCCATATTTACAGAAACAGTATAAATATCCATTAAATACATTGAAAGCGGGTCATCTGTCCGCTCGCCTATTTTGATTGCAGGAACCGGAGAAACCGGACAAAAAATCAAATCAACTTTTGAAAATGCTTTTTTAAAATCTTCTTTTATCAGTTCCCTGACTTCCTGCGCTTTCTTGTAATAGGCATCGTAATATCCAGATGACAGCGCATATGTCCCAATCATAATTCTCCTTTTTACTTCAGCTCCAAATCCTTTGCCTCTGCTGTGCAAATAAACCTCTAATAAATCTTTTCCCGCGCCTTCAGACAAGCCATATTTTATGCCGTCAAAGCGCGCCAGATTTGCAGAAGCTTCAGACGGAGCAATAATATAATAACACGCCAAAGCAAATTCAACGCTTGGCAAACTTATTTCAACAATTTCAGCTCCGGCTTGTTCCGCTTTCTTAATTGCGTCGCGGATTATTTTTTCAACTTCTGGATCAATTCCCTTTACAAAATATTCTTTTGGCACTCCAATTTTTAATCCTTTGAGGCTAACGTTTAAATCTTTGAAAGCATATTCTGCAGAAGTGGCATCCATCGGGTCTTTGCCGGAAATTGCTTGAAATACAATTTTTGCGTCTTCAACTGTTTTTGCAATCGGACCAATTTGGTCCAGAGAACTTCCAAAAGCAATTAATCCTGAGCGCGAAACAGCGCCATATGTTGGTTTTAATCCCACAATTCCGCAGAATGACGACGGCAACCTAATTGATCCTCCGGTGTCAGAACCCAAAGAATAAACTGCCATATCGGCTGCTACAGCAGCCGCAGACCCAGAAGAGCTTCCTCCTGCCACTCGCGTTTTATCATGCGGATTTTTTGCAACCGAAAATGCAGAATTTTCGCCCGAACCCCCCATTGCAAATTCGTCTAAATTTGTTTTGCCCAAAATTACAACACCTGCTTCTTTCAGTTTCTTTATAACTGTTGCATCATAAGGGGCAACATAATTTTCCAAAATTTTAGAACCAGCCGTGCATTTTTCTCCCTCAACTAAAATTGCGTCTTTTATCGCGCACGGCACTCCGCAAAGTTCTCCAAATTTTCCAGTTGCAATTTTTATGTCGGCTTCTTCTGCTTGCGCTAAAGCCAAATCTTCTGTCACAGACAAAAAGGCATTAATATCTTTATCTTCTTTTTTAATTTTATCTAAATAAGCCTTCGTCAAATCAACCGAAGTAAACTCCTTCTTCTTTAAACCCTCATGCGCCTGCTTAATTGTTAGTTCTGTCAAATCTATCACAAAATAGCTTTTACTTTAATATAATCGTCTTTTTTGTCCGGCGCCGCCGCAACTAATTCATCTCTTTTGTCATAATTGGAGATTACTTCGTCTTTCCTGGTAACATTTGAATCTGCTATTCCGTTATTCCGCGGAATATTGGAATAGTTTGTTTTCGTTCGCGGGGCTTTTTTTAACAAATCAAAATAATCTAAAATAGATGACAGGTCCTTCTGCATTTTTTCAATTTCTTTTTCCGTTAATTCCAATCTCGCCAATTTCGCAATATGTTGCACCTCCTCTTTTGAAATCATAAATTATGACAAAACCTCGGCGTCTTCGTCTTTTGACATTACCTCTGCCAAAGTTTCAAGATTTTCCAAGGCAATGCCAGCTCCCCTTACAACAGAAGTTAAAGGGTCGTCAATTATTTTGCAAGGCATTTTTGTTTCTTTCATTATTAAGGTGTCTAAGCCGCGAAGCAAAGAGCCGCCTCCTGCCAAATAAATTCCGTTGGTCATCACATCAGCCAATAATTCCGGCGGAGTTTCCTCAATTGTTGTCTTAATGGCTGTTATAATCTGTTTTATGCTCCTGTCTAAAGCCCTTTGAACATCATCATTAAAAATTACAACCTCTTCTGGCAAACCGGTTACCAGGTTTCTGCCGCGCATAGGCATTTCTTTTTTCTCTTTTAAAGGTATGGCCGAGCCAATGTTTATTTTAATCAATTCAGCTGTTCTTTCCCCAATCAGCAATTTATATTCTTTTTGGGCAAATTGCACAATGTCATCATTTAATTTATCGCCGGCGATCCGCAAAGACCTGAATGCCACAATGCCTCCCAAAGAAATCACGGCAACTTCTGTCGTGCCCCCGCCAATGTCAACAATAAAATTTCCTCCGGCTTCCTGAATCGGCAATTTCGCTCCAATGGCTGACGCCAGCGGCTCTTCGATTAAAAACACTGTTCGGGCTCCCGCATTTTTTGCGGCATCTCTTACCGCCTTTTTTTCAACTTCCGTCACTCCGCAGGGAATTCCAATTATAACCCTTGGCATACGCCCCATTCCAAACATTTTCTTGCCTGAAGCCGCAGCCTTTTCAATAAAATATTTCAGCATTTGCTCTGTCACCTCAAAATCAGAAATCACTCCGTTTACCAGGGGCCGTGTGGCTGTAATGTAAGCCGGAGTGCGGCCTACCATTTTCTTTGCCTCCTCGCCAATTGCTAAAATCTGGCCCGTTTTGTTGTTTATCGCAACCACCGAGGGTTCGTTTATGATTATCCCCCTGTCTTTTACGTAAACCAAAGAATTGGCGGTGCCCAAATCAATCGCCATGTCCACAGACAAAAAAGAAAATAACTTATTTAACATTTGATTTTAAAATTTTAGATATTCTATTTAGCTTCACCAATTCTGCCTTACTTTTTGCTCTTTCTTTCAATTCAACCGAATTTGTTTTTAGCGTCTTTTCGCTAACAACAACCCTTAAGGGAATGCCGATTAAATCGGCTTCGGCAAATTTTTCTCCCGGAGTTTTTGCCTCTCTCTCGTCGTATAATATCTCAATATCTCCGGATAAATCTTTATAAATTTTGTCTGCCGCCCGTTTTACTTTATCAGTTTTTTCTATTGCTATCAAGTGAACATCAAACGGAGCGACAGATTTTGGCCAAATAATTCCTTTTTCATCGTGGCTGGCTTCAACAATTGCGCCCATTAAGCGCGACAAGCCAATTCCATAACAACCCATAATTACAGGCTTTTCAGTTCCGTCTTTATCCTTAAATTTAAAATCAAATGGCACTGAAAAACTTGCACCTAGCTTAAAAGTGTTTCCGACCTCGACTGCTTTTTTCTCCTCAAATTCAGAGCCCTTGCAATTCGGGCAAGTGGGATTTTCCGCTTTAATCTCTTTATTAATTGCTGTGCCGCATTTTTTGCAAATATAAATTACATCTTCACCGGCATCGGTAACTGTTTGAAATTCATCAGAGGTTTTTGAAAAAGTTCCGCCGGAAGCAAAAGTTTTATAGGTTTGTTTTCCAATCCCGGCCTCCTTAAAAATGTTAAAATACGCTTTAATCATTTTATCGTAATATTTGTCCAAATCCTCCTGGGTGGCATGAAAAGAATAAAGGTCTTTCATAAAAAATTCCCTTGTTCTTAAAATTCCGGATTTTGCCCGCAACTCATTTCTGAATTTAGTTTGGAACTGAAAAAGCCCGAATGGCAAATCTTTGTAAGAAAAAACATTTTTTTTGGCCAAGGGAACTACGACTTCCTCGTGGGTTGGGGCCAAAGCCATGTCTTTATCCCCCGCTCCTTTTAATTTAAAAAGCACATCAAAATTTTCCCATCTTCCGGTTTTTAGCCAATTTTCTTTTGGAGTTAAGGCCGGCATTGAAATCTCCTGCCCTCCGGCTTTTTGCATTTCAACTCTGATTATATTTTCAATTTTCTGCAAAACTTTTAATCCCAAGGGCAAAAACGTATAAACCCCGGCCATCAGCTGGTCGATAAAACCAGCTCTGGTCAATAAATCGTGCGAAACTGATTCTACGTCAGCGGACTTTCCTTTTAGTATTTTCGAAAATAATTTAGATTGCAGCATAATGTTTATTTTTTACTATTTTTTTCAATTGAATCATTATCCAAAAGAACTCTACCCTCTTTACCTCTATCTACTTCCTCCTTTGGTATTTTTAATAGATGTTTTATATTCCAATCCTTTGTAAATTCAACATATACTAAAAAATCTATTTTAGAAAGCTGCTTCGATTTTATGGAAAAATTCATAGTATTATTACTCTTTGGAAAGTTTGTTTTTGTAGCCTTTCGTGTTTTAATTTCGTATTTTTTGCCATTGAGATCTTTTGCATCATATCCTTTATTTTGAGGACTATCCATTAATTCAAGGTGCAATTTTTTAGAGGCGATATATTCTCCATAATCTCCCACCACCTTAGCTGTCTTTATTATTCCTGCGTCTTTTAATTTTTCGATAATATTGCTATATCTGTTAAGCATTCTTCTAACCTCATCTTCTCCAATTTTCAATAATTTTTTATTTCTGTTCGATATTATCATAATTTCATTTTCTATTCATTTTTATTTTCGATTATTCCAATGTTCTCAAGAACTTGAGAATAGCCGCTCCCCTTGTTGTTATTTTATGTCGAACGCTTGAACCGTCAGATCTTTTTAAAACAAACCCGGCAGTTGCCATTTTTTTAATGTGATCTGAAGCGGTCCGAAAATTAATTTTCAAAGCCTCTGAAATGTCCGCTAGAGACAA
Organism: uncultured Candidatus Saccharibacteria bacterium; assembly: GCA_964361855.1. Classification (GTDB taxonomy): domain Bacteria; phylum Patescibacteriota; class Minisyncoccia; order Minisyncoccales; family Staskawiczbacteraceae; genus CAYICD01. Next base: position 18,885 of record CAYICD010000002.1, read on the forward strand.
TTCGGGCGTCTCTTTTAATAATTCTAAAATTTCAATTCTTCTGTGGTTGGCTACACCTTTTACAATCCTTTCTAATTGATAATAGCTTTTATTCATTTTATTATAGCATGCTCTGATTATACTATTCCATAATTCCGCGGAACATTGGAATAGATACACCATCCCCTCCCCTTATTTTTGTAATGACGATTTTAAAAATTCTGAAAAACGCGGAATGTCAAAACGCACAGTCACAAATAAAGAAAGCGAAATCAAAATAAAGAAAAAAATCACCGTTATGCTTTGTTCCACTTTCACAGGAACCGGTTTTTTCATTATTTTTTCAATTGCCAAAAAAACGAGCTTTCCTCCGTCCAGCGCCGGAATGGGAAATAAATTAAATATGGCAATAAAAACCGAAATAGAACCTATGAAATAAAGAAAAAATCCTGCGCCAAAGTCCGCTGCTCTTGCCAAAAATACTGTAATTCCCAACGGCCCGGCAAACTCAGCTCCCTGCGGAACCCCCTTGCCAGAAAAAAGATCTGCTAAAATTTGATACAAACCCTGCAAGGATTTTATTGTAATATCCCATGTATAAGCAGCTCCCTGAACAGGCGCCCGATACCAAGGATATTTTTCTATCAAAGTTGCAATTCTTTCAAGCGAGACACCCACAAGGCCTTGGCCGGCCGGAGCTATGTCTCTTAATTTAACTGGCATATCAAAGGTCTCGCCGCCCCTCTCAACCGTTAAAACAATTTGCTCTGAAGTGTGGCTTTTGGTAAAATCCTGAAAATCTTTTATTTTATTTATTTTTAAAACTTCTTTTGCAAAACTTGCCTTTAAAACGACATCTCCCGCTTTTATTCCTGCCGTTTCTGCAGGAGAATTTTGAGCGACGTCTGCTATGACAACTTTTGCCGTAGCAGATGAAGGCAAATCCTGGTCGCCCACCGGAATATTGGCTCCAATGGCAAATACAACAGAAAAAATAATTATTGAGGCTATCCAAAAAGCAACAACTCCGCCGATGACAATTAAAACGCGCTTCCAAATTTTAAGGTTTGAAAAACTCCTATAGTCGTCTACCCCGCCCTCCTCTCCCTTGATTCTGACAAAGGCCCCCAGCGGAATTAAGTTCACAGAATAAATTGTCTCGCCAATTTTTCTTCCAAATAACCTTGGCGGATATCCTATTCCGAACTCCTCAACCTGCACCCCGAATTTTTTGGCTATAATAAAATGCCCGAATTCATGAATTACCATTAAGGCAATCAGGCTCAAAAGCGCAATTACTAAAGTTAAAATTGTAGACAGCATAAATAAATTTACAAATTACGCGACTTCTTTGCTTTTCTTTTCTATTAAATCTTTTATTTTTTTGTTATACTCGTCAATTAATTTTTGAAGCTCGTCTTTTCCGCGGAACTTATCGTCTTCTGAAAGTTTTTTTTCTTTGAAAGCATCCTGAATTTTATTCCACGCGTCTTCCCTCCAATGCCTTATAGTCTGGCGCGACTGCTCTCCCTTTTCGTTCAGTGTTTTTACAAGCTGCTGCCTGTATTCCTCGGTTAAAAGGGGCAAGTTTAATCTGATAAGATTTTTATCTACAGCAGACGACATTCCAAGCCCCGACTGAGCAATTGCCTTTTCTATCGGTTCGATATATGAGGCGTCCCAGGGCTGGATTACAATTTGGTTTGTTTGCGGGGTTGAAATCGCCCCCAGTTGCTTTAAAGCAAATTTTTGGTTGAAAGCATTTACTTCAATGTCTTCAACCAAAGCCGGCGAAGCTCTTGAGGTTCTTATTTTGGCCAGCTCCCCTTCTAAAAATTTAAAGGCTTTTTCAAATTCCGGTTTTACTTTATCTATAAACTCTTTATGGCTGTTCATCGTTTTAAATTTCCATTAATAATATTTCCAGCGCCAATTTCGGGCTGGAATTGGTAAAAATCAAATTTTTATTTATTTCTTCTGTCAACTCTAAAGATTTTTTATTTTTAATAATGTCTTTGCGAAGATATTTCTGCAAAACATAAATTATGTCGGTTGCCTTTTGCTTCTCAAAGTCAATTGCTTTTACATATTTAAATTTTTCCGCCAAATCAGAATCCAGCACAGAAATCAAATTTTTTAAAATTTCTTCTTCTTTTTCTAATTTTTCTTTGTTTTGGGGCAAATTTTTGGGCTTTGAAAATTTAATCTGCTGGCATCTTGAATAAATTGTCGGCAAAATCAAATCGGGTTTTGAGGAAATTAGGAATAACAATGTTTTGCCTTTGGGCTCTTCCAGCGTTTTTAAAAAACAGCTCTGGGCCTCCTGATTCATTTTTTCAGCGCCGTCAACAATCACAATTTTAAATCCTCCGTTATATGATTTATATGACAGAAAATTTTGGACTTCCCTGATTTTTGCAATTTTTATCTCACCGCCATCGCCAAATTTTTCATCTCTTTCATTCGGCTCGACAATCATTAAATCCGGGAACTTGCAGCCAACGAGCCCTGCAAATTCTTTTGCAAAAAGTTTTTTTTCTATGCCCTCCTCTCCTGAAAACAGGTATGCGTGAGAGAGCTGGTCTGATTCAAATTTTCTTTTGAGAAAATTAAATTGTTTTTCGTGCCCCACCATCATTAGAGTTTTTTTAATTAATGTTTTACGCGACTTCCTGTTGATAGCACTGTTCGCAGTAGACAATTTCCGGTCTGTCTGGCGCATAAGATGTCTCAAACTCGTTGGTGCATTTTCCGGTATGGTGCGGATGACTTTTGTCGCACATACACTGCCTGTGCCAAATGTTGACTGGGTTTCTTAATTGAAACTTTTCAAAATTTCTGGTGTTCGGACATTTTCTTGGCAAAGGTAAATTAAATTTTTTGTATACCGCCAATTCGTCTGGGGTAATCTTAAATGCCATACTGCATTTGTGCTCCTTAGCCTTCTCTTTATCTTTATCCCAAGCCTCGCAAAGTATTGTTTCTTTAGTTATTGAGTCGTTCACTTCAAAAATAGTATCAGGCAATTCATCCCATCTTTTAGTCGGCACATATTCCTTGTCAGCAGCCTCTTGCCAAGGATATTTTAACTCCTCGGATTTGTTTTTTGTAATGGGGGCATACTCTTGGGCTATTGTTTCGTTATAGGCAAAGGGTGATAATTCCAAAGGGAAAAACTCGCCATAAAAATATTGCCTGCCCGATTTGTCTGAATAAGGCATTTCTTTCATTTGAGCAATAATCTTTTCCTTTAATTCTCTATAAGTTTCTTCGTCGTACTGCTTGTTTAAAATACAGTATTTTTTGTGGTTCAGCGATATAGAGCCAAAGCAGTTTTCAACACTAAAGCTGTCAACGACATATTCTGTGTTTGAATTGTTTTCACCGTTAACACTAAAAAGAACTCTGGAAGAAAAATCAACATTATTAGAATCATATCCCAATTCTCCGCCATTTACTCCAAAAATATCCATGGAATCTTTTTGCCCTTTTACGCTCCTTACTGCGTATTTTTCGTTTTCTCCGCCGGAAACATAGAAAGAAGTGTGGACATTTTTAGCATCGTAAATAAAATTACCAGACACGTTGGAATTATGGTCGCCCACTAAATATTTATGGATAGCTTTTTCTTGGACCGCTTTTTGGAATTCTAAGAGTCTTTTTTCAAGCAAAGCATGTGAACCAAGAACGCTGTCCTTAATGCGTATAAAATCTTCTTTTGATACCTGCTGGTTAAAAACATGATAATTTTTATTCCTAAGATTGTAGCAAAAAAGGCAATTCTGACAATTTCGGCAGTCGTACAAAAATGCTGAATCCGTGCATCCGGTGCAATTCTGGGAAAAATGCGTTTTGTAGCATTTGTTTATATCAACGGAATGCAAACATCCTTCGCTGTCCCCGACAAACAAACAATCCCAACAATCTTTGCTATCCAGCACGCTGTTCCCGTAGCCGCAATTCTCGTCAAACCAGCTTCCAAACAGCAAATAGCAATCTTTGAGATGGGCTGTGTGATTACAGTAATCGCTGTTTACATTTTGCGATGCGTATAGGGCTGGCCTGGGAACTTCTCTCTGAAGAGCGGTAAATTGCTCAAAAAAGTTTTTGGAAAAATCGTATTCCCTGCCAAATTTTAATGAATCCCAACTATCACCCCACCAGCATTCATGGCAATAAACTGGAAAAGGAACTTCTGGTTTAAACATGGAAATTATAGACTTATTACACAAACTACAATTTCGTTTATACAATGACCTCTCGTTCCTCCACGCCAAACGTCTTGGAAAACGGCACTTCCAGCACCACGTCGGTGCCGGTACTTTCATTTTTTCGTAGAAATCAAAATCATCGGGCTCAACTACAAAGTCCTTTTTACAGTTTTGGCAATTACGGGTTTCTTGATTTGCAGACATTTATTTTTTTGACATTACAACTTTTTTATACTCTTCTAAGTGCTCTAACACAACGCCAGTGCCTTTTACCACGCAAAACAACGGCTCCTCTGCAACAAAACATGGCACTCCCGTGCTCTGGGCAACTAATTCGTTGATTCTGGGCAAAAGAGACCCGCCTCCGGCCATAACAATTCCTTTGTTCATAATATCGGCAGAAAGCTCCGGAGGAGTTTCGGCCAAAACGTGTTTTACCGCCTGAGTTATTTCAACCAGCACATCAGAAATTGCCTCGCAAACTTCATTGCTTGAAATTTTAATGTTCCGGGGCAAGCCCAAGATCAAATCCCTTCCCTGTATTTCAAGATACTTCGGCTCTTTTTGCGGAAGAGCTGTCCCAACTTTTATTTTTATTTCTTCGGCAGATTGAGTCCCGATTGCCAAATTATATTTCTTTTTTATGTATTCAGCGATGGCAAGGTCTATTTTATCGCCGGCAACTCTTACAGAATGTGAGGTGACAATTCCGCCAAGCGAAATTACAGCCACCTCGGAAGTGCCTCCGCCAATGTCAATTATCATGTGCCCAGAGCACGAATTAATCGGCACGCCGGCGCCTATTGCAGCCAAAATGGGCTCTTTTGCCACAAAGGCCCGCTTGGCCCCCGAAGTTAAAGCCGCCTCTATTACAGCCCTTCTTTCTGTGCTGGTAATTCCCGCCGGAACCGAAATAACAAGCTCCGGCTTGAAGGGCCTTAATCTGCTTGCTGTTTTTGAAATAAAATAACGCATCATTGCCTGCGTTACCTTGTAATCTGCAATTACCCCGTCTTTTAAGGGCCTGTACACTTTGATGTCGGCAGGGGTTCTGCCTATCATTTCTTTTGCTGCGGCCCCAACCGCCAAAATTTTATTCTCGGTCAGAGAGACGGCAACCACCGAAGGCTCGTACAAAACTATGCCTTTTCCCTGGACATAAACCAGGGAATTGCAAGTACCCAGATCAATTGCAATTTTTGTATTAAACATAAATTAAAATTTACGCCTTTACGCGTTTTATATCCGCTCCCAGTTTTTGCAAGCGCTCTTCTATTTTTTCGTATCCTCTGTCAATTTGAAAGACATTTTCAATTATTGTCTCTCCTTTTGCCAGCAATGCGGCAATTACCAAACAGGCTCCTGCCCTTATATCCCAGGAATCAATAATAGAACCAGAGAGTTCTGTCGGACCAAATACAAAAGTTCTATGCGGGTCAACCATTTCAATATCAGCTCCCATCTTTTTTAATTCCTGAATATAATTAAACCTGTTTTCGTATAAAGGATCGTGCACCAAACTCTTTCCTTGCGCCATAATCAAAAGAGGAATTATTATTGGCAGTAAATCTGTTGGAAAGCCGGGATATGGAAGCGCCTGAACTTTTACCGCATTTAAATTTGGCGAATGAGAAACTATAACGTAGTCTTCGCCTTTTTCTATATTGACTCCCATTTCTTCTAATTTTGCCAAAAATAAATCCAAGTGCGATAAATCAACGCCCGTTACTTTTACTTTTCCCGGGGTTAATGCTCCAATAATTATAAAAGTTCCGGCTTCTATTGAATCTGGAATTACCGAATGAGCGCATCCATGCAAAGTTTTTACGCCTTCAATTTTAATCACGTGCGTTCCCAGCCCCTCTATTTTTGCCCCCATTTTAAAAAGCATTTTCCCTAAATCCTGAACCTGCGGTTCTGCTGCAGCGCCTTTTATAATTGTTTTGCCCTCTGCAAAAACAGCCGCCATCATTATAGCTTCAGTGGCTGTTACGGAAAATTCCTCTAAAACTATTTCTTTTCCTGTAAGTTTTTCACGGCTAACTTGGTATACATTGTCTCGTCTTTCAATTTTTGCCCCTAGTTTTTCTAAAGCCTTTAATTGAACCGATATGGGCCTTAAACCAATCCTGTCTCCCCCGGGCGGAGGCATTTTAAAATTTTCAGCTCTGGCTAAAAGCGCGCCGAGAAATAATACAGAAATTCTGGTCTTTGAAATTTTCTCAAAATCCATTTTGTCTGCCTCAACCTTTTCTGCCTTAATTTTAAATGTTTCCTCGCCTGTTTTTTCAACTTCAACACCCATGCTTTTTAATATATCTAAGATATTAAAAATATCTTCTATAGACGGCACATTGTCAATGATACACTCTTCTTGTGTAAGCAAACAAGCAATCAGGGCCGGCCCTGCTGCATTTTTTGAACCTCTTACTTCGATTTCCCCATCCAGTGGCTTTCCGCCATTGATAATAAATTTATCTGCCATAGAAATTAGTAGAAATTATATCCTTATGTTATCTTAATTTTTATTTAGAGTCAATGCTGTCAAAACTTGACAACCATATAATAATATGATAATATAAGTTATGAGCACCGGATTGTCCGGAACTGCTCGTTACCAACCATTTTGGAGGATTCAGCGATGGCCGATAAAGCATTGTTTTCATTTACCATCGGAGTTTTTGGCCTCGCAGCCAGTTGCATCGATGGTGTAGTGCGGATTATGGTAAATGTCCGCACCGATCAAGAGCGTCAGTGGCAGTTGGCGAAATTAGCTCCAATACCAGGAGTCCAGCTCATCGACTGCCCCGGTGGCGGAGTTCGAACCGACGAATCACTAAACGACGCATTGGTACGGGAGATCAAGGAAGAGACTGGCTGCGATATCAAAATCGTAGGACCGTTCAGCGCGCCGCTAGCGTTTCTCAACCCCGATCTTACCAAGCCGTCAGACATGGCTATCTGGGCGCCGATTGCGCTTTCCGGTGAGCCGAATCGATCTGACGAGGCTCTTACTCACCCGTGGATTTCCATGGTGGAGTTTGAGGCAGAGGCGCCCTATCGCTGTATCAGCGGCTTGGGCAACAAGGGCAGAACTGGCCGCATGATGCGCGCCGCGCTCGAGTGGTTTGAGGCCAACAAACACCGGCCGGAAATTTTCTCCTGATTCTTGGCCGAGAATCGGCGAGGGCACAACAAGGGCGGACAACTTAAAAAGCTGTTCGCCATTTTTTTTACTTATTTTTGTTTTTGATGTATATTTATTTAATATGAAAATAAATTTTGAGAAAATAATCACTGTTTCAATTACGGGTAAAAAAGAAAAGGACTGGCAAGACAAATTAAAAGAAGTTGAAAAATTGAAAATCAACGAGATTTCGTTGTTTTTGGAGTTTTATGAAAAAGAGCAAAGAGAGAAAATATACAAAGCGCTCCTGGGTTCAAACATTAAAAGCATTCCATTAATCCATATCCGCCACGATATGACAAAAAACGAACTCAAGTTTTTGAAAGATAAATTTAAGACAAAGTACTTTACGCTTCACGAGGAAAATTTTGTGGAAAACGACATAAAAAATTGGAAAGGGTTTTATAAAAATTTATGCCTGGAAATGAACACCGATGACTTTGTGTCTAAAAAAGTAAAAGTAAAAGAAATCGGCGGATTCTGCGTTGACCTGGCGCATTTTAAGGTTGGCATGGAAAGATTAAACAAGGATTTTAGATATGTTTTTGCCAGAAAAGATATAAAAAAATATTTTGATTGCAACCATTTAAACGGGCACAACCCAAAAACAAACTGCGACATGCACACGATACACAGCTTAGATAATTTTGATTATTTAAAAACCCTGCCAAACTTTTTATTCGGAAAAATTATTGCTCTGGAAACTTTTAACTCTATAAAAGAGCAACTAGAGTTTAAAAAGTATCTGGCTAAACTCTTGAGCAAAAAATTTATAAAAAAAGAGCCTTGGCGCTCTGCCAAAGCTTAACAAAATATTATCCTGTATTTTGCCGCCTTAATCCTTGAAAACAATTTTGCCTTTTTTCAAAAAGACCTGGTTATGTATTGCCTCGCGTCCACTCGTGACAACAGATATCGATAAAGGACTGCGGTCCGTATCGTGTAGCATACGACATTTGCTACATATTAGCGCAAAAGAGTGGCCGGAAACGCCGATCCAGTTGGTACCGCCAAGAATACCTTTACAATTTGGCGCTCTGCTACAATTCATCTTTCGCCTCCTTTGTTATGGGATCGCGCGTTTCTGGGTCGTAGGGTTCGTAGCATTTATCACACAAACACACTAATGCAGTGGGAGCATGACTCACGCCCAAGGATTGGCGATACGTTTGCCTTACATTAACCCATCCTCCGCATTTACACCTGAATATGTAGATTTTCCCCCTCAAGGAAACAAGGTGCTCACTGAAAATTTGGATTTGGAGAAACAGCGACAAGAGAAAAATGGGGAAACTCACGTAGAAAAAAACAATGTCTTTTGTGACAAAGCCACAAATCGCCATAACGACCACACCTAGAAGAGACGAACAAAGCCAAAACTTTCTTGATACAAGCAGTCTGCTTTGAGCTATCATGGCACGCCTCACATTGTCAAGGTTCGGTTTATGCTGAAATCACAATGATTCAGCTTACTGGATAATAAAATATTTTTAATGTAAAGTCAATAGTGAAAACTTGAGAAGGTTGTGCTAATATGACTCCATGAAAAAGAAAACCCGCCGGACAATACTGCTAATTTGCATTGTTTTGTTTTTGGTTATAGCGCCGTATATCGTGTTCTATTCCCTGGGATACAGGATTGATTTTGAGAAAATGAAAATAACTGCAACCGGAGGAATTTATGTTAAAACTTACCCCGTTGCGACAGAAGTGGTGTTTGATTCGAAAAACAGCCAAAAGCCGAGCTTTTTTTCGCACGATGTTTTCGTGCAAAGCATGCTGCCAAAAAGCCACAGCGTTTTGATAAAAAAAGACGGCTATTTTGATTATTCCAAAAATCTTATAGTAGAGGAGGGGCTGGCAACAAAACTTGAAAACGTTCTGCTGATTAAAAAAGATATTCCTTTTTCCAGTCTGGCTGATAAAATAAATTATTTCTCAATTTCTCCCGACAATAATGTTTTGCTGGCAAATATAAGTTCAAAAAATGTTAGCTTTCAATATTCTGCATTGTCACTACTCCCCTTGCCCGCCGCAGAAACTCTTTTGGCAAGCCAGATATTCTCATTGCCCCTGCAAAACGCAAGCATCAATGATGTTAAGTGGTCGAATGATTCGACCCGGGCTTTAATAAAAATAAAAAATTTAAACGGCACTTATTACTATATTTTTGATAAATCAAAACAAAAACAGCAAACCGTTCCGCTGTCTTATTTAAGCTCGAATTCTCAAAATGTTTTATTCAATCCTCAAGATGCCCAGCAAATATTTTTTATTAAAAGCAACGCGCTTTATTCTGCAAAAGGCGGTGTTGTTACGGTTTTGATAAAAAACGCAACTGCCTATAAAATATCGGGCAACAACATTTTATGGACTTCTGCGGCCGGCATTTTATCAAAATCTGACATGGCGGGAAAGCTGGCAGAAGAAATAAACGAAAAGCCCGTGGCCCAAAATAAATATGAAATATTTTTGGCTTTTGATAAAACTTTTTTAAAGAGCGACAATTCCTTGCTTGTTTTTAATCCTGAAAAGAAAGCTTTTGACGATTTTAAGGCTCCGATAGACAGTTATAACTTGCTTCTTTCCCCCGACGGCCAAAAATTAGTTTTTTACAATGGCAACAAAATATATGTTTATTTATCGCAAAAACCAAAAGAAGGAAGAGCTCTTTTGCACAGCTCAAATGATGAAATAGACCGGCTTTTTTGGCTCAATAACGACTATTTGGTTTTCAGCGCCGGAAATAAAATTATGATTTCTGAAATAGACTACAGGGGAAATGTAAACGCTGTAACAATCCAGCCAAATTTGCCGCCCGGGCCTGAAAGCAAAAGTCCGGAAATTTATTTTAACCAGCCTGACGGAAAAATATATATTTTATCAAACAGCTCTCTGTATTCCTCTGAAAAAATTACGCAATAATCTAAAAAGCCCCCCCGATGCACATCGGGGGGCTTTTTAGATCGCTTGAGACTCAATCTTTTTTTTGAAATCCTCCCATTTTAGAACATCTCCGTTTGCCATTTTACATATGTCTTTAAACTGGCAATATTGGCACTGCCAATTTGAGGGATAGCTGGCTAATCTCTCCGGCAAAATATCTGTTTCTATCCTTCCTTTTAAAACGTAAAAATCATCTAAAAGTTTTTTTACAAGAGCTTCGTCGTAATCCACAAAAAATTCTTTTATCTCCTGCCGGTCTTTGTCTATGTAAAGCAAAATCCCCTTTTTAATGGCAAAATAATGCAGATAAAGCTGTATCTGGTAAATATTTTCCTCTTTCGGCTGCTGTAAATTCCTAAAAATCATGCTATTCATGCTCTTAATATCCAGCACATAGTTTTCATTGTTGATGCACAAAATTGCATCTGCCCTGCCTGAAACTATTTCCTGCGGAGGAATCGGAATTTCTGTTGTGCACCCGATTTTCAGCCTGTAAAGTATGTTAAAAATATTCCTGTGAATATGTTCTCCGTGCTCAAAAACCCTTAACAGCCTTGCATCAATGGGCTCTCTGGGCGCGTTTTTGAACTTAAAAAAAACAGCGCGGGGGCATTTGCCTGCGTCTGTAATATAAAACCTAGTCTGTTCCCTGTTCTTTTGATTCTCTTCGTAAAACTGATCAATTAATTCCTTTAACATAAAATCATTTTATTTTATTTTAAAAAAAATAGCAATGGGAAACAAACAAAAAGCCGCCTTTCGGCGGCTTTTTAGAATCATAGTTATTACCTCTTTGCCCACTGCGGCGCTTTTCTTGCGCGCTTTAATCCGAATTTCTTTCGTTCTCTCATTCTTGGGTCTCTGGTTAAAAATCCTGCTTTTCTCAATCTCTTTCTGAAATTATTATTGAAGTCCACCAACACCCTGGCTGTTCCGTGCCTCACCGCTTCTGCCTGGGCATGCCTTCCTCCACCTTTCACAATTATGGTAATTCTAAATTTATCCAGGCATTTCATTTTTTTCATTGAAGCTGTTGAGGTTTCCTGGTCTTCCCTTAAAGTAAAATATTCCTGATAGGGTTTTTTGTTCACCAAAAATTCTTTGTCTCCTCTGGTAAAAAGCCTCACCCTCGCCACAGCAGTTTTCCTCCTGCCGATTGCCTCAAAATAACGGTCTGGCTTTGAAGCCAAATCTTTTTCTATTTTAAAATCGTCCGGAGAAAAATCATCATCATCTTCTTTTAAAAATTCGGGGGCTATAGGAAAAGAAACGGGCACCTCTTTTATTTCCTCAACAACTGCCGCTGGTGCTGGAGCTTCTTTCTCTTTTTTAGTAGCTGCCTTTTTTGTAGTGGTCTTTGGCATATTACTTTTCAAATTTTAAACGCTTAATCTGTCTTGCCCTTAATTTATTTTTTGTAAGCATTCCCATCACTGCCTTCCTTAGAACTTCTGAAGGTTTTTTTGAATATAAATCTTTCAGAACGGTCTTTTTCAACCCGCCCATATAACCGGAATATCTGAAATAAATCTTATTTTCCAGTTTTTTTCCGGTGAATTTCATCTTGTCCACGTTTTTTACGGTTACAAAATCTCCCATGTCTTTGTGCAGCATAAAAGACGGCTTTGCCTTTCCGCGAAGCAAGGATGCCACTTCGGTTGCCAATCTTCCCAAAACCTTTCCTTCAGCGTCTATTTTATGATTTTGTCTTTTTATTATTTCTGCTGGCATATTATTTCACAAGTTCTATAATTACCATTTTTGCCCCGTCAGACGGCCTTGGCCCCAATTTCATAATTCTTGTGTATCCCCCGTTTCTGCCGACATATTTCGGGGCGATTTCATCAAATAATTTTTTGTTAACTTTAGCTGACAGGGTTTGGCTTAAAACTCGCCTGTTTTGGATGCTTTTTACTTTTGCCCGTGTAATAAACTTTTCAGCAACAATTCTCAACTCTTTTGCTTTTGCCTCGGTTGTCTGGATTTTTTCATGCAAAAAAAGGCTGGTCACCAAAGACTTTAATAACGCGCTTCTTTTATTTTTTGTCCTAGAAAATTTTCTGCCTTTGTTTTGCTTTCGCATATGTTTTTTACTCTTCTCCGGCCTTTAACTCAAGGCCTAATTTTTTTAATTTTCTCTTTATCTCTTTAATGGCGACATCTCCCATTCCTTCAAGCTCTGACAGTGTTTTTTCGCTCTTTCTTAAAAGCCCGCCAACTGTTTTGATATTATTGTCCAGCAAAGCATTAAGAGTTCTGGTGGAAAAATCCAGCTCTTCAACGCTTTTTTTTGTCGCCTCAGACTCTTCTTGGGCGGCTCCCGCCCTTTCTTCTTTTGCGGCCTTAGGAGATTTGCCTTCAAAAATTATGTTAAAATGCTTGATTAAAATATCACAGGCATCGAAAAATGCTTCTTCGGGGGTTATGGTTCCGTCGGTTTCAATTTCCAAATTCAACCTGTCAAAGTCTGTCCTGTCTCCGACTCTCATGTTTTCAACCTGAAAATTCACATTTTTAATAGGAGTGAAAATTGCATCCATGGCAATTGCCCCTATCTCGGCCTTCTTTGTTTTTCTCTGGTCTTTTGGCTCGTATCCAACTCCCCTTTCAATTGAAATTTCCATTTCCAATTCGGTTTTTTTATCGGTTATTGTTGCGATGCGGACTTCCGGATTTGCCAATGTTACTTGAGAAGGGAGCTTAAAATCAGCTCCTTTTACTTCTTTTTCTCCTTTGACTTTCAGCCCCACTTTTTGCGAATCGCCTTCAAAAATTTTAAACCTCAAATTTTTAAGGTTTAAAATTATCATTATTACATCTTCTAAAACTCCCGGAACGGTTGAAAACTCGTGGGAAACTCCTTTTATTTTAACCTCTGTTACGGCAACTCCGGGAAGAGATGACAATAAAACCCTTCTCAAGCTATTTCCTATTGTAACGCCATATCCAGGATAAAGCCCCTCTATTTCAAAAAGTGCGTGATTTTTCTTCTTCTGGATTATTTTTGGCGGTAATGGAAGCGAAATCATTTTATTTTACATGAAGCGCTGAACATGAAACATAACATAAAGTTAATTGTTCCCTGCTGCGCGCTCCATGCGTTAAACTTTTTATTATCTTGAATAAAACTCGAAAATTAATGGAATTTCTGCCGGCGGCTTCACTTCATCTAAATTCGGCTCTCCAACAGATTTTGCCTCAAGCTTTTCCTTGTCAATGCTAAGCCATGAGGGAACTTCCTGGCGCTTTAATTGGGCTGACAATTCTTTTAAAACTGGCTTTTGATTTTTGTTGGGTTTAATGCTTATAATGTCACCTTTTTTAACTGAATAAGAAGGAATATTCACTGGTTTTCCGTTAACTAAAAAATATGCATGCGACACCATTTGCCTTGCCTGGGCACGCGACTTGGCAAACCCCAATCTAAAAATAACGTTGTCTAGTCTCTCTTCAAGCTTTTTGATAAGCTCATTTGAAATGTTTTCAACCTTGCCCATTTTCTCCAAACTTTCTTTAACATATCTTTTAAATTGCCTCTCTGAAAGCCCGTACCACTTTTTGAGCGTCTGTTTTTCATCTAATGATTTTTTGTATTCAGACGCAGACCCTCCCCTTCTTTTTTTCTGGGGGCCGGGAGCATATGCCCTTCTTACCATTGCGCATTTTTGGGAAAAACAGCGCTCTCCTTTTAAAAAGAGCTTCTGCCCCAACCTTCTGCAAGTTTTACATTGATCGTATTGCATTTTTTGTTAAACTCGTCTTACTTTTTTAGGCCTGCATCCGTTGTGAGGTATTGGCGTTACGTCTTTGATGGAAGTTATGTTCAACCCCTGGGCAACAAGAGCTCTTACTGCAGACTCCCTTCCGGCGCCAATTCCCCTTATCAAAACTTCTATTTTCTCAACGCCTGTTTTCTTGCAAATATTGGCTATGGCTTCTGCCACGCGGGATGCGGCAAATGACGTTGCCTTTTTTGCGCCCTTAAAACCCACCGAGCCAGCTGATTTCCAGGCCAAAACCTGCCCCCTGCTGTTTGTAAGAGTTACAATTGTATTATTATAAGAGGAAGAAACGAAAATCTTGGCTTCAGAAACCCTGTCGGTTATGGCAGATTTTTTGTTTGCCTCCTTTTCAAGGGTTTTATCAACCTTTTCTTTTTCCTTCATTAACTCCTCTTGATTTGTTTCTATAATATGCTTTTTCCCCATGATTTTGAAAATTATGTTGGCGCGGCCGCTGGCTTCCTGCCAGAACCCATTGTTTTTCTGACATTTCCTCTTACTGTCCTGTTGTTGGTTTTTGTCCTCTGACCTCTAACGGGCAGCCCTTTTGCGTGCCGGTGGCCCCTCCATGTTCCAATGTCTTTCAATCTTTTTACGTTAATCATAACCTGCCTTCTCAAGTCGCCTTCAATCTTAAAATTTTTTTCAATATAATCCTTTAAATCATTGACTTCTTTCGGGCTCAAATCTTTTGCTTTTTTATTTATATCTACATTCGTTTCCTTCAATATTTTTTTACTCAAATGATTGCCTATTCCGTAAATATAGGTTAGAGCAATTTCTATTCTTTTGTTTTCGGGTATGTTCACCCCGGCTATTCTTGGCATAGTTTTTTTAAAAAAATTACCCCTGTCTCTGCTTGTGCTTGGGGTTCTTCTTACATATAACATAAAGCACGCGCTCCCTCCGGACGATTTTGCAGTCATTGCAGATTTTTCTAATTGATGGTCTGACTTTCATCTATTTAAAAAAAAATTACTTTAGCCTATAGACTATTCTTCCCTTGCTGTCATCGTAAGGGGTCATCTCAAGGGTCACTTTATCGCCCGGCAAAATGGTGATTCTGTTTAGCCTCATCTTTCCCGACAAGAAACCAGTCACCTCTTTTTCATCGTCTAATACTACCTTAAAAAAGGCGTTAGGTAAAGCCTCTACGACCCTGCCTTCCCGCCTGATAACATTCTTTGAATTTTGGCTATTTTTGCTTTCGTTTTCGGCCATTTAGATAATTAATTATATTAGCAAATATAACTCTTTTAGTCAATAGTCTTATTCAAAATTCAGGCTTACTTTGATTTTACCGGCATCGGCGGGAGCTTGAAGCGTCCAAAACGGCCAAAAGCTTACCTTAACCCGCAAGACTCCATCGCCGAATTTATTGCTGATAAAACTCATAATTTCATCCTGGTTTTTGCGCATTAGAGAACTCACTAAGTCGGTAGTGTTAATGTTTTGATAGACCTTGGCCGAAAAATCCAGGGTGAAAGATATTTTTCCGCCTTTCATATCAATTTTATCTGCCGTATACTTTAAATTAAAACTTTTATCTAAAATTGTTTTTTCCGAAGGTATTTGAGAAAAAATATAGTCTTTAGAAACTTTTTCTAAATCTGATTTTTTGACAACCAATGCGGTTGCCCCAACTTTTGCCTGATAATTAAAGCTGTCTACTGTTGCTCCGGCTTTTACTGCCGAAGAAGCATCAATTACATTTGTTGATATTGCGTTATCCAGCAAAATATCATCTGGAGTCATTTTACTTTTTATGGACTCCTTAAGGCTGTCTATGAGCTTCTGGGTTAAAGTGTCTTTTGCGCCCTGAATATCATCATCTGTAACCTGTTTTACGCTCTTGGCCGAGCCCCCAACCATTGAGTCGGATGAACTTGCATAAACTGAGTAATAATAATCGGTACCGGCAAGCTTGGGCACAGAAAACTTGGCGGGACCTATGTTATATTCGCTCCCCGCATCTTGTGCCTGTACTTTAACGCTTATAGACCCGGGGACAGTTTTGCTTCCGCTTTTCTTCGCAGCGGGCACCACAATTTTAGCCAGGGTCACAAAATATTTTCCGGAATCAGACAAAAAATGCGTGCCAGCCTTCAGAGTAACGGCTGAGGCCGGAGAATAGGTGTTGTAAACCGTAATAGTTCCTGTTGCCTTGCTGTTAGCAGAGGTTTTTCCCGTTGCCTCGAATGCCTGCCATAAATCTTTCTCGTCCTGTATAACTTCAACTAGAACAGCATTGTCCGCTAATTTATTTGCTTCTACTTTCTGATTAAAACTTAGAACCTCGGTCTTGGGCCAAATTTCAATATCGGCTTTTTGCAATTTAAAATATAAAAATACAGCTGCAGCTAAAACTAAAACGCCAACTGTGCCGGCAAGAACCTTAAACCACGAGAAGTTTGCTTCTTTCGGTTGGCGAACATGAGCCTCTTTCTGCGGTTTCTGAAACGCGCCCATAACTTCTGCCTCTACCGGCTTTTGCCTGACAACCCTGACATATTTTTTCTCTGGCTTTGCCGAAGATTTTTTGGCCGCAGCCTTTTTCCTTACATTCGGCGGAACGATATCGTATATTTTTTTAGCCATATAAAAATAAAAAATTACTCTAAAATAGCTTTTATTCTTCTGACTCCCGAAGAAGAACTTTCTTCTTTTTGTATGTGAAATTTGCCTAATATTCCTGTCTTATCAACATGCGGGCCTCCGCAAATTTCACGGCTCACAATATTATCGCCCTCTCCAACAGTATAAACTTTCACCTTTTCTCCGTATTTTGATTCAAAAACTCCCATAGCATTTATGGCTTTTGCCTCATCTAAACTCATCTCCTGCCAGCTTACAGGCAGGTCTTCTTTTATTATACCATTTACAAAATTTTCCACATCTTTTATTTGTCCACCGGTCATTTTCTCTTTATGCGAAAAGTCAAACCGCAATCTTTCTGATGTGATATTGCTTCCTTTTTGCACAACATGCTCGCCCAAAACTTTTCTTAACCCAGCCAGCATTAAGTGAGCTGCTGTATGCAGTTTTGTGGTTTGCTCTGAATGGTCGGCCAATCCGCCTTTAAACATGCCTGCGCTCGCCGTCCTTGAAAGCTCCTGATGCTTTTCCAGTTCTTTTTTAAATTCCTCAATATCAACCTTAATTCCCTTTTCTTTTGCCAATTCTTCTGTTATTTCAATTGGAAACCCATAAGTTTGATATAAATTAAAAGCATCTTTTCCGGAAACATTTTCTAACTTCGCGAATTCTTTTAATCCTTTTTCCAAAGTCTCCTCAAACCTTTCTTCTTCTTTATTTAATTGCTCAAAAATAAAATCCTTGTTTTTTTCTATTTCTGAATAAACATCACCCATTGTTTCAATTACGGCTTCTGAA
Source organism: uncultured Candidatus Saccharibacteria bacterium (assembly GCA_964361855.1). GTDB lineage: Bacteria > Patescibacteriota > Minisyncoccia > Minisyncoccales > Staskawiczbacteraceae > CAYICD01. The sequence continues at coordinate 36,383 of CAYICD010000002.1, forward strand.
ATTTTTGAACAAAACTGCCCCTCAATACCAATCTGTTTTCCGTGGCGGATTGCTCTGCGGATTAATCTTCTTAAAACATAACCTCTTTCAATATTTGATGGCACAATATTTTCAGCCAAAAGAAATGTCGCGGCTCTTAAATGGTCTAAAATTATTCTTTCACTTACAGGATTTTCTTCTTTCAAAAGCTCATGCAATTTTTTGTGGGCTTTTTCAAAAACATCCGTATGATAAACATTTTCAGCGCCATTTAAGACAGCAAGCGTTCTTTCCAGCCCCATTCCAGTGTCCACATTTTTTTGCTCGGCAGGCAAATAATTTCCATTTTCGTCTTTTACATATTGCATAAAAACATCATTCCAGATTTCAACCCAGTTTTTGTCGCTTGCGTCAAAAACCTCAGGAGCCGGCTTGTCATTCAGTTTCCAGTAAAACATTTCAGTGTCAGGGCCGCATGGGCCTGTTTTTCCTGCCGGGCCCCACCAGTTATCTTCTTTTGGTAAAAAGGCAATTCTCTCCTTTTTAACTCCCAGCCCTTCCCAAATTTTTGCAGATTCTTCGTCTTTTGGAGCATCTTTGTCTCCGGCAAAACAAGAAACAGCCAATCTTTCTAGGGGAATTTCAAGCTCTTTTGTTAAAAACTCAAAACTCCATTTTATGGCTTCATCTTTCCAGTAATCTCCTAACGACCAATTTCCAAGCATTTCGAAAAAGGTTAAGTGTGTGTCATCGCCAACGTCATCAATATCGCCGGTTCTGATACATTTTTGGCAGCTTGCTAATCTCTTGCCTTCAGGGTGTTTTTGGCCCAGCAGATAAGGCACCAAGGGATGCATTCCAGCTGTGGTAAACAAAACCGTGGGGTCGTTTTCCGGAATCAAAGAAGCGCTGGGCAATATCTTATGCCCGTTTTTCTCAAAAAAATCCAAAAACCTCTGACGCAATTCAGATGACTTCATTATTCTATATTTTACATCAATTTTTTTTATAACGCAACACAAAAAAAGCCGCTAGATGTGTGGCATCACCTAGCGACCAAGAGCAGAACGTGCCGGAGTCAAGCCGGCATGGGGTATGTAAAACCCCAATACTCCACGCTAATTCTACTCTTTTTCCCCCTCAATGTCTGCCGGAAATCGTACACCAATGGCCGTTTCGCCAACGCCACTGGTATCCAGTAAGCTCGCTCCTGTAGTGATAGCCTTCGTGCCAATAGTACGTAGGGCCCACAAGAACCGGGGCCGCAGGCTGCACATAAATCGGCGCGATATAAACCGGCGGATACACGTAAACCGACGGAGGCGAAATGGGATGGTAGGCCGGATAAGGAGCCGGCCGGACAAAAATCGGCGCAGGCACAGGCCACTGCTGTATACGGGTTTCAGCAGAAAGTCCCCATGGGATTGCCACCGTTCTGCCGTTTTGATCGATGCCCCAGCCGTCCACGATGCGGCGCTCCGCGGCGACCGCCTGCGCAGAAACGCAAACTGTCGCCACAACAACGAGAGTTAAAACAAATAACTTCGCGAGGTTCATTGTGCCTCCTTGGCCAAGGCCAAAAAAGAAAATGGGGTATGAGTGCTCTCTTCCAAAGAGAGCCTAATTCCTCTGTAAAAAAGCTAATTTTATTATACTAGATTGACATTGATCAGTCAACCAAAAACCGCCTTTGCTCGGCGGTTTTTTAGGTGTATCTGTCGGCTACAACTGATGCTGCAAACGATTGCGGTTTTATTCTTGGCTCAAAGCCGTTGCTACGGATAAGGCCCGTGACCTCCTTTACCATTTCTTTGGTTTTGCCTATCTCCCCCACGTCGGCGTGAATATACTGAAATTGATAATTAAAACCGGACTTTTCCCCTGCCTGCCGGCGGGCAGGAAATTCTTTTTCTAAAGTTTCACGCAAAGACAAAGCCAATTCGCAAGACAAATAAACCTCCTGCAAAATTCTCATCCTCCAATTTGTGGGTGTATTCTTAAACTTTTTTAAAAAGTTTTCAGGGTAGTGCATTTTTTTCAAAAAGAACCTGCCACCGGCGCCGGTGCGCAAAACAACAATGGCCATTGGGAAAAACGGCTTGTCTGATGATGGCGAATCGCACCCCACCACAATATCATAAAAAAATTCCGGCTCTGCGGAAATGTAGTCGTAAATATCTTTGATAACTTCTTTAAAGCTTAAATTGCCTTTACTGGGGCTGAAAAAATGCCCGTTATTTACTATCTCGTCGTTCATACGCCAATACTAGCACTTTTCACAATTTTTGTAAATTCTTCGGAATTTAGCGATGCCCCGCCAACAAGTAATCCATTATAGCCCGCTTCGTTTAAGTATCCTGCCGAATTTCCGGAATTAACGCTTCCCCCATAAAGCACCCTTACTGATTTTAGAACATCCTGGCCATAAATATCTGACATTATTTTTTCAATAAATTCCCGCATTTTTTTGGCGTCCTCTGTTCCGCAATTATTTCCCGTGCCAATTGCCCACACCGGCTCGTAAGCAATCACCATTCCTAAAACATCTGAAACGTCTTTTAATCCTTCCCTGATTTGCCGCTCAACAACCTCTTCTTGTTTTCCGGCATCGCGATCTTCGGCTCCCTCTCCCACACAGAAAATTTGTTCTACTTGTGCCCTTATCGCGGATTTTATTTTTTTATTTATAATTTCGTCTGTTTCGTGAAAATATTTTCTGCGCTCTGAATGGCCGATTATCACATACTCAACGCCCAAATCCTTTAACGTTGCCGGCGAAATTTCTCCCGTGAAAGCTCCTTTGTCTTCTGAATAAACATTTTGCGCGCCAAGAGCCAAACCTTTCAATAGTGGTAAATACACAAACGGCGGACAGATTACTACTTCTGCGTTTACGCCCTCTACTCCTTTTTTAATTCCTTCAAAAATATCTTTAGCTTCTTTTTGCGAAACTGGATTCATTTTCCAATTCGCTACAATTAAATTCTTCATAATATATCTTATAAAATTTTATAATGAATATATTTTATAATACTACCACTTGCATCAGCCAATAACAATTAAGTTAGTGTGGTTTTTTGCCACGTGGCAAAAAACCACACTGCTATTCTCCGCTACTCAATTTAAAATGCCTCACTAGCAAATCTTGATTGTCCAGCGACTCTAATAAGCCGAATACAATATATTTTTCAATTTTAAATAAATTAACCAGTCCCCTTATTTCTCTTTCGCAATCATAAGGATAAATAAACAAGCTGTTCTGTAGCTCATAAAATCCGCCCGATTTCAGCCTGTACACCAGCGCTTTTCTGCCTTTTGTGCAACGAACAGGTATGTCAAAGGAAACCATCCGCCATTTTCCATCCCATTCTTCCTGCTTAGCATCAAATCTTCTAAAAGCATGATTCAATGCCCTTAATTTTCCCTTTTCTGATAATGAAATTAGAACAGAGCCTTCATAATTTTGTTTCTGCTTGATAAAATTATAACGCTGTAAATTTTTTATAGCCAATTTTACTTCCTTTTGATCATCCTTTTTAAAAAATCCAACAATATCATCAATTGTAAATTGATTGTCGCCGTCTCCAAACCAAAACTTCATAAATATCTTTGCAGTAACCGAACTCATATAATTAATTATAACATAAAAATTGCGTTAGTGTGGCTTTTCGCCACGTGGCAAAAAACCACACTACTTATTGCTCGGATTTACACCTATTACTTTTCTCTATTTTAAAATTTTATTGATACAATAAAAAATCCCGGACGGAAATTCCGCCGGGAATAGTGGCTCGCCAAACTGGCAATTAAACTCAGGCATCGGCCCGGGCTGTTTTGCCTTTTTCTTCGGCATTAGCCTTTGCAGGCTTTAACGGAACTACGATCGTCATTTCTTTGCCGTCCGCTTGCACAAGAAGCGCGCGAGTGCCGAATACCCTACCCCTTAACGGATGGTAGTTTTTGAAAACCATCAAACCGCTCGCGTTATCTGGCAGAGCTACCGGCAATTTCAACGCTAGGATGTTGCAGTCAGGATCATTAAACCCACGCGTAACAAAAATTATTGTCGTAAAAAATCCTTTGACCGGAAACCACGCAGACGCAGGATTTCCGTAGATAGTATACCACACTCCGCGCTTGAGCTGGTCTATGGTAATCAACTTACCGCGCAGCCTGTTCGCATAAAAGCCGAGCCCAAAGGCGAGAAAGACTGCAAATAGGGTGCAAAGAAAAACCCCCGCATGTGCGCCCCTGTTTTGAGTATCTGCAGATACATTGTACATATTATCTGCAAAGTGTGCCGACCCTAGGATAAGGGCCAAGAGAACAACAAAAAAAAGCTTCATCCACATAACGCACCTCCGTAAAAAAGGTTAAGACTTTATTGTTCGAGAACTAAATATAGATTATAATAATCTTAAACCTCTGTCAATATACGGGCGCCGTTTTTTGTGACGGCAATTGTGTGTTCAAAGTGGGCTGTGAGAGAATTGTCTCTTGTGGCATAGCCGTAGCCATCATCTGCTTTTTTCAAGCGATAGTCGCCTATTGTTACCATGGGTTCAATGCAAATTACCATGCCTTCGGCAAGTTTTTCTCCACCTCCCCTCTTGCCAAAATTCGGGATTTTTGGTTCTTCGTGAAGCTCTTTTCCAATTCCGTGCCCGCACAATTCCCGCACAACTGAAAACCCCTGGTCTTCAACAAACCTCTGAATGGTGTTTCCAATGTCGCCGGTTGTATTTCCCGGTTTTACTTTTTTAATTCCCAGCCTTAAAGCTTTTTTTGTAACATTTATCAATCTTTTTGCCTCAAAAGAAACTTTGCCAACAGGCAAGGAAACCGCCATATCAGAATTATATCCTTTATATAAAACTCCTAAATCCAAACCGATTATATCGCCTTCTTTCAAAATCCGCCCTGACGGCAGGCCATGGACAATTTCTTCATTCACAGAAGCGCATAAAGAGCAGGGGAAGCCGCCATAGCCCTTAAAGCCTGGTTTTGCCCCCATAGACAAAATAAGAGCCTCTGCGGCTCTGTCTAGTTCCTGAGTAGTAATTCCCGGCTTTGCCATTTTTTCAATTTCCTTTAAAACCATTGCCAAGATTTTACCTGCTTCTGCCATTATTTTAATTTCTTCTTGTGTTTTGATATTTATCATTTAATCGCATTTAAAACATCCTCGTGCACTTTTGCCACAGTTTGTTCGCCGTTAATCTTATTTATTTCAATGTCATTTTTCTCAAAATATTCAACCATCGGAAAAGTTCTATCGGCGTACTCTTTTAACCTTACCTTTATTGTCTCTGGCTTGTCCAAATCTTTTCTCTTAACCAAATCCGAGCCATCCAGGGGACATTTTGTCAGCTTTTCTGTTTCAACATTAAACAAAATAGAATGGCGCATCAATTCGCAAATTTTTCTGTGGGTGTTTCTAAAAATTGTTGTTTCTGCCGTAATTTCCAGCATCACAACTTTTATATTTTCTTTGCCATAGGTCTCTGTCAAAACTGGAATTTCTTTTTCAATCTCGTATAAGGTTCTTGGCGAGCCGGATAAAATAAAACTTTCGCCTTCGTTAAATAACTTTTTAAATTCTTGCATCATTAAAAGGGTTATAAATGGCGGGCTGGTCAAAATGCCTTTTTTCCAATTTTCAATTTCTGCGCCAACATTATAGTCTTTTCCATCAACATTAAAAACCTTTTCTGGGTCTTCATTCTTAAAACAGCGCTCAAGCACTTTGCTTGACTCAAGATGATAAAACCCGAGCTTTTCTGACAAAAGCCCCGCTTGAGTTCCCTTTCCGGCCCCCGGAGGCCCGAATATAATAATAACCTGTTTATCCATTAAAATGTCTCGTACTCCCTCATTTGGAGCTGAGCATTAATTTGCCTCATTGTATCTAACACAACCGACACAACGATTAAAAGAGATGTGCCTCCAATCAGAAATGTAAACCCGGTTACTCCGGTCAAGCCTGCAACGATTGAAGGCAAAACCGCAATCAGGCCAAGGAAGATTGCACCGGTAAACAAGACTCTGTTTAGAATATGCTTTAAGAAAACAGATGTTGAACTTCCCGGTCTGACGCCCGGAATAAAGCCGCCCATTTTCTGTAAATTTTCTGCTATTGTTTTGGGGTCAAAAGTAACTGCGGTATAAAAATAAGTGAAAAGAATAACCAGCAGAAAGTACAAAATTCCGTAAACCCACTGGTTTTGGAAAAATATTCCTACATTTGTCGCCATTGTTCCGACAATTCCTTGCACTCCCCCTAAAAAGTTTGCAATCATTCCCGGGAATAAAAGTATAGATAAAGCAAAGATGATTGGAATAACTCCAGCCGGGTTAACATTTAATGGCAAATAAGTTGAGGTTCCTCCGTACATTTTATTGCCCCTTACTCTTTTTGCATAGGAAACCGGAATATTCCTGCGGGCTTCTGTAATTAAAACAACGCCCGCTATTATAATTATTGATAAAATAAGAAACAACAGATAAGAAGGAATTTTAGACGGGTCCCATGTTACAAAGGTTTCGAATATGTTTTGAGGAAGACGCGCAACAATGCCTGCAAAAATCAAAAGCGATATTCCGTTTCCAAGCCCCTGCTCTGAAATGATTTCTCCAATCCACATTAAAAACATAGCTCCCGCGGTGATTGTAAAAATCGATGCAATAAGAACCGGCAAAGATAAAAACGGAATAACTTGCTGGCGCTGGAAAAGCGTAAGCATTCCATAGCCCTCAAATGCCGCCAAAGGAATTGTCAGCAACCTTGAATACTGGTTGAATTTCTGCCTTCCCGCTTCGCCCTCTTCTTTATATAATTTTTCTAAGGCGGGAAAAATCATTGTCAAAAGCTGTAAAATAATGGTGGCCGTAATGTAAGGCCCGAGTCCGAGCAAAACGATTGAAAAGTTGCTCAAAGCGCCTCCGGAAAATATGTTAAGCAAGCCAAAAACCTGGTTTTCGGTAAAAAACTTTCTCAAATTTTCTGTTCCGATGCCGGGAATTGGAATGTTGGCGGCAACCCTGAATACAACAAACAGCGCCAAGACAAATAAAAATTTGATTCTGAGCTCTTTGTTTCTGAAAAGAAATAATATTTTATCGTACCACATTTTACAAGCTATTTAATGCTTCCTCCGGCTTTTTCTATGGCTTCTCTTGCCGTTTTTGAAACCTTGCAGTTTTCAACAGTGATTTTCTTTGTAAGCTTTCCTTTGCCTAAAATCTTAACCTCGGGAGCCCTTCCTTTTATCATATCTACAATTCCATTTTTTATCAAATTTTCCGGATTAATGGTTTCTCCTTCTTTCAAATGTTTTTCTAGAATATCAAGATTTAAAACGACAGAATAATCGTTTAAAGCAAAACTTCTGTATCCCCTTAACTTAGGATACCTTTTAATAAGTTCTCTTATAATCGGAACCATTTTTCTGCCCGCTCTTGAAGCCTGCCCCTTATTTCCCCTTCCGGAATATGTTCCTTTTTTTCCACCCCTTCCAACTCTCATCCTTCCTCTTGTTTTATGTTTTGGCTGTATTTCGTGTAATTGCATATTATAATTTTGAGCGAGGAAGAAATGAGAATTTATTTTCATTTCGACCGAGCGATAAATTATATAATAGTTTTAGTCTATTTTTTTACTTCGTTTGCTCTAAGTTTTTTGAGAGCTTCCATTGTTGCTCTTGCATTGTTCAGCTTGTTTTTTGAACCTGAAAGAATTTTTGAGGAAATATTTTTAATCCCCGCCAAATCACAAATAACCCTTACCGCGCCACCGGCGACCAAGCCCCTTCCTTTGCTTTGGGGCTTTAACATAATTCTTGCCGGGCCCGACTTTGCAATGACTTCGTGCGGAATTGTATCGTTGATTATAACCACGCTTACCAAATTTTTCTTGGCCCTTCTTGTTGCTTTCTCAATTGCCTGTGAAACATCTTTGCCTTTGTCAATCCCAATTCCAACTCTGCCTTTTTTGTCGCCGGCAACAATGACTGCACGAAAACTCATTCTTTTTCCTCCGCCCGTAACTCTGGTCACGCGCGCCAAATCCAAAAGCTTTGAATCAAATTCATCCTTTACTTTATCCCTGCCAAAACCCCTTCCTGGCCCTCTGCCGCCCCGCCCAAAGCCCCGACCGGCGCCCTGACCCCTGCCCTGCGGCTTGTCAGCCTGGCCAAAGGGTTTGTACCCATCAGTTGTTGATTTTGTTTGGTCTACGACCACTTTGTCTTCTGCCATATAATTTTTGTTTAAAACTTTAATCCGCCTTCCCTTGCCCCGTCGGCCAATGCTTTTACTCTGCCATGAAAAATAATTCCGCCTCTGTCAAAAACAACTGTTTCGATTTTGGCCTCTGAAGCTTTTTTTGCAATTAATTTTCCGACTTCTTTCGCTTTTTCAGTTTTATTTATTTTCTTATTTTTTACTTCGTTATCAGAAGCCGATGCCAATACTTTGGCTGAAGTATCGTCAATCAACTGGGCATAAATATGGGATGAGGACCTAAAAACGCAAAGCCTTGGCCTTTGTTTTGTCCCGTTAATCTTCGCTCTTATTCTTTTGTGGCGCTTCGCGCGCTTCTCTTTTTTTGTATTCATATTATTTCTTGGCTGCGACAACTTTTTTGCCTTCTTTTCTCCTAATCTTTTCTCCCTGGTATTTAATCCCCTTTCCCTTGTATGGTTCGGCTTTCTTTGTTTTTCTTATAATAGCTGCGATTTCTCCAACCTGCTGTTTGTCTGTTCCGGAAACCGTGATAACATTCTTTTCGACAAGAAAATTAATTCCTGCGGGTTTTTTAATTTTTACGGGATTTACAAATCCAAGATTCATAACCAATTCCTCCCCCTGGACTGAAGCTTTAAAACCGACTCCTTCAATTTCAAGTTTTTTTTCAAAACCCTTGGTAACGCCTTCAACCATGTTAGAAACCAGCATTCTGTACAGGCCCCACATAGCATTGGCTTTTCCTGTGGCTGTTTCATCATTTTTTGAAACCAATATTTCTTTTTCAGACGGCTCTACTTTTATTTCTCTATTTAATTTTAAATTCAGCTCGCCTTTTGGGCCAGTTACTTTTAAATTTTCGCCTTGCATTTCCACTTTTACTCCCTGCGGTATTAAAATTGGTTTTTTGCCTATTCTTGACATAATTTTTGTTTAAAATTTACCAAATTTCCAATAATATTTCTCCGCCTAATTTTGCTTTCTTTGCCTGCTTATTGGTCATTAAACCTTTCGGGGTGGAAACTACTGAAATGCCGTAGCCTCCTTTCACGTATTTTAATTCCGAGCTTTTTGAATAAATCCTCTGGCCTGGCTTTGAAATTTTTCTTAACCCTGAAATTGCCGGCTCTCCATTGTCATATTTTAAGGTAATTTTTAAAGTTTTGCCCTTTCCTTTGGCCACTTTTTTGGCATCTTGAACAAAATTCTCCTGCATTAAAATTTTAGCCACCTCAAACTTTAAATTTGAATAATTTAAAGACACTTCGGCAAGTTTTACAGCTGAAGCATTCCTTATTTGATTTAACATGTCTGTGATTGGGTCTGTCATAAAATTTAAATTACCAAGATGATTTTTTAACTCCCGGGATTTCTCCTTTGTTCGCCAATTCTCTGAAACAAATTCTGCAGAGCCCGAATGCTCTCATAAAACCATGCCTTCTTCCGCATTTAAAACATCTTCTTTGCTTTCTTGAAGGAAATTTCGGTTTTTTATTTGCTTTTGCTATTTGTGAAGTTTTCGCCATATTATTTCATTGGAAATCCCAATAATTTATATAATTTTAATCCTTCTTCCTTATTTTTTGCATTGGTGGCAACTGTTATTTCAAGGCCAAAAATTGTCTTTTCTTTTTCAGTAAAAATTTCAGGGAAAGAAATGTGTTCACGAAATCCAATTGTCAAATTTCCGCTTTTATCTATTGATTTTGCGTCAATTCCTTTAAAATCTCTGGACCTTGGCAAAGACAAGTAAATCAATCTTTCCAAAAAATCCCACATTTTTTGCTTTCTTAACGTTACTCTTGCTCCGATTTCAAGGCCTTCTCTCAGTTTAAACCCCGCAATCGATTTTTTTGATTTGGTTAAATTAGGCATCTGCCCTGCAATTAAAGATAAATCCTGCAAAACAAGGTTGTTCAATTTTTCTCTTTCTCCGCTGGTTTTTCCCACAACCTCCCTTCCGAACGAAGTATTCAAAACAACTTTCTGTATTCTTGGAACAGCCATCGGGTTTGGAAACCCCACTTCTTTCATCATCTGCGGAATTACCTCTTTTTTATATTTTGCTTGTAACTTTTCCATGTTATCAATTTAAATTTCTTGTTTACACTTTTTACAAATTCTCACTTTCTTGTCATTTTCAATTTTATACCCCACTCTTGTTGCTTTTCCGCATTTCGGGCAAATCAATTTAATGTTTGAAGCGTCAATTGGCGACGGGATTGAAACAACCTGCCCCTGCTCGCCTTCCCTCTTCGGCCTTACGTGTTTCTTTTTTAAATTTATGGCTTCAACTAAAATCTTCCTGTCTTTCACAAGAACTTTCGCAATCTTTCCGGTTCTGCCTTTGTCTTTTCCTGAAATTATTAAAACGTTGTCTCCTTTTTTTACTTTCATAATAATTCTGTTGCCATCATAGCAATTTTATCAAAACCTTTATCCTTTAATTCTTTTGCCGTCGGCCCGAAAACTCTTCCTCCTTTTGGCAATTTGCCGTCGCCCAAAATAACAACTGCGTTGTCGGAAAACCTTATATATGAACCGTCAGCCCTTTTATATTCTTTTCTCTGCCTGATGACAACGGCCTTCACTTTTTCGTGTTTCTTTACCAATTTTCTCGGTTCTGCTTTTTTAACTACTCCAACAATTATATCTCCCAGTTGAGCATACCTTCTTCCTGTTCCTCCGGGCACGTTAATACACTGGACAATTTTTGCCCCGGAATTATCTGCCACTTTTAGCATTGATCTTAACTGTATCATATCTTTATATTTTGCTTAAAACCCGCCACTTTTTGTCTTTTGAAATCGGCGCGGTTTCCTCTATTATAACATTATCTCCAACATGAAATTCGCCAGTTCCTGCATGAGCTTTATATTTCTTATGAACCTTGAATCTCCTTTTGTATTTTGGGTGTTCTTTGACTCTTTCAACCTCAACCACAACGGTTTTCTGCATTTTGTCTGAAACAACCACGCCTTGTAATTTTCTTTTTGGCATATTATTTAACCTCTTTTAATACTGTTAGGGTTCTCGCAATTTCTTTTTTGGTATTGTTTATTTCCTTAACATTTTTCAATTTATTCGAAGAAAACTTAAACCTCAAATCGTTTAATTTTTTTCTCATGTCTTCAACTGACTTCTGCAATTCGTTTTTATCTTTTTTCCTCAATTCTTTTGTTTTCATAAAATCTATTCCTCTTTTTTAATAAATTTTGTTTTGATGGGCAACTTTTTTGCTGCGCCATAAAACGCCGCTCTTGCCATGTCTTCTTTCAATCCATCAAGCTCAAAAATTATCCTTCCGGGCTTTACGGGGTAAACATAATGGTCAACTCCGCCTTTTCCCCCGCCCATTCCGACTTCAGCGCCCTTAAAGGTTACGGGCTTATCCGGAAAAATTCTTACCCAAACCTTTCCTCCCTTTTTCAAATATCTTATAATGTATCTTCTTGCCGCTTCCAACTGCCTTGCTGTAATCCATTTTGTTCCAAGGGCCTTTAATCCATAGGTTCCAAAATTCAGCTCGGTTGCGCGAGTTTCAACTCCTTTTGACCTTCCCTTGTGCCACTTTCTGTGTTTTACTTTTTTAGGCATTAATATTCCCATAATCTTATGTAAATGTTTTAATCAAATTTGTCTCCTTTATATATCCAAACCTTTACTCCGATTGCTCCATAGGGGCAGTGAGCTTCAGACTGGGCATAATCTATGTCTGCCCTTATTGTATTTCTTGGCAGCCTGCCTTGCTTCAACCATTCTTTTCTGGCAATTTCAATGCCGTTTAATCTTCCGGAAACTTCGATTCTGATTCCTTTTACTTCCCTGTTCGACATTACCCTTTCAATTGATTTTTTTAAAACCTGCCTGAAAGGAATTCTTTTTTCAATCTGCTGGGCTGCCATCTGGGCAACCAAAGCTGCAGAAATCCAGGGGTTTTTGACTTCTCTTATTTCTATTTTAATTTCTCTTTTTTGGGTAATTTTTGGAATGCCTCTTTCTTTTCTAATCTTATCTTCGATCTCTTTTTTCAAAACTTCAACTCCTCCGCCGCCTCTGCCAATAATTAAACCGGGCCTTGCTGTAACAACAATTATGTTAAGCTTATTTGCCGAGTGCTCAATTTCAATGTTTGAAACCGAGGCCTCAACCAATTTTGTCCTCAAAAAGTCCTTAATCAAAAAATCTTCAGCCAAATATTGGGGCATTTTTTTGCCATAGAAACCTCTGATGTTCCAGTCTTCTGTTCCTCTTATCCTAAATGATTTTGGATGGACTTTGTGTGCCATGTTTATTTCTTAACTTTTGCTATTCTTTTCTTTGTTACCCTTGTTTTTTTTACTTTTTCTTCCTTTATTTCGGGCTTTGCTTCTACTTTTTTAATATTTACCGGCTTTCCGTCAGTCAAAATCAGATTTATATGGCAGGTTCTTTTCATTATGGGATATGCCCTTCCCTTAGACATTGGATGCCATCTTTTCAATGTCGGGCCTTCGTCTACTGAAATTTTTGAAATAATAAGATTTCCTTCTTCTATTTGAAAATTGTGGGATGCCGAAGCAATGGCCGAATTCAAAAGTTTTAAAACAGGAAGAGCCCCTCTTTTTATTGCAAATTCGAGAAGGGTTTTTGCCTCTGTTGCTTTTTTTCCCCTTACCAAATCAGCCACCATTCGTGTCTTTCTTGCCGATATTCTTAAATGTCTTAATGTTGCTTTGACTTCCATGTTATTTGGTTAGCTTTTCTTTGTTTCCGGCATTTCTATTTTTGCCACTTCTTTTTGCTCTGCCCCTGCCTCTATTTCTCTCTGCATTCTTCCTCCGTGCCTTACGAATTTCGTTGTAGCGGCGAATTCGCCTAATTTGTGCCCGACCATGTCTTCTGTTACATAAACCGGTACAAATTCTTTTCCGTTGTGCACCCCAAAAGTATGCCCAACCATTTCCGGAGAAATAGTCGAGTGCCTTGCCCAGGTCTTAATAATTGTTTTTTCGTCTTTCCTGAGCTTTAAAACCTTTTCCAACAAATTTTGGTCTATATATGGACCTTTTTTAAGACTTCTTGCCATAAATATTACTTCTTGTTTCTTCTGCTAATAATGAATTTGTTTGTCCACTTTTTTCTGTTTCTTGTTTTCACTCCTAGCGCGGGCTTTCCCCAAGGTGTTTTGGGGTGTTTTAATCCAATCGGCTGCCTGCCTTCTCCTCCTCCATGCGGATGGTCTACGGGGTTCATTGCGCTGCCTCTGACATGCGGCCGCCTTCCTTTCAGTCTTGATTTTCCCGCCTTTCCAACCCTGTAAAATCTGTTTTCCGGGTTTGAAACCATTCCAATTGTCGCAAAACATTCGCTGTTGAATTTTCTTACTTCTGTTGATGGCATTTTTAAGTTTGTGTATCTCTCTTCCTGGGCCAAAACTTGAGCTGAAGACCCTGCAGACCTGACTAATTTTCCGCCCTTTAAAGGCTCTAATTCTATATTGTAAACCGCTGTTCCAACCGGAACTGTCTTCAACTTTACTCTATTTCCAGGATTTAACGGAGCTGCATCGGAAAAAATTATTTCATCGCCCACTTTCAATCCCTGCGGCGCAATGATGTACTGTCTTATCTTGTCGGAATATTCAATTAAGGCAATAAAAGCTGTCCTGTTCGGGTCGTATTCTAAAGCAATGACCTTTGCCTTCTCATCCATTTTTGTCTGTGAAAATTCAATAATTCTGTAAAGCTTTTTGACTCCTCCTCCTTTGTGCCTTGTGGTGATTCTTCCCGTGGATGCTGACCTTCCAACGTTTCTTTTAACGTATTTTAAAAGCTTTTTTTCGGCTTTTTTTCTGGAAAGTTGCGAAAAATCTATTCCTGTCATTCCCCTTCTTGATGGTGTTGTTGGTTTATACTGTTTCATGTCAATTAAAATATCTCAATTTTCTGGCCTTGCTTTAATGTTACAACTGCTTTTGTGTATCCTGTTCTAAACCCGTGTGTTTTTCCAAGCCTTCTCTTCTTTTGCGGTATCTTTATAATATTAACCGATAAAACATTTACTCCGTAAATTCCTTCAACTGCTTTTTTAATTTCGGTTTTGTTTGAGCCTTTTTGAACTTTAAAAGTGTATTGGTCTTTTTCCGATAAATTAGTGGCTTTTTCAGAAATATGGGGCTCTTTTACAATTTCATAAGAAAAACCCTTGCCCGCCGAGTTGCGACGCGCCCCGCCCAAATTCGCCTTTGGCGAAATTGTGGCGGGCTCGTCAAAATGCGCCACAGCGCTTTTGTCGGGTTTTTTTTCAGCCTTCTTTTCCTTGGCTTTGTCTGCTTCTTTTTTTCTTTTTAAAAAATCGAATAATGCCATAATTTCTATTTAGCAAATGTTTTTTCTATTGTTTTTATTGTTTCTTTCGGCATCAACAAATACTTTGACGACATCAAGTCTAAAACATTCAAATTTCTTGCATCCTGTATGCTGGTTTTTTTGATATTTCTTGCAGATAAAAATGTGTTTTTATTGTATTCCGGCAAAGCTATCAGCAAGCTCTTGTCTTTGCTGGGCAGTTTTTTCAGCATTTTTGCCACTTCTTTTGTTTTGGGAGTTTCCATTTCAAACTTATCTAAAACAATTAGCAACTTGTTCTTTGCTTTTTCTGAAAGCACCATAAATAAGGCTTTTCTTCTCATTTTTTTCGGAATGTCCTTTCCAAAAATCCTTTCTTTTCTTGGCCCAAAAGTTATTCCTCCGCCTTTCCATAATGGAGAACGGATTGACCCGTGCCTTGCTCTGCCTGTTCCTTTCTGCCTCCATGGCTTTTTACCTCCGCCCCTTACTTCGCTTCTGTTTTTTGTGTGAGCTGAAACCTGGCGTTTATTTGCCATTTGAGAAATAACAATCTGGTGAACCAAATCAGAATTTAACTTTACCTCAAAAATACCCTTAGGCAAGGTAACATCTCCGACTACTTTTCCATCTGAATTGTATAAATCAACTTTCATATTATCCTCTTATTTCAAGCAATGTTCCT
The DNA here is from genome assembly GCA_964361855.1 of uncultured Candidatus Saccharibacteria bacterium. GTDB lineage: Bacteria > Patescibacteriota > Minisyncoccia > Minisyncoccales > Staskawiczbacteraceae > CAYICD01. Next base: position 51,620 of record CAYICD010000002.1, read on the forward strand.
TTGTGCCCCGGAACTGCGCCCTTTACTACTAACAAATTATTGTCTTTATCAATTTTTATAATTTTTAAATTCTTCACCGTGATTCTCTCGTGGCCCATGTGCCCCGGCATTCTTCTGCCTTTTATTACGTGCTGGGGAAATCTGCATCCGGTAGACCCTATCGTTCTGTGCTCGTGCTTTACGCCGTGAGTGGCGTTTCTGCCCGAAAATCCGTGCCTTTTTACTCCGCCCTGAAAGCCCTTTCCCTTTGAAATTCCGGAAATTTTGACGATATCGCCTTCTTTAAATGCTGAAATATTGATTTCGTCGCCAAGGTTGCCTTCTGACCCCCTTTGTTCTTTTATGTGCTTATATTCCTTTCCGCGCATTGATTTTGTTATTTTGTTTTTCTTCTCTATCTTCTCAAAGCCTATCTGAACAGCCTCGTATCCGTCTTTCTCTTTTGTTTTCTTCTGTAACACATAACAAGGCCCTGCCAAAACCAAAGTAACGGGCACCATTTTGCCGTCTTTATCAAACGTCTGGGACATTCCAATTTTTTTTCCAAGAATTAAATTCATAGCTGATAATGAAAAAATGGGCCTATTGCCCATTTTTCTGGCAATGTTGTTAAGCGCGACCATTTCCGAAGAAATGGGCGGCAAGTTAACTATTGTCTGTGATTAAACATCTTATTATATTTTGATGGCAATGTCAACACCTGACGGCAAATTCAAATCTCTTAGGGCTTCTATGATTTCTGCATTGGGGCTTATAATGTCTATTACTCTTTTGTGCACCCTCATTTCAAACTGCTCTCTGGCGTTTTTGTGAATGAAAGATGAGCGGTTTACGGTGTATTTCAGAATCTCTGTTGGCAGAGGAACCGGCCCCACAACTTCGGCTCCATAGCGGTTTGCAATGTCAATTATCTGGCGGGCAGAGTTATCAATTATTTTGTGGTCGTAAGCCTTAAGCTTTATTCGAAGCTTCTGCTTTAAAATCTCTGCCGCAACTTTTTCTTCAACTGCTTTTTTTGCCGTCTTGCCTGCGCGGACTGAGCTCTTTTTGATTGTGGTTTTCTTTACCGGCATTATTTTGTTATTTTTGTAACAACTCCTGCTCCAACTGTTTTTCCGCCTTCCCTGATGGCAAACCTCTGTTTTTCTTCCAAGGCTATCGGGGCAATCAATTTAACTTTCAAATTGGCCGTATCTCCGGGCATTACCATTTCGGTTCCTTCGGGCAGGGTTACATCACCCGTTATGTCAGCTGTACGAATGTAAAGCTGCGGCTTGTATCCAGAAAAAAATGGGGTGTGCCTTCCGCCTTCCTCTTTGTTCAAAACATAGACTTCTCCATCAAATTCGGTGTGGGGAGTAATGCTTCCGGGCTTGCAAATTACCTGCCCCCTTTCAACATCCTCTTTTTTTAAACCTCTTAACAAAATGCCAACATTGTCTCCTGCCTGACCTTGGTCTAATGATTTCTGGAACATTTCAACTGAAACAACAACTGTTTTTTGGGTTGGCCTTATTCCAATAATTTCGATTTCATCGTTTGGCTTAATAATGCCTCTTTCAATTCTTCCGGTGGCTACTGTTCCCCTGCCTTCAATTGAAAAAACATCTTCAATTGACATTGCAAAGGGCTTGTCTAATTCTCTAACCGGCTCGGGAATGTAGTTATCGCAAGCATCAAGCAGTTCAATAATTGGTTTGGCTGCGGGATCATCAACAGAAGTTGCTTCCAAAGCTTTTAAAGCCGAACCTCTTATAATAGGGGTTTCATCTCCGGGATATTTATTTTTCTTTAACAATTCTCTTACTTCTGATTCAACCAAATCTAAAATTTCAGAGTCGTCAACCATGTCGCATTTGTTCATAAAAACGACCAATGACGGAAGCCCAACCTGCCTTGCCAAAAGAATGTGCTCTCTTGTTTGAGGCATCGGGCCGTCTGGAGCTGAAACCAATAAAATGCCGCCGTCCATTTGGGCAGCGCCCGTAATCATGTTTTTAATGTAGTCAGCGTGGCCCG
>CAYICD010000003.1:0-49070 GCA_964361855.1 uncultured Candidatus Saccharibacteria bacterium
GGCTTGGCAATAATTCAACAACTGCGTCTAAAATTGTCTGAACCCCTTTGTTTTTTAGAGCAGAGCCGCAAAAAACCGGCACCAATCTATAATTTAAAACTGATTTTCTTAAAACTTCTTTTAATTCCTCTGCAGTAATTTCTTTTCCTTCCAAAAACTTTTCGGTTAAGGCGTTGTCTTCTCCTGCAATCTTTTCAATCATTTTTTTGTGCCAAACATTAGCTTCATCTTTCCATTCTTCTGGAATTTCTTTTTCAATAACATCAATTCCTTTGTCTCCCTCAAAATACAAAGCTTTCATTTTAATCAAGTCCACCACGCCGGATAATTTTTCTTCCAAACCCATTGGGAATGAAACTGCCACTGCGTTTGGAGTTAGTTTTTTCAAGATAGAATCAAAGCTTTTTTCAAAAGAAGCTCCCATTCTGTCCAGTTTATTTATAAAACAAATTCTGGGCACCATGTATTTGTCCGCCTGACGCCAAACTGTTTCGCTTTGGGGTTCAACTCCGGCAACTCCGTCAAAAACAACCACCGCGCCATCAAGCACGCGCAGAGACCTCTGCACTTCTGCAGTAAAGTCTATATGCCCGGGAGTGTCAATTAAGTTTATCTGGTGGTTTCTCCAGTACATTGTTGTGGCGGCCGAAGTAATTGTAATTCCCCTTTCTCTTTCCTGAACCATCCAGTCCATAACTGTGTCGCCCTCGTGCACTTCTCCAATTTTATGGGAAACTCCGGTATAAAACAAAAGACGCTCTGAAAAAGTTGTTTTCCCGGCATCAATATGAGCGATAATTCCAATATTTCTTAAAGTTTCTAAAGGATGTATTCGAGCCATATATTATCTAGCAAAATGAGCAAAGGCTTTGTTGGCTTCGGCCATTCTGTGGGTGTCGTTTTTCTTTTTGATAGCTATTCCTTCGTTGTTTGCGCAATCCATTAATTCTTGCGCTAATTTTTCTGCCATTGCTTTTCCTTTTTTAGCTCTTGCTCCATCTAAAATCCACTTAGTTGCTAAAGCCAGCCTTCTCTCTCCCCTGACTTCCATGGGCACTTGATAAGTTGCTCCCCCAATTCTTTTGGGTTTTACTTCCAAAAGCGGCGAAGCATTTTCAATAGCTAATCTGAAAATTTCAACCGGCTCTTTTTTTGTTTTTTCTTTTATAATAGCAAAAGCTGAGTACACAATTTTCTGTGCGGTTGTTTTTTTGCCGTCTTTCATTACCTTGTTTATAAACTGGGCAATTGCCACGTCATCATAAACTGAATCTGGCGCTACTATATGTTTTTTATAAGCTCGTCTCATAGATTACTTTGCTTTTTTAGTACCGTATTTTGATCTTTCCTGCTTTCTGTTTTCAACGCCGGCTGTGTCTAAAATGCCTCTTACTATATGATATCTTACTCCCGGCAAATCTTTAACTCTTCCGCCCCTTATTAAAACAACCGAGTGCTCTTGCAAATTGTGGCCTTCGCCTGGAATATATGCTGTAACTTCCATTCCGTTTGAAAGCTTAACGCGGGCAACTTTTCTTAAAGCTGAGTTTGGTTTTTTAGGCGTTTGTGTAAAAACTTTAATGCACACCCCCCTTTTAAATGGGGCGGGATAGCTGGTTGGCCTGTTTTTTAAAACATTAAAACCGCGGTGCAAAGCAACGGTCTTTTTTCTTTTCTTTATAGGCTTTCTGCTCTTTTTAATTAACTGGTGAATTGTTGGCATAATCTAAAATATTAGCAAATTATTTTGTTAATGTCAATGAATTTTGGCTAAAACAGCGGGAAGGACGCGCCGGCTACTATATTATATAGAAGCTTGGCTAAGGCATCCAGGCCTGTAAGCCCTCCAAAAAATATAAAGAATATTAAAATAAAAAGGCCGTATTGTTGCAAAAATATTTTTATCCTTGAAAAGCTATCTGGCAGAAACCTGAAAAGAATCCACGAGCCGTCAAGCGGAGGTATCGGAACTAAATTAAATAAGCCCCACAAAAAATTATATATTGCAATAATGCCCAAAAATTGGATAAAAGGAATAGTCTGGGGCAGATTGACAACTCTTATAAGCAGGCTGAAAAATAGCGCGATCCCGAAGTTTGTCAGGGGCCCGGCAATGGAAACTTTTAGGGTGCCCCATTTTTGGTCGCGAAAGTTATAAGGATTTACGGGCACAGGCTTTGCCCAGCCAACTAAAATCGGGCTTCCGGCAAGAAATAAAAGCAAGGGCAAAATGATAGAGCCAAACGGGTCTAAATGTTTTAAGGGGTTTAAAGTTAACCGACCTTCATATTTTGCCGTGGGGTCGCCCAAAGAAAAAGCAACATAGCCGTGGGCAAGTTCGTGGATGATTACAGAAAAAAGCAAAACGATTAAAGAAAAAACTGTTATGGTCAAATCCATAATTCATTTATATCACATCTATTGCAAAAAAACAAAAGATAGTGTAATATAATTTTATGGCAGAAAAAATTTGCACAATTTGCGGAAAACATTCTGCAATGGGCGTCACTCTTGTTAAATTAAGAGGAAAATACAACCCTACTAAAAAATCAAGAAAATACCCCAATTTGCAATGGGTGCGCCTGGCATCCGGCAAAAGAGTTTTGGCCTGCACCAAGTGCATTAAGAGAACATCGAAAGTATAATTTATACTGCGGGCTGTAGTACAGCAGCAGTATTTGCGCATGGGGTGCGTAAGACCTGGGTGCAACTCCCAGCAGCCCGACAAAAACAAAAAACCCACGACCGAAGTCGGGGTTTTTTTTACAAAATTAGTATACCATTTTGTCTGCAAAGAGCGACAAAAGCGTTTTTGTGCCGTTCTGCGCCTCGGCCTCTGTCCGGCTGTCTAAAAATTTATGCCAGGCATCTACAATGTCTTTATCCCTTGTATCTACAACGGCATTTTCCAGCTTTAGCCTGTCTTCATAAGAAACGTCCCCGGTATTTTTTAAAACTTTGTCAACGAAAAGTTTATTAAAAGCAACAATTTTTGAATTAATCCGCGTAGTTGTCAAAAGTGATTCATATTTATCTCTTGCTGAAAAATATTGCGTGCCAAAAAAAACATCTCCTATGAGCAAAGTAACCGCAATTATAATAAAAGCGAACGTTATTGTTCTCATTATTTTATCGAGCCCCACTTCTTTTGCAAAACTGCTGGAGATTCCTTTGGAATTGTAACAAGCGGGTCTGGAACCTGCTCCGGCATAATTGAAGAAAGCCCGGCTGTTAGGAAATTAGGAGTTTTTACGTTTTTCTTGACTGTTATTTGAAATGAAACCGTGCTGTTGCTGGTTTTTGAATCTTTTGACAGCATCTGCACGCCGTATTTTCCTTCATTCATTTTTCCAAAATTAACAATCCATTTCCCATTTGTGTCTGCTTTTATCATGCCAATTTTATCGCCCGAAAAAAGGATAATTTCAGAATTGTTTTTTGCAACGCCAGAAATTATAATATTTTCGCCTTCACTGTAAACATTTTTAAGTCCCGTTACCTTGATCGCATCTGATTTTTCTGGCCTAAAACTTAGAATATCTTTAAAATTTATTTCTTGCGAAACAAAAAACCATGCACCAAAAAGAGCTATTGTGAGCGCCAGCAGAACCATTAATGCTTTATAATTTTTTTTCATATCATTTTATTCTCACTGGCCCGCTTATTGTGACCTTGCCCCTTATGGTGATTTTAGCGCCCGTAAAAGCAGTCAGGGTGTATGTGACGCTTGTTGCCCCACCATCTGCGGTTTTATTCCCAAAAGTATCCTGGCAGGAAAAATAAATTGTCTTGCTTCCATTTAAACCCAAGCTTGGCATCTGGCAGGTGCCCGTGGTTGTGCCGTCGCCGGCGCAATTTGTTCCAGAGCCCGAAACCATGCTGTCATAGCCCAAGTTGCTGCCCAGCAAAGCATAACAATCTCCCGGAATGCTTAAATTAAATGTAATCAATGGAGCTGATGTTATTGTAGCTCCCGAAGCCGGGCTGAATCCGGACAAAGTAAGGCTTCCAGATACCACTCCAAATCCCCAATTCAAATTATTTCCGCCATCAGTGCTGTTTGTGGCATTGATTGCCTGCCCTCTGGAAGCGTCAGAATATGAAACGCTGACATAATCAACCGTATAACTCGCCCCTGTCGGCACCACTAAAATCCAGTGCGCCGTTGTAGTGCTTGCCAATGTTAAAACTTTTCCTGACGCTCCTTTCAATATAATAGTATGGCTTACTATTTGAATAGACGCAGTAGTAAAAGTTAATGTTCGCGCGGCATCAGCGGAAACGTCTTTAGTCAAATTATAAAAAATACTACTGCCAGAAATTGCTTGGTTTGCGCCGTCAAATGTCACTGTGTTCGTTGCAGCCGTAAATGCTCCTGAATTTGCCCAGTTGCCGCCACAGTTGATATTTCTGTCGGCTTCGGTATCGTCTGCAGACAATGTTTGGCTGGCATCAATTGTGATGTTATCTGCATTAAGATTGTCCTGAAGCGTTACGGTAGTGGCGCCAGAGCCGGCGGAAACTTGGATATTTCCAAGATCCATTGCTGCTGAGGTTAATGTTTGCGTTGCATCTCCTTTTTTAAATTTAATTAAACCTGATGCGTTTTTGGTAAAAGTTGGCGTACCAGTTATTGTCATGTCTCCTGCAATATCAATTTCTCCTGTGCTTTGAGTGATTGTGCCGGAAGACAATGTTAATCCGCCCGTCAGTGTCTGCGTGGCAGTTGATGTTTGGTAGGTTCCGCCATTGACCGTGGTAAGGCCGGTTGAAGCAATAGTTTGGCCGTTGGCATTTAATATCCCTGCGGTCACAGTTAAGGAATCCGTGATAACGCCGTTAGTTGTCAGTTGCTTGGTGTCGCCAGAGGCATTCACAATAATGTCTTCAACTGTTTTTCCAAGAAAGTTTATAGTTTGTGTGCCGTTAGCAGTGTTGTCTCCCAAAGTAATGGTTCCTGTGCCGCTGGTCCAGGTCAATATGCCGGTTCCGGTTTGAGTAAAAGTTACATTGCCACGAAATTCAAAGCTGGGGTTATTGCTGTTATTGATAGTGTAGGTAGTAGCATTGGTGGCCTGAAATTGAACATTGCCGGTAAATATATATGTTGCATTAGCAGGAATAAACGTGAAAGTGCCACCCTTGATTAAAACGGTTGCGGACGCGTAAGTGCCACCGGCCAATGTCCCAGTCGCGTTTCCATAGTCCCATTCAAAAACAGCTATATCAACTGTTGTGCCAGTCCCTCTTGTAAATGAAACTCCAGTGCCTGCCATATTCAGACCTATTGATCCTGCGCCGGTAAGAGTGCTGTCGTTTCCCATGGCAACAACCTTATTGTTTTGCGGGGTCGGATACAAACCTTCTCCGCTTGCCACAGAAAGCGCGCCGTTGATGCTGACGTTTCCGATGGGGTTTACAGCACTGCCCGCGGCTCCGGTTATGGTTGTGGTGCTGCCGCTGTTTATTGTAACATTCCAGAGCAATTTTGCGGCGTACGCATGCGGCGCCCAGCTTTGGGTTGTTCCACTGAAAACAAGGGTTGATGTGTTGTAGTTGAAAGTTGTGACCCCCGTGTAATCAACATTCCCTGCCACAGACCATATGCCTGTTGTCGTTCCGTTGCCTCCCATGTCAACTCTTGTATTGGCAAGGGTCATATTTCCTGAAATTGTAATGTTCTTGTCGTTTGTGTTGTTGTCTATGATGCCGGTGTATCCTGTGGTGTTTATGCTGGCCATAGAAGCATCAACATCAAACGCCATTGTACCGCCGCCTGAATTGGCGTCAAAAATCACGTCTTCGCTCGCAGTCGGAGCAGCTGACGCTGGTGAAGAAGGACTGTTGCCCGAATTATTGCTCCAATGGTTCGTATAGTCAGACCAATTTCCTGAGCCGCCATACCAATAAAGCGTGGCTCCTTCTGCAAAATTGAACCAAAAAACCCCGGACAGAACCAGCAAAAAAATATAAATTGGCGGCAGCTTAAATAAAAATTTCATTTCTTGTTTCCCAAAATAACGTTTATCGGCCGCATTATTGTTTCTTTTGCCGAATTAAGCTGGGAGGTTATCTGCGAAAAATCTGTTTTTAAGTCTTTGGCTGCAAAAGAGCTCAAATCAGCAGCAAAACCTTTGTTAAAGAGCGAATTTAATATCCATTGGCAAAATTTCCAGATTCCATTTATCAGGTTTGACGCTCCTTCCTGGATTAAAGTTCCGGTGTCCTCGGTTTCTGAAACGGGCTGTTCTGAAACCGGGGTTTCGCCCACTACAACGTGCACGATTGCCTTTAAATTATCTGTGTTGGTAACATTGCTGGGCAGGGTCAATTCGCCCCAGAAAACATAAGTGCCCGCGGCGTTTCCGTCAAAAGCCGGAGTTCCCCCATCCCACGCAACAGCCACGCTCACGGTTGTGCCGTCGCTTAAGGTTATGCTCGCATCAGAAGACAGGCCTGCGGAATCCAAAGCAGAGCCATGGGCAACATTTATGTCGCTCATATCAGCCACAGAACTGACATTTAGAGATTCTGCAGATTTTCCGCCCGCCTTTTCCTTTTCTTTACCCTGTTTTTCTAATTGATCGCTTACCTCCTGCTGCACCTGGTCCTGAATTTGTTCCTGAACCTGCTGAGTAACTTGGTCAACAGTTTGCTGGGCAGCCTGCTCGGCTGCTTGCTGGGCAGCGTCTTGCGCCGCATTTTCTATCACTTCCTGCTGATGCTGATTTTGTTCTGTTGCCTCAACCGCATTTTCAACCGAACCGCACTCGCCTTTCACTTTTACCCATTCTCCGTTTTCTATCCATGTGCAATAAGCTTCTCCGGTTGCCTTGTCCGTCATTTGCATTTGTTTTATTGCCACCACATCAGTGCTTACTTTTTGCGAAGCCAATTGCGTGATGCTCACAATTCCGTTTTCTGCTGAAATACCCAAAGACGTTAAAACATTTTTTACTTTATCAAGCATTGTTTCAATCTTAACGCCGGAAACTTCGCCTGTCCCTGCGCTCCCGCCGCTTTCTGATGACAAACTTATATCTTCTCCCGATAAAAGCCGCTCTCTTATGCTGTCCCATTTAACCCAAACCCCGTGAAGCGCGCTGTCAGACATTGTTTGGTTTATCATTCCAAGAACGATGTCGCCTTCCTTTATTGTCTCGCCCGAAACAGGGTCTGTTGTTTCAAAATCAGGAATTTGAAAACCTGCATTCTGGGCTGCATAATGCCAAGCGTTTCCATAGCGAAAATATATTCTTCCGTCGCTGGAATCAAGCACCACAGACCCGTTGGCATCAGATTCGTCCGGCACGCCGGCTTTTACTCTTGTTACCAGAGTTCCTGCCGTGCTTCCGCCCATTGTCAGCGCTCCGGCTGTCGCCAAATTCAACGAGCCAAAATTAATTGAAGTAACTCCGGTTGCAGAACTTAATGCCACTGTGTTTTCTGTTGTTTCAAAATCAAATTTTAAGGTTTCGCCAAAACCTGCGGTTTTATTGCTCCCCAAAACTATGTTTCCCGAATCTGATAAAATTGTTGCATCGCCGGCTGTGCCAGGGGTTAAAACAATATCTCCTCCCGTTGCTGTCGTTGCAATTGTTGAGGTGCCAGAAGCTGTTCCCGCCAAGGTTAATTGGCCGGTTGCCACGCCCGTAGCTCCCAAAGTGAGCGCGCTGAATGCCGGCGTTGCGCTTGCCCCTAAAGCCTGGCTTGCGTTTGTATATGCCGTATCCCAGTTTGCATGGTTATCTGTAAGAGACGCTGCCCAAGCTGACCCGTTTGAAACTGCAATTCCTGCTCCCGGGTAAACCATGGACGCTGGAGCGTTTTGCCATGTCGGCAAAGCTCCGGCTCCGTTTGAGGTCAACAACTGGCCGGAAGTGCCGACTCCTGATATTTGCTGCAAAGCTCCTGCCTCTAATGTTCCGCCCGCTATCAGGGCGTAAGCCGTAAAAGACGACCTGCTTGTTCCCCCGTTGCCAACTGTCAAAGCCGAAGTTGTCAAAGTAAGCGAACTGAATTCTCCGGTTCCTGTGGTTACAAAATTTCCTGTGCCGGAAAAATTATTTGAGCCGAAAGAATATTCGGCCGATGGAGTTACTGTGCAAGTTGGGTCTGTAGGATAGCAATCAGGGTTTGTTTCTGTTCCCGGACTGTACGGCAAAGCAAAAACAAAAAATACAGATGAAAAAATTCCAGCCGAAACAAGCCCAATTAAAACAGGCAAAAATATGCTTTTGCTTTTTTCTTTAACAATTCTTATCTTAATCTTTTCCATCTATGATATATTCTTTTAATTTTACCATAAACCCTAGCTTTCAATATGTGGATAAGTTCCGCGGGTGTCGGAGACCCGCTAGCTCTACTCTTCTTATTCCAATATAATTTCCGCGAAATTTTCAGATTCTTTTTTATATCTTACCCAATTTTCTAATAATTCCCTACACCCCATTTCACCGCCCATCGCGTTTAACAAGAAGTCTTTTGATATTACTGATGGAAAATTTTTACCACCCAAATAGTCCATATAACTGTGCCACTTATAATTTTCTAAAAAATCTATTACTCTTTCGGAATTTTTAACCCCCATTTCTTTCCAGCCGGGTTCAATCAACGATATTGCGTTCGCGTGTATATATAAAAATACATTTCTTAGCTGTTCGTCTGTACCAACATGCACCGACCGGAATTGGTTAAATAGGTGCCCCTTGCGGTTATATTTTTTATTAAAATAATTGGCATATCCGCCTCCAAGTTTTTTCATGAATCTGGTTATCCCGTTGTCCTTAATCTGCCTTAAAAGTAAATGGATATGATTCGGCATAAAAGAAAATACCATGATTTCCACTAGCAAATCCCTATCGGCGGGTGTCGGAGACCCGCTAGCTTTTTCTTTTTTTCGTTCTTTTCTGCGCCTCCTAATTTCGATAAAATTTTTATTATTAAATTCATATAGGGAAAAAATTCCGCGGTAATTATCGTCTATGTTGTTAAAAATTACAGTATCGCCAACTGCTCTTAAAGCAACGTGATAAATCTCATTGTTAACTAATGGTATTTGTCGTCTGGGCATTCATTTATAGCTGGCGGGTGTCGGAGACCCGCTAGCTTAATTCTCCACTTTTTAACCGCCCAAATTATTGAGAAACCCGCCTAAAAAGTGGAGAATTACTTGTTAATATAAATCTTCTGCACTAATGCTTGCAGTAAATCCTTGACTGACTGCTGAATTTCATATACTGTCTGCGCCTGCGTAAACTTTTCCCACAACCGCAAAAGCTCTCTGTCGTTCAAATCCCTGATTGTGTTTTCCAATTTCAATCTGTCCTCAAAAGAAACTTCCCCTTCGGCTTTCAAAACCTTTGCAATAAAAAGATTCAAGAAGCCGGTTATTTTCTGATTTACCTGCTCGTATTGAAGCTCTTTTTTCAACAATTGCAGCTCCTGAACTTGCAGATAATATTGGGCGCAAAGAAAAATAATAAAAGCCAGAAGCACGGCAACTATCGTCGCTCTGCCGACCCTTACTCTGCCCATGCCTATTCCCTGATTTTCGCTTGTTGTATCCATAATATTTTAATAATACTTATAATTGAGAATTAGAATTTAAATTTTTTGCGGCTTTTAATTTTGCCATGCTGTCCCGCACCCTGTCTCGGTAAAAATTATACAGCAGCAAAATTATGATTATCAAAAGCAAAATTGTTTTCCAATCCAAAAACCCAAGCCACCAAAATTTATTTTTCAATTCAACGTTAATATGTATGCCGGTGCCCTCGGTAACTTGGAAGGGCTTCCCGTCATAACTTTGATATCCCGGCGCGTCGACCTTTATATAATAATAACCGTTGGGCACTAAAAATGAATACGAACCCCTGATGTCTGTAATCTGCGGATTATCCTGCTGGAAATCTTTCGCCGGCCAAAGCTGGTATTGTTTTGTCTGGGGATTCAGCCAATAAAGCGAAACAATGGCTCCCGTTATGCGGGTTTCCAAATCTCCGGTTTTTTCAAAAATATATCCTTCCGGGTCAACAACTGTAATCAAATTAATCTGTTTTGACATAAGGCCCGACTCCTCATAGTCCATCACTGTAATAATTTCATATTCGCCGTCAACCACGGGAGTCGGTATTTCGGCCACATAAACGCCGCCCCCGGTATCTTTATATTCAAACTGCGCTAAAACAAGTTTTTGTTCAACATTTCCCGTGTTTTCCTCTGCTGCCATGGCTATGTCGGGCTCGGCAAATAATAATGACGCCGTCAAATAATTTAAAGGCACCCTGAAAGAAGTTTGCTGCGGTTTTTTTGACTTAAAAATTATATATCCTTTTACGCTTTTTACAGGCTTGTCCACTTTTACCACTAATTGCATTTTGGCTCCGGCAAGAGTTTCAATCGTTTGTATTGTTTTTCCTTTATCATTTACAGAAAGGGAGACATTGAAATCAACCAATCCCCCGCTGCCTTTTGCAAAAACCATGCCTGCTGGAATTTTAACTTTTGCTGTGGATGTAAGCTGGGCTATGGGAATGCCTTTCGGAACAGTAAATTTTCCGGGCTGAACCTCGGCTGACGATAAACCGATTTCCTCCGACAAGGTGGGCAGTTTCAAGTTTGCCGACTTTAATTTTGAAACATCTGTTATTTTTGAAATCCCAACCTGGGCAAAAGTTTTTTTAACTTCCGGCAACTGCTGCGCAATAAGCTGTATGTCTTGCGGCAAAGGAGCTAATGCAAAATTTCTTATTTCGCTTATCGGCAACTGGTTCCAGCGTTTTGACAGCGCAACCGGAGGTGTTTTGGCAAGCACAACAACTTTTGCAGGCTGGATTTCTTCGGGTTTTTTCACTGACGGAAATAAAGGGTTCAGTTGCTCCCTAATTTTTTGCAAAAGCGGGGGCAGGACAGAAACCTGCTTTAACGGAAAGGGCGTTGAAACAACCCCTTGCTCAACAGAAAAATCAGCCGTTTCTGTTTTTCCCGTGTTTTGCGCCAAATCTTTTGCGCTAATTTCCAAATGATGCTTTCCCTGCGCCATTTTGCCTAAAGTAATCAGCCAATTTCCGCCCTCATCTGCATCAAACATGCTGAAATTATCATTAATAAATAATGTTATATGCGCTTTGGGTTCGGTTGTCCCTCCCACGACAACTTCTTCGTCGGGGTTGTATTTTTCTTTGATATTTGTTATTTTTATTTCAGGTCCTACAGAGTCTAAAATAATACTGTCAGAATAGGCGTCAGACGCCTGCCCGTATTGGGTGTAAAATTTTACATAAACTGTTTTCTGTCCGTCGCCATCTGATAATGTCCAATCTCTGCTCATCTTGTAATCTTCCCGTTCTGCAACCTCAAAGTCCGGAGAATTAGATATTGCCATTTTTGCAACGTTTGTTCCGGCCTGCAAACTTAACGTAACGTTTTTATCGCGCGCGTAATTCGACCCGTTGTTTATTAAAATGCTGAACGGCGGAAGCGGCTTTTGTTCAGACGCAGGCGGCAATCCTCCTCCGCCCCCTCCGCTTGAACTTCCGCCACCGCGGGCACTCACCGGCCTCCAATCGGTTGAAACATTGCATTTCGCGCAAGAAAAATTAATTGTTATGTTGTTTCCATTTGCCATTGCGGTTGTACTGCCGGAAAACACACCCGAAGAATTCACCGTAACTCCTGTAAAATTCAACCACCCGGTGCCCTCGCACCAGGCATAACCCGAAAGAGCGCCCTCTGCGTTATTTGCCACACCTCCGTTTGTGGGGCTCAAATTTACTCTTCCTTTATTTTCATTCCAGGCATAGCCCGTAACTACAAGGTCTGTTATACGGATACTGCCGTTTGTAGTGCCGAAATTTACCCACCCAATTTGGGGGCTCCACGCATAGCCGGAAACAGTTCCGTCGTTTGTTGCGGCAAAAGCTGCAATTGGCAAAAAACCAAAACAGGCCAGACCAAACAGTCCTGCAAAAATGGCTAAAGATAAAACAAACGTTTTCGCCATTTATATTAAATTTAGTTATTTTTCGATTTTAAGGCTAATCCTTGCCGAGAATATTTTTTACTTTGTTTATAATTTCGTCAGGGGTAAACTGGGCTTTTATAATATAATCCATTGCCCCAAGTTTTAAAGCCTTGTCAATTTCCTCTTTCTGGTCAAGGTTGGACAAAACAATAACCGGAATTGATTTTGTGGCCTCGTCCCCTTTTAGTTTTGATAAAACATCAAATCCGTCCATGACCGGCAGAATTAAGTCAAGCAAAACCATGTCCGGCTTTACTTCACCGGCTTTTCTGAAGCCGTCTTCCCCGTTCACCGCCATAGAAATTGAAAAACCTTCAGAAGAAAGTTTTTTTCCTATTAAGCTCCTTAGAAATTCGTCGTCCTCTATGAGTAAAATATTTTTCATAAATAGAATTAATTATGTTTATATTATTCTACCACGGGCAAAGTAATGTAAAAAGCGGTTCCTTTGTTTTCTTCTGATTTGAACCAAATTTTGCCGTTATGAGCCCTTATTACGTTTTTTGCAATAAAAAGGCCCAAGCCCGTGCCGTCAGATTCAAGGCTCGTTGCGTTGTCTCCCCTAAAAAATTTATTGAAAATTTTTGCCTGCTGGCTTTTCTTAATGCCGATTCCGGAATCTTCAATAATGATTTCTATTTCCTTTTCCCTTTTTGCCAAAGAAATATCTATGGTCCCTCCCGGCGGAGTGTACTTTGCGGAATTATCCAAAATGTTTTCAATTGCCGATTTTATTTTCTCCCTGTCCAATGACAATTTAGGCAGGCCGTATTCCGGCTTGAAAAAATTCAATTTTATGTTTTTGCGCCTGACTTCATCCCGGTAATCATCTACTGCGACCCTCATAATATCTTCTATGTCGGCCGGCTTTTTGTCGTAAACAAATTCCCCATCTTCGATTTTAGCCAAATCAAGCAAATCGCAAAGCCGCGAAATGGCTGAATCGTTTTTTTTATATAATCTGGAAACAACATCTGTTTGCTCTTTTGAGATTTGGCCAAAATCGCCCTGCAGAAGCATTTTTAAAGACCATTTTACCGCCGATAAAGAAGTTTTAAGCTCGTGGGCAACCATTGAAACAAATTCCGTGTTCATGCCCGCAGCTGATTTAAAACCAAGTTTTTTAAATAAAAATTTGCAGACAAAAAATACGGCTATAGAAAAAATTAAGGTTATAAAATAGACGGCGTATGCCCCGAACCTTACAAAAAACAAAGAGTCAACGAACATTAAAATCAGCAGCGCGGCAAAGATGGCGGCAATAATCAAAATATATTTTAATTCTTTTTGCATTTAAATTTTAAACCTTTCTTTAATAATGCCCTTCTTCGTGGCGTTAATTACCGGCGAAGTATAAATTAATAAATATGAACCGTCGTCATTCTTTTTCTCTATCTTAATGTAATATCTGCCCATAGGTATCAAGCAATAATACCTACCATATTTGTCTGCAACCTTTTTGGCAACTTCAATGTTGGAATCTGGCAGAATAATCCTTAATACGGCAAAAGACAAAGGATTGCCGGTTTGCGCCTCAATTACAGAGCCATAGGCTTTTGGCCTCAATCCAAATGCCCTCAACAAAAGCAAAAACAGATAAGAAATCATTATGATTGTGTTATAGGGATATGGGGCAAAAATATAAACTATTATGGCTACAGCAAAACCTATGGCAAACAAAATATCTGAAAATCTTCTGAACGCGTAATCCCACCTGGAATAAAACTTCATCAGCTTCCTGTCTCTTTTTGCAAATTCATTCCAGTCAAACTTTAAGGGGTCCATTGGTATATTTTTTGCGATAACGTCGCCAGCTGACCTTACCTCAATGTTCCCGCCGAAATAAAGGTTTAAATACAGCTCGTCTTGGCTTCTGCCGAAAAGTTTTTGCGACGGGAAAACATAATTTGTTTTATTGGCAGTTATATGGTATGACCCTGGCTCCACCATAAATCCGTAGCGGCCGTTAATGTCAGTTATTGCAGATGAAACGCTCTTGCCATTAATGTTTCTTAATGCGACATAGGCGGGGTCCAGCGGCTGTTTTGTAACCGAGTCATAAACTATGCCCCAGGACATGGCCCTCCTTTTTAATCCCATTGCCGAAAGCAACAACCCCAATAACCTTAAGGGCAGCAACAATAAATCAAAAAGTGAAAAAGATGAAACAACAACAGCGGCTGTGGCGGCTGTGGTCACAACAACTCCGGTTGTTGTGACGACTTTTACGGCTACAGAAACTTGCGGGCTTTCAATTATTTTCCTAACAGACTCAGGAATATTTTGGGTTATTATTTCGGTAATTTTTATAATTGGTTTTGCCAAAGTTTCAATTATCGGCTGGCACTCTGTGTTTGTCCTGCATTCATCATATCCTGAACCGTTTACTGAAACACACTGTTTTTGATCGTTGCATTTATTATGGCTTGGCACTATTCCCCCTCCGCCGCCACTTCCTCCGCCCGACCCGCTGCCAGTGCCGCCCCCGGAGCCTGAGCCTCCGCCCGAGCTGGACTCCCCGCCCGAACTTGAGCCGCTGGAAGAGCCCGAACTTGAACCCGAACTGGACCCACTCGAACTTCCGCCACTGGAGCCTGAACTGCTTCCCGAACTGGAGCCCGAACTTGAGCCCGAACTGGAACCGCTGGAAGAACCCGAACTTGAACCCGAACTGGAGCTGGAGCTAGAAGTATTGCAACTTGCATCTGTTGTGCATTCATTGGTCCCCTCGCCCGGAAACGAAACGCATTGAGGGGAACAGGTGTCGTAAAAACAATTTAATAACAGCTCCATACAGATAGTGTGGGTCGGGCAAGCTCCACAATCTCTGAGACAGGAACTGCAAGTCTCATTGTTATTGCACGCACCGTCTCCGCAATACGGACCGCCACCGCCGCCGCAATCTCCGCGCTGCCAATCAGTTGTAACATTGCAGTTTGTACAGCCAAAATTGATTGTGCCCACAACATCGCCTGAAGCCGTTCCTACGAATTTTTTAGCGCAATTAACTGTAACTCCTGCAAAATTTATCCAACCGGTATTTTGCCCCCAGGCATATCCCGAAAGATTGCCCACGACCGTATTGCGCACTCCGCTACCTTGAGGATTTAAATTTATCCAGCCATAATTTTTGCTCCAAGCATACCCGGATAAAGCCGTGTCCGTAATTTGCGCGTTGCAGTATGCGCAGCCAAAATTAATCCACCCAATGTTGTTTGACCAAGCATAACCTGAAATGGTGTAGGCGGAAACAAAGCCAACGGGCAAAAAAATTGTCAAAAGGCAAAAAATATATAATTTAGCAAAAACATTTTTTTTTATAAACATTTTATCCTTAAAGGCGAGGTTCCGGAGCCCGATGCCCTTTTCACTCTCAAATTATAATAAGTAATGCCAACGCCCGTCCCTTTTACCGTAAAAATTTTTGAAGAGGCGGGCCCCACGGTAAAAGATCTCCCGAAAACGAAGGCGGCGCTACAAGAAGGCTCGTCGTCGCAAACATTCAGCCAAAAATTCCTATTTCCAATGTCTGCCGTTTGGGCGGTGTAAGTGCAAGTATCTGTGGTGTCTGGCTGTGTTTGATAGGAAGAAGAATAGCACCAGCAACTTGTCTGGGAAGCATTGTTGCAGTTAGTGCATGCCAAGTCTTTGCAAACATACATTTTATCCTGGTCGCCTGCATCGGCTTCTGTCCAGTTTCCGGTAAAAGTAAAACTTGAACCCACTTTTACCGACCCGGGAGAAACAGAAACCGAAGTGGCCACGGGAACTGTGTTGGTAACTGCCGTAACAGAAAGATACGGATCGTTATCGCTGGCAGACATAGAAATAGTGGCGTAGATATTAGCGCTAGGCGGAACCCCCGGCGGACTGTTTGCTATATCAAAACTTGAATCGCGCACTGCCAGCTTTGTGCCTCCTGTCTTGTTGATTCCGCTTCTACCTGTGGCGTTAAAAGTAAATGTTTGATTGCCCGCACCAGCGTATATGGTTGAATAAGCTATCGCCGAGTCAGTCCACGAAGAACCGACGTTGTCAAAATCACCGGCAACAAGGTTTGTGGAATCAGTTTGCGAGGCAGCGGTAACTCCTAAACCATCGCCAAGTACCCCGTTGTAAGTGGTTTGGAGATAGGCAGTTAAACTTGCAGCCGTAATTGTTGCCGAATCATCTATGGCCGAAGTATCAAACTCAAAAAAAGCTCTGGTGATGCCTCCGTCGTACAATCGGGCGCAATCTGGCGGCTCTGTGTATGGGGGGGTACAGTCCCAGCCGCCCTCGCCATATGATACTTCTATCGAGTATGTTGCAGGGTTGTCTGTATCTGTGGCTCCTGCGGTGTTATCATGAATATCTGACCATGTGGTGTCGATGCCGGTGTGAGAAATTCCTCCGTTGCCAGTAACTGTTGTGTAGTCTGTGTCTGTGTACAAAGGATACGCTGCGTTATTCAGGATATCTGTTTTGATTGTTTTTCTAAGATATATGTTTCCGTCTTTCGTGTATAATTGAATGTCAACCGGCATTTGTTTTCCGTTGCTGTCCCAGATGTAGGCGTTTTTAAAATAGGTGTATTTTCCGTTTGCGCCGAGTGTTATGGTTTTGCCAGTAAAATTGAAATTTGAATTTTCTTGCGTGTAATCAAACTTAGTTCCGTCTTGTTTTTTGATTTCAAAGTTGGACGTGTTGAATATTTGAATTTGGAAGTCAAAAGTTAAATCTTTTGAAGTGTCTCCGGGCTTGTTGTTTAAAATTATGACCTTAGCCAATCCGTACCAGTTAGGAGTAATTTTTAAGTCTATGCCTTCTCCGAATGCGTCTTTGTATATTATGTAGTTTACGTTGCCTTCTTTTACGTATGTGCCTTTTACGTGAGATGTTTGGGGAATAGTCTTAATATCTAAGTTTGCGTCTTCATAAACGTTTCTAAAATCCATTACTCCGTCTGCGTATTCAGGGATTGAGGGAATATATGAGGCTTTGTTAAGTTTCCAGACTCGGTTGGTGGCATCAAATGAGAGAGCGGTGTCTATCGGTTGAAAATTGCCTTGTGCGTCTTTGTAGTTTATGTCTGCTGAGTGGATTTCGTAGCGTGTCTGGCCATTGCCCAAGTCAAAGGCTTTGGTGTTGTAGCTCGGAAGCGAGGAGGGGGCGCTGTCAGGGTCTGACGCCTTAACAACAGTAAGATTAAAACAAAAAACTATAACTAAAATAAGTGTGAAGAAAAAATATTTTTTTTTCGTGAAAAACAAATCCATTTTATAAATTAAGGCCTGACTATTTTTACTAATTCTTTTATAAACTGATTAAAACCTGGAAAAGCCTGCAACAGCTCTGCGGTGTTATTTTGGGCCATATTAAAATTAGATTCCAATTTTATTTTTAGAGTCTCGCCAAAATTCTTGGCCACGACATTTAAATCTGATATTTTTTTATAAATCAGTTCGCCTAAGCCATATATAAATTGCATAGTTGAAGGAAGCAGCCTTGCCTGCGCCTTATTAATTAAAGTGCCTCTTGTCCTCAAAGAAACCGGCTGGCCTTGCTCGTCGGTCTGCGGAAGCTGTTCTAGCTGCTGCTGAACTTCCTGCTGGACCTGGGCTTCAATTTGCTCTTGAACTTGCTCGGTCACCTGTTCTGTCGCCTGTTGAGCCGCCTGCTCAACAATTTCTTGTGTGTTCTGCTGGGCGGCCTCTTGAGCCTGCTGGGCCTGCTCGGATGCCTGGGTTGCCTGATCAATAACTTGCTGGACATTTTCTGCTGTTTCCTGCGCTGCCTGGGTTGCCTGCTGGGCCTGCTCAACAACTTGCTGGGCCTGCTCAAAAACCTGCTTTACACTTTGTTCCGCCTGCTCTTGCGTTACAGGAACTGGTTCTGGAGGTTGCGAATCAACTACTGTTGCAGAAATTGAACCGCACTCTCCCTTTACCTTTATCCATTCGCCGGATTTCACCCATGTGCAATAAATTTCTCCGGTATCCTGGTCAACCATTTCCATTTTTTGGATTTTAGCAATTTGCGTGTCGGATTTTTGCACAACAAGCTGGTTTATATTTGTGATTCCGTCTTTAATTGAAATTCCCAAAGAAGACAAAACATTTGTCACCCTGTCAACAAGCGGAGTTGTGTCCACGTTTTCAATAACACCAGAACCCGATGTGCCGCTGGTTTTAGAAAGCTCCCCTCTGGCCTCTGCCAAAAGCTGCGCTTTTACACTGTCCCATTTTACCCAGATTCCGTGAAGAGCATCGTCGCTCATGGTTTTATTTACCATTCCTAAAACAATGTCGCCTTCTTTCATTTGGTCTCCGGATATGGGGTCTGTTGTTTCATAATTAGGTATTTGAAAACCCGACGTCACTGCAGCATACTTCCATGCCCCGCCATATCTGACATAAAGCCTGTCGTCAGTAGAATCAATAACCAAAGCTCCGTTTGCGTCCGATTCATTGGCAACGCCAGCCTTAACTCTTGTAACCAGAGTATTTGCCGTGCTGCCGGCCATGGTTATGTTTCCCGTCCACGTAAGATTTGTTACGCCTGTGGTAGAGGCTATTGCCACCGTATTTGCGGTTGTCTCAAAGTCAAAACTAAGATTTTCGTTGTAGGTGCCCGTGTTTCCGCCCAAAATCATTGTGCCGGAATCAGATAAAAGCTGGGGGTTCCCCGTGCTTCCTGGAGTCATTATAATGTCGCCTCCGGTTGCAGATGTTGCTATTGTTGCGCTTTCAGAAGTTGTTCCGGTCAAAGTTACCTGCCCCGTGCCTGTGCCGGCGGCTCCAACTGTTAAAGTCGGGCTGCTAAAAGTAAGCGCGGCGTTGCCGCCAAGCACGCTTGCGCTTGTTGAATATAATATTTGGTTTGCTGTTGTTGTGGTTGGATAAGTTGCTGTTGTTGCAACCCAGTTGGTGCCGTCGGCCCTCAATACGGTTCCTGTGCCCGTGGCTGTTGAAGGATAAGTTGCGGTTGTGTTTACAAAGTTGGTTCCATCTGACCGCAAAAGCGTGCTGGCAGTTCCCGCTGTCGCCGGATATGTTGCAGTTGACCAGGAAGGAATTGCGCCAGTGTTTGCCCGTAAAATCTGGCCGGTTGAACCGACCGCCGAAAGTTCTGAAAGCGTGTTTGTTGCCGTATATGCAGCCAGCTTGTATGCAGTTCCGGCGTTTGGAAGAACAAGAGTTGAAGAAATCCAGTTGGTTCCGTCTGCCCTTAAATATGCTCCTGTTGTGGTGGCTGTTGAGGGGAATGTAGCAGTTGTTGCCGCCCAGTTGGTGCCATCGGCCCGCAAGATTGTGCCTGTTCCCGTTGCCGTTGAAGGATACGTGGCTGTTGTATTCACAAAGTTTGTGCCATTGGAAGTTAAAAGTGTGCCGGAGGTTCCGCCGGCATTTGGATATGTAGGCGTTGAAGCGACCCAATTGGTTCCATCAGAAATAATCAGTTTTCCCGAAGTTGCTGATGCATTAGGAAAAGTCGGAGTAGACAAAACATAGTTAGTTCCGTCAGAAACTAAAATCTTTCCGGCTGTTCCAGCGCTAGTTGGAATTGTTGAAGTTGACCACGTTGGAGCTGCGCTGGCTCCTGACAAAAGCATATGGCTCGCGGTTGACGAACCCGAAAGAATCGCCAAAGCTGAAGCTCCAGAATAAACTATTCCGCCGGTTGAAGCGGTCAAGCTGGCCGCAGTGCCGCCTTGGTCCAGCCCCAGAGTGCCCGAGGAAGTAAGCTGTTTGCTTGCATCGGTAAATACCGGTTTTGAGGCGGTAAGACCCGAATCAATTATCTGTCCGAAGGTTCCAGCGCCTAATGTTGTGGTAAAATCACCGGTTCCAGAAAAATCATTTGTGCCGAAAGAGTAAATCGCAGGAGGCGTAATCGTGCAGTTTGTATCTGTCGGGACACAAGTTGGACTTAAAATTTCTCCGGGGCTGTATGGAGTATCAGGATATGTGGCAAAAACATAAATCCCGGAACACGCAACTCCGGCCAAAACCAAAGCAACAAACACGGGGATTAATTTTCTATTAAACCAAAAAAATCTTCCCGGAGTTTTTCTCTTTGGGGGCAACGGAATTTCAATTCTCTCTAAAGGCAATGGCGCCTCAATCTGTGAAACCTGCTCCAGCTTAAAAATCTGTTTCCATTTTTGCAATTCTTCAAAAGACGGAAGGTCTGCGAACGCCGCCTGATTATTCAAAACCTGAGAATTCCCAGAATCTTCTGCGCTTATGGGGTTGGAAATAAACAAAGAATCGGTCTCGCCTGATTTAGAATCAAAAATCACATCGGAAGTTTCTTCCTGTTTTTTTATTCTTTTACGCAAAACCCCAGCCCTCTTTTTGGCTTTTTTCTTTGCCCCGTTAGAAAATTTTTTTCTAACGGGTTTTGCCGATTTTTTCTTTTTTCTTTTCGGCATTTATTTTTTGCAATAAAAACGAAAAAGATTTTTTTTAATCTCTGTTTTTATTCATTAATTTTAACACAAAAAATGGCAGTCAACACCTGTGGATAAGTCAAAACAATTTTATAACAAAAAACCGCCCAGACGGGCGGTGTTAAAATTTTACTCAGCCGTTTATGGTTTCGTTTTTTCCGGCGGGGGTTCTTGAACCGGAGCTTGTGTTGGCTGCGAAATTCCGGTTAAGGCCGGCTTTTTTGCTTTTAGATTTGCCAGAATTGTTTTTACCTGGGCATTATCCGGATTTAATTCAAAAACTTTTTGAAACTCTGCAATCGCCTTATCTCTTATCCCCAATTTGTCGTAAACCAGACCCAAAAAATACAAAGCATTGGCGTAGTTGGGATTTAAAGCGGTTGCTCTTTCCAACGCTGCGCGCGCGCTCTGGTAGTTTCCCTCCTGATAATAAACAAGGCCTATCTGAAACGCCAACCCCACATCATTCGGTGAATTTCTTATGGCCTGCTCTAAGGCTGAAATCTCCTGACTTGTTTTTCCTTGCGCCTGATACACCATGGCTATTTGGTATCTTGCCGGGCTGTAATCTGATTTTAACTGGACTGCCGAGTTGAATTTCTCATTTGCCTGGTCTAAAAGCTGATTTTTGCTCTGGGCGTAGTCCGGCAATGTAGATTTCTTCATCAGCACAATTCCTTCTTGCGTGGGATAGTAGGGATTGGTGGGTTCCAGCTCAAAAGCCCTGTCATAAGAAGTTATCGCCCAATCTTCGGCTTTCGGAACCACCCCAATTAAATTTTGGTAAATAAATCCCCTGATTGACCAGTTTGAAACATTGTTGCCGCTTACATCAGTTGCTATTTTCGACGCGTTTATTGCGTTTGACACTAAAACCTGAATATCTTTTTTGTCCTGGTCAGATAAATCTTTTTTGGCGCTCTGGCTTTGAGCCTTTGAAAGGTAAACTTGCGACAGTTCTGTAAGATAAATATCCATGCCAGGGTTCCTGCTCACAGCAGATTCCAGGCCTTTAATTCCCTTGTCCAAATCGCCTTTTGCCAATGCAACTTCTCCGTTAAAATAATTTATTTCGGCTATATATCTTTGGCCGTACAAAACCAGCAAACCTGCTCCAAAAATCAAGAAAATCGTAAATACAAATGTAACTCCCAAAGTTAAAAAAGAAGATGGTGTCAGGGTGTAATTTTTTCTTTCCTTGAATGCCAACCCCACAAATCCTGCCAGCAACAGAAAAAAAGTAAAATCTAAAGAAAGATTTGATTTATACAAGAAATACCCCACAACCTGGGCGACAAGGGCAATCAACAGCCCTCCGGATAAAATCCACGTCTGACTTTCATTTGCAGGCTCTTCTTTTGAAGTCAAAAACTTAAATCCGCAAAAAATAATACAGCCTATTAAAAGCAGAAATGCAAGGGCGCCTAAAACTCCGGTTGTTGCCAAAACGGTCAGCGCTTTTGATGAGGCTGAATCAAATCTTACATTCCACAAAGCGCTTTGATTAAAGCTATTATCTTTGTACTTTGAAAAATCATAAACAAAAGTTCCAGGGCCAGAGCCCAAACCAGGCTCAGATTTTATTGCCTGAAGCGCAATATTAAAGCTTGATGATTGGTTCAAAAAAACTTCAACTGATCTCGCCGGCACAGAAATTACCGGCCTTAAAACAATGAAAAACAAAGCTACCACCAAAAAAAATGTCGGAACAGAAGCCCACCTTAAATCGATAAATTTCCTCTTTATCATTCCAAACAAAATCATTAAAACAGACCCCGTCAAAACCACCCACCAAACCGCCGGATAGTTAACCAAAACAAGAATAACGGCATCTAACGCCAAAAACACTCCAAAAACCGCCTTCGTCCATTTTTTAGCGGAAATTTCCAAGGCAAAAAGCAAGGGCAGAAGAACCGCCAAAAACATTCCAAAACCACCCACCAAACCTATGGTATTGAACGAAGTGTTTTTTGCAAAACTAAAAAACGGAAAAATAAATATGCCCAAAAGCTGAAAAAATCCGATAACTGCCGATATTAAAGACGAAATTCCCAAAAGTTTTACTGAAGTCAAGGTTTCTTTTTCAGAAAACACGCTGCTGATAAAAAAGTAGAGAAGGGCAAGGCAAATTACAGAGAGCAGGCTTTCTGAAACTATTCTGGGCCAGCCCCAGAAGCTGGCTGTTTTATCCAAAGAAAAAACCGTTGACAAAAGATAAACTACAAACACTGCCAGGACAGCAACATATGTTTTATTCAAATTAACGCTGAATTTGCCCGAAACCAAAACTTTTGCCATCCAGGCGAACAAAGCAATAAAAACTAAAGGTACAAGCAATGCCTGCTTGTTAAAATCCAAAACATCCGACGTCCACGGCAAAAATAAAATGGGCAAAAGAAAAACAAGCGCATAAATGCTGTGTTTTGTAACTGCGCTGCAAATTTTGATAATTAACGGAGATTTTTTAAACATAATTTAAAAATGCCTAATTAGAATAATTTTAACTTATTATATCTTTTCTGAAAATCAGTGTAAAGGGCAATAAAAAACACCCAATTTCTTGGACGTCCTTTATCGCTCGGGCTCTCTATAAATTTCTAGTAAAATTTAGGTGGGTGCTCTCATGTCACGACCACGGTCGGAACAAATTTGAACTCCCTTGTAAAAAGCTTGTATAGAAAATTTAGAAATGCCAGAGCTATCTTTATGTTAACGCTTTAAAATTATAGGTCAAGGCTTTTTACAGTCCCAGTGCTTTCACCAGCTGTTTTATCAAAGAAACCGCAACCGGAGGCGGCATTAGGCTGTTTGACGAAACGCCCTCGTCGTCTTTTACTTCCCACGGCTTTTCAGAAACTTCAACCCGCCCTTTCGGGGCGAGGCTCGCCTCTCCTGCAGGCGAGGCGGCTTTCTCGTTAAATTTATAAACATATTCTGGAGTTATTTCATAATCGTCAGCGTAATCTTTTACTTTTTCAACAGGTATTGTATTTCTCAAAAGAACTTTGCCAATTCCCTGCAAATTATATGCTTCTTTTATTAAAAGTTCGTCTTTCTCCAATCTGGCTTTTATCGGCTCAATTCCCTGTTCATCCCCTTCTTTCGTCACCATCCTGGCTCCTTTGCAGGTTGAATTGTCGCAAATTAAATGGAATTTTCCCTGCCCTGAGGGGGTGCCCCCTGGGCCCGAAGGGTCGTATTCAACATTTTTTGTCGCCAGAAGTTTCAGATTTCTCGAGGTCTGGCAGATAGGACAAATAACTCTGAATTTTACCCTTTCATCAATAACTGCTGTCGGAACATCAATCAAAATAAAAACGTCTGGGTCTTCCCTATATCCGATAAGGTCTCTAAAAAACAAGGAATATGAAATCTGGTCAATGTCTCTTGGAAATCCGTCAATAAAAATTGCTTTCTTTCCCAGTTTTGCAATTTCTCTTTTTGCCAATGCCAAAATCAACTCGGTGGGCAGCAAAGTTTTTGTTGACCTGCTGTCCCAAGATTTCATAACATCTTCTAGCAAAACTCTTCCCCTGTAATTTTTTTCCAAAAATTCTTCAATCTCCTTTCTTTTTTCTTTGTCTTTTATAATTTCATCAAAAGACCTTATCATGTCTCCAATTGAAAAATGGGCAATTTTATCTCCCCCCACCACTTCAGCCAGCATTTTTGCGTAAGTCCCCTTGCCCGAAGATTTTTTACCCATTAAATAGGCAATAAAGGTATTATTTTTTAAAAACTCTCTCAATTTTTTAATTTCCTCGCCTGCCTTGTACTCAAAATATTTTTGGCGCGAATTTACGTCAGTTAAATCAAACTTTTTATACACATCTGATTTTGTTTTAAATATCGGAAAATCTAAATCTCTCATTTTTTTTAATTTTAATTTTTAATTGCTTCCATTATATACTATGCTTTTTATTATCACTTTTTTTATATCTGCTATTCCAAACTTTTTTGGAACAGCTTTTCATTTATGCAACTTCTTTATTGTAGCAATGCTCACAGTAAACAATATTTCCTAATTTTGGGTCAAAACCCGTCTTGAAATTATTGCCGCAATGTTCACGGCCATGATCGTGTAAAACTGTGTTTTGATATTGCCCTGTATCATCTTTATCGCCCGCGCACATACATTGATAGCTGTACAATTTTATACTCAACCTATCTTTCAATCTTCTTTCGTGCCTGCACTCACTGCACAATGTAGGCAACGGAATTCTCTCCTTTTTGTAAAATGCAAATTCATCGCGCAAAACACGGTACGCGCTTTTGCATTTTTCACATTCTATAACTTCATTTAATATGGCGTCTTTTGTCTCGTCTATTGATTTTGGCAAATCTACCGAGTCCAATGTAATATTATAATTTCCCTTTTCTACTTCAACCCAAGGATAGCCAAAACTTTCCGCTTTCTCTTTTGTCATATCAAAATGTTGGATGGCTGCAGAATTATTATACCCGAATGCTGAAAATTCTATTGGGGAAAACTCTCCGTATTTATATATGTTTCCCTTTTTATCAACATAAGGGTTCTCGTCCATATGTTTTTTAATTTTGGAGACGAGTTTTTCATATTCTTCTTTGCTATATTGTTTGTTTAAAATACAATACTGTGCCTTTTTAACGCCAACGCAACCAAAACAATCCGATGAGATGAAAACGTTCATGCAATACTCATTACTCCTGCTGGCCGGCCAACAATTAAAACAAAATTTTGAATTATAAGAACTTTCGCCACAAACACAAGTTTCATAACATAATTCCGAATTTTCTCCCCAAGCCATGCAATCATAACAATCCTTGTTAATAGGAACTTGCATATATTGGCAATATTTCAAATTTTCACTTTCTCTAATAAGATAGCTCTCTTCAACGTTTTTTGAATTTGTCACATAAGACCCTGTGCAATTTAAATTTTGCATGCCCTGATGGTTTTTGTTTATTTGTGTCTTCCAAAAATCTCTGGCTTTTTGTCGCGCTTGGTTTGAACCATTGATGGTGTCCAAATGCATTCCATTCAAAATTGTTTTGTATTCTTCTTTTGTATGCTGTTTATTAAAAATACAATATGATGACCTTCTTAAATTTGCGCATCCGAAACAGTCATTACAGCCCAAACAATCACGAGAAAACCACATATTTCGGCAATCAACAGACATTATTGTTTCGTAACATTGATAACAATTTTTCAGCCAAAAACATTCATAACACTTTTCAGAATGTTTTATGTGCGAATTGTCAAAACAATCTTTAGAAAAATCTATGCCGTTTCCATATGAGCAATTTTCAGAATAATTGGAATTAAATAACAGATAACAATTTTTTAATCCTGTGGCATTTCCAGAATACGGACTATTTACCATTAATTTTACATTTAAATTGTAAATTGGAACTTCTTTTTCAAGCCCTGAAATTTGACTTAAAAACGGACGGGACCAGTCAATATCCCGGCCGTAATCCATCGGGTCCCAAGAATCTCCCATCCATTGTTCTTCGGTTACTACTTTTCTTTTTGATTCGGGCGGATACAAAGAAAATATATCTTCCCCAGTAAAAGCATTTTTACACTTAAAAAGCTTTCTTTCATTTCTAAAAGCTGCCCTTCTTTCAAATCGACAAATCGGACAAAAAGTCGGCGCGGGCACCTTCATTTTTTCGTAAAACGTAAAATCCTCGGGCTCGATGGTGAACTCCTCTTTACAGTTTTGACAAATTTTTGTTTCTGAATTCACAACTTTGCCTTATTATTCTTGTCTTATTATTTCTCTTATATCTCTTTTTACATCTGCTATTCTAAAAATATTTAGAACAACTTTAGTGCGCATAAATAAGTTAAGACTAACTTTCTAAAAAATCGAGAAATTGTTTGGGAAAATTTTTGATATCGATTGAATAAAGCCGCTCCGAATAATGATTTCTGAATTGGACCAAATTGACTTTTCTTAAAACATATAAATCTCTTGAAACGCTTCGAAATGGCGACTTGGTCATCTCTGCCAAATCTCCCACGGACAACTCTTTCTCTTTTTGCAAACATTTTAAAATCGTAAAACGATTCTCATTAGCTACGGCTTTCAAGATTTTTACCACTTCTTTGTCTTCCATGTTTTAATCCTATCATTTTTCTAAATGCTACTCCAATTTTTTTTAGAATAGCATAA
Organism: uncultured Candidatus Saccharibacteria bacterium; assembly: GCA_964361855.1. Lineage (GTDB taxonomy): Bacteria > Patescibacteriota > Minisyncoccia > Minisyncoccales > Staskawiczbacteraceae > CAYICD01. Next base: position 26,624 of record CAYICD010000003.1, read on the forward strand.
CTGTGTTATTTTTTAATATAGATATTTTTTCCATCGCTTTCAATCTCCACATCTCCGTTTTTGTCTGTTCTCAATACATTTATACCAAATTTTTCCAGTCTCTGCAATGTCTCGGGCGTCGGGTGCCCGTAAGAATTCTTGCCCACCTCAATCACCGCAACCTTTGGTTTCACGCTTTCTAAAAACAATTCAGACGTTGAATATTTAGACCCGTGGTGCGCCACCTTCAAAACCTCTGATCTGTACACACCCGGTGTGTACAGATTAATTAATTGTTTTTCTTCGGGAAATCCGATGTCGCAGGTAAAAAGAAAAGAGCTGTCGCCAAATACAAGGCGATTGACAATGCATGTGTCATTGCTGGTATTTTTTAATTCTCTTCCCGCCACGCTTTCCAACGGGAACAAAGTATTAATTATAACTTTTCCCGCTTTAATTTTAGTCCCGGCGCTTATCGCCATTACTTTTGTTTTTTCTTGGCCGGTTAGAGCCGCCAAAAAGCTTTGGCTTGGATTTTGAATTTCGTTTAAAATTTCGGCCAGTTTTTTATTTTCAGCATCATTTTTTACAACGCCTGTCCATAAAAAATAATCCACCCTATACCTTTGCAAAACTTCCAAAATTCCTGCCATATGGTCTTTTTCAGGATGTGTCAAAATCACAGCATCTAAAGACTTGTCAAAAGCAGGCATTAATTTTTGCAATTTTTCTAAAACCCTTGAGTTCGGCCCGCCGTCAATTAAAATTTGCTGCCCCTGCGGAGTTTCAATAAAAATTGAATCTCCCTGCCCCACATCCAAAAAATCAACTTTTAAATACTGCGGCCGCTCTAAAACAAAAACCTCCTGCCACGCCAGAACATTTAGCGCAAGCAGGAAGCCTGTGAAAAATACAATATATTTCTTCTTCAATTATTTTTTCAATCCCATTATCCTAAACATTCCTGTTCCGCAAACGGGGCAAGTTCCCTTCATTGCCGCCCTTTTTTTACCTCCTTTGCCGTTCATCTCAACCTCTTGCGCATCTTTCATTTCTCTTTTTGTCTTGCACTTTACGCAATATGCTTCTTCTGCCATAAAATATATTTTTATTAATAATTTTAATATTATGCCATTTTACCCTACTGTCCAGCCGCCGTCAACCACAATTGTGGCGCCAGTCATGTAAGAAGATTCGTCTGATGCTAAAAATAAAACCGCATTGGAAATTTCTTCGGGATTGCCCATTCTTTTCATCGGCACTCCTGACAAAAATCCCTCCAAAGTTTTTGGGTCTTGTTTTATTGAAGCAGTTCCTGGAGTATCAATTGCTCCGGGGTCAATGGTGTTTATGCGGATTCCCAAAGGAGCCAGTTCCAAAGCTATTGCTTTTGACATTGCCACAATTCCGCCCTTTGAAGCGCAGTAATGCGCAAGTCCTTGAAATCCTATTATTGCGGCGATAGAAGCAATATTTACAATTGCGCCTTTCTGCCCCTTTTCATTCGGCTGATTTTTTTTCATTTCTTTTACAGCGGCCTGGCTGCACAAAAAATATCCTTTCAAATTCACATCAATTACTTTTTCAAAATCCTGCTCCTGCATCTCCAAAAATGGCTTGAAAGGAAAAATTCCGGCGTTGTTTACCAAAATATCGATTTTTTCAAATTTATTTAAAGTTTCTTTTATCAAATTATCAACTTCTGATTTTTTGCTTATATCGCACTTTACAGCAATTGCGTCTCCCTTTTGTTTTTTAATTTCTAAAACCACGGCATCTGCATCTTCTTTTATAATGTCTGAAACAACAACTTTTGCCCCAGCGCGCGATAAAAGCAAAGCATGGGTTCTGCCCATTCCCTTGCCCGCGCCGGTTATTATGGCAACTTTGCCCCTCAAATCGCAAAACTTTGGAATCGTTTTATTTATGCCAAACATTTTATTCTTTTTAATATTATTTATTTATTATACTATTTTTTTAGTTATGAGTGAAATTAGCTGTTATTGTTTTGTCAGAGTCCATTATAATAATCAGCGGATTTGTGGCCGGTAAAACTGCAACGCCAATGTCTCCAGACCAATTGACGAATGTGTAGTTGACAGAAGAACCCTGTGTTATTGTTAATTGCGCGCCCGGACTGTAATTTCGCTGGAAAACAAGCGCAGATAATGTGCCGTCGGAGCTGTATATTTTTAGAGCATATAATGCGGCCGGTGTTGGCATCGGCGGTGGGGCTGTAGAAACAGCAAAACTGGCTGAAATGGCATGAGTTGCAACAACATTGTTAAATGCATAAAAAGATACCGGACCAACGCTTTGGCCGTCAACCAATACATCTGAAATACCATACCCAGAATTAGGCGTTATACTATAAGACTGGCTAGCTCCCGAAGCCACTGCTGTTGCGCCAATGGGAGAAATTGTTCCATTCTCGCCGGCTGAAGCATTTATAAAATGTGCAACGGGCGCAGCAACCTCGACATCAAACATTGCTATATAATTTTTGTTTGCATCTACGGTGATCGTAAGCGGATTGCTGGTGCTGCCAATTGCATCTCCTGCCCACATGACAAATCTGTATCCTGGGTTAGCTGTTGCCGTTAATGCCACTTGCGCGCCAAACGTATATGTTGAAAGATTCGGATTTTTACCTACTGTTCCATATTGCGCAGAAGGATATGAAGATGTGCTTAAAGTATAAGCGCTTGCGGCAAAAGTCGCTCCAATATTATAATTAGTCGTTACATTATTGAAAGTGTAGCTTGATACAGCGCCTTTTGAAGTTCCGTTCACTACCACGTTAACAATGTGATATCCCGGGTTTGGTGTTATAAAATATGTTTTGCTTGCCCCACGATCAACAACTGTTGTGCCAGCCGGAGTAATAGAGCCGTTAGCTCCAGGCGTAGCCCTGATAGTATATGTAATTAAAGCAAAGGTGGAGGTAATTGTGTGATTAGCTGATATCTTACTAAATGTATGGCTTGCCACTGCTCCTTTTGACACGCCATCCACTATAACGTCATTTATTTTATAATTTGCATTGGCCTTTATTGTAAACTTAGGAGAAGTATTGGCGTTTACTGTTACAACGCCAGAAGGAGTTATAGCTCCATTGGCTCCTTGCGTTACCGTAATATTATATTGAACCGCTGCAAACGCGTTTGTGTCCAGAAAAAAACACGCAAAAAACACCAAAACTAAAAGCTTCATTTTAAAATTATTTTTCATATTATAATATATTATATCACAAAAGAGCGCCGAAGCGCTCTTTTATTTATTCTTTGCAGCAATCAATTACATATTTCACAACCTTGCCAAGCTTTCCCATAATTCCGCCCTTATCTTCATCTTTTTTATTTATTTGGTTGTCATCTATTTTTTTAACTTCGCCAATATCAACAAGCTTTAAGTTAATGCCCCAGAATAAGCTGTAAAGCTCAAAAGCTTTTTTAAACAGGTCCTCTGCGTCTTCTTTTTTGCCTTGACCCTGCGCCTTTGTCCCCACTTCCATAAGCCTCATTGAAGCGGCTAAAAGATGCTTTGAAATGCACCACTGTTCAGAGCCCGGCTCCACGTTTTTTACCAATTTTTTCAGTAATTCTCCGCGCATCTTGCGAGCTTCCTGCAACAAATCAAAATATTCCGATTTTCCGGTTTTTGCGCCGGTAAAGAAAAAATGCTCTTCAATAGAAACTAAATTCATAACTGCAACAGATAAATCTTCATCCGATGACAAATCCAGCTGATTTTGCTTGTTTTCCTGGACTTTTTTTATAAACTCGTCTATTTTATTTTTATCTATATCCATTTAAGTAAAAAATAAATTATAAAACTAAAAATTAATAAAATTACAACTGGTAAAACTACTTTCTGATAAGGGAAAAAGGATTTGAAGTTATTCTTATGCTTTAAATAATTGTGCAGCAATAAGCTTAGCATAAAGATTATTGTGCCTAACACCGCGCCAAAAATTATTTTATCAATCCCAAAAATTTTGTTGTAAGGATGTCCGATTATATCGTAATAATAAAGCGGAACAAGCACCAATATATAATAAGCAGCCGGAACAACAATCTTTTGGTATTTAAAACTCCAATTTTTTTTATCCAGCCAGATTATGGTCCAGAGGCTGGTGGCGGCAAGCAAGGCTCCGATCCACAAAGATGAAACTATATCGTCTACGCCAAGCCACCTTGAAAGGCCGAGGCCTGCCCCAACGACGACTATGCAAACAGGGCAAACGGCCTTTGCAACAACCGCCGGAAATAAACCGAGCGTTGAAAAACCAAAAATTGCTAATATTCTTTTATTCATTTTATTTTATTCCAGCTTTTTCTTTAAAGAAATTTATAACGTCCTGGTCTCCCAACAAACATGTGCTGCCAGTCCAGAGAAACGGAACCCCGATCTTGTCTTCAGCTATTTTGCAAATCTGTGCTTTTTGCAACAGTATCCCGGCATTGTTTTCATCGTTAAAAACTTCAAGCTCCGTAAATGCAACTTTTGCTTTTACATTATTTGCGGCTATAAAATCAGAAACCAATTTGCAGTGCGGACATCCGTCTCCATAAAAAAGTATTATCCCTTCCGGAGCTTTTGCATTAATATTGGGGCTGGGTCCGATAAAATTAAACTGCTGGTTTAACAGCAAACCTCCGCCTATAATTATCAACGCGGCTGCAATAATAGTTAAAATTAAATTCTTTTTTTCCATATATGTTAATTAAAGCACAAAAGATTGAGAAAATCAATTATTTGTGGAGCTTCATTGAAAGAGCGTTCAAAACAACACTAACAGACGAAAACGCCATGGCGGCAGCTGCAATTGAGGGACTTAACAACCAGCCCGTTGCAGGGTACAAAACTCCAGCAGCCACCGGTATGCCCACAATATTATAAAAGAACGCCCAAAAAAGCCCGAGTTTTATTTTTGAAAGCGTATATTTTGATAAATCAATCGCAGAAACAACATCCCTTAAGTCATCTTTAATCAAAACGATTTCCCCTGTTTCCATCGCCACGTCTGTTCCAGAACCTAAAGCAATTCCCAAATCAGATTTTGCCAAAGCGGGAGCATCGTTGATTCCGTCGCCAACCATTGCCACAATTTTCCCTTCTTTCTGCAGTTTTTCAACTTCAGTTGATTTCCCCTGCGGCAAAACTTCAGCCAAAACCCTGTCAATTCCCAGCTGTTTTGCAATCGCCTCTGCAACCCTTTTGTTGTCTCCCGTAATTATGGCAACCTGCTTTCCCATTTTGTGCAAAGTATCAACTGCCTCTTTTGAATTTTCTTTCAGAACGTCGGCAACCGCAATAATCCCCGCAATTTTTTTTCCGACAGATAAAATCATGGCGGTTTTCCCCTGACTTTCCAGTTCAACCATTTTTTCTTCAATGTCTTTTGTCTCAATCTTATTTTCCTTCATCAATTTTATAGTGCCCAATAAAATCTTTTTCCTTTCAAGCGTCGCCTCCACCCCCTTTCCCGGAATTGACTGAAACTTTTTAACTTCAGATAATTTTATTTTTCCTTCTTTTGCTTTTCTTACGATAGCTTCTGCTAATGGATGCTCTGAATTTTTTTCTATAGAACCTGCAATTTTTAGGACAGAATCTTCACCATACCCTTTTCCTATGGCAACAATATCTGTAACAACGGGTTCTCCTTTTGTTAATGTCCCTGTTTTATCAAAAATAACCATATCAACATCTTTTGCGGTTTCTAGAGCTTTGCTGGATTTTATTAAAATTCCTCTTTCTGCCGCCAAACCCGTTCCCATCATAACCGCTGTCGGAGTTGCCAAACCTAATGCGCAAGGGCAGGCAATAATTAATACGGCAACAAAAATCGCCACGGCAAAAGAAAGCGGCTGGCCCATAAAAAGCCAGACAATTGCAGCCAGTAGAGCAATCCCAAAAACAACGGGCACAAAATAAAATGAAACTTTGTCAGCTAAAAGCTGTATCGGGGCTTTTGACCCCATAGCTTCTTCAACAATTTTTATAATCTGCGCAATCATTGTGTTTTTTCCGACTCTTGTCGCCTTAAATTTCAAAACTCCTGTTTTATTTACGGTTGCCCCTATAACTTCGTCTCCCTTTTTCTTCTCAACCGGAATTGATTCTCCGGTAATCGCTTTTTCATCAACGCCCGAATATCCATCAACAACAATTCCGTCAACCGGAATTTTTTCCCCTGGCTTTACTAAAATTATATCTCCCTCTTTTACTTCAGAAATGGGGATTTCCAGCTCCTGTGTGCCGCCTGCCTGCGCAGGCAAGTCTTTTATAATAATTGCGGTTTTAGGCTGAAGCCCCATCAGTTTTTTAATTGCTTCTGAAGTTTTGCCCTTTGTTATGGCTTCCAAATACTTTCCTAAAGAAATGAAAACCAAGATAAAAGCCGAGGCCTCAAAATAAAAGCTTTCCATGACAACTTCACCGCCAAAAGAGAGAATAATAAGATTGGCCAAACTGTAAAAATAAGCTGTGGCGGTTCCAACCAAAATCAAAGTGTCCATGTTGGGCCCCATTTTTAAAAGCTTTTTTGCCCCTGACTGCCAGATATTAAAGCAAACTAAAATTACACCGGCAGCCAAAATTGCCTGAATATACAACCCATATTTTTCAAAAATGCCAGGCTGGGGCAAGCCGATCATTCCGCCCATTACCATGTAAACCACCGGCAAGCTCAATATAAGCGCAAACAGAAATCTGTTCTTTAACTTTTTAATTTCGGCTTCTTTTGCCATTTTGTGGTGGTCGTGTTCGCCCGCCATATCATTTTCATCTTCCGCCCTATAACCCAAATCTTTTACAACTTTTTTGATTTTATCTTTGCTTATTTCGTTCGGGTCTATGTCCAAATACGCTTTTTCCGTTGCAAAATTGACATTGGCCGAACTTACTCCTTTTTCTTTTTTCAAATTATGTTCAATTACCGCTGCGCAAGAAGCGCAGTCCATCCCTTCAATTTTTAGTGTAACTTTTTCGCTCATATTAGTTTTCTTCAATGGCCTTATAACCAAGCCCTTTAATAAGACCTTTTATTTTTTCGACGTTGGTTTTTGAAGAATCAAATTCTAAAAATGCTTTTTGGGAATCAGAATTAACTGAAACAGATTTAATCCCGCTTTCTTCCACTAAGCCATATTCTATTATTTTAGCGCATGAAACGCAGTTCATGCCTGAAATTTTAAATATTTTTTGCATCATAGTTTAATTCTTTAATTATTTTTTTCAGATTTAATCCGTACATTTTACACACTTTGCCGATTTCTAATTTTTCCAATTCCAAGGATGCCAAAGGACAGGACATGCAGGGAACATTGTGCTTTGCCAAAATTTCTTCTGCGCCTTTTTTTTCTAAAATTTTAGCTAAAGTTGTTTTGCTTGTTATTCTCATGTTTATATGTCTCAATTAATGGCAGCTGCTCGCTCCATTTCCGTTGCCTCCGCCGCATCCACAACCCGTAGCTCCAGAAGACACCACTTGGTCATTATTTGCGCTGGAGGCAGCAGAAGCTGTCTCTACCCCGGAATTATTGCTTGCGCTGCTGCTCGGTTTTCCTGCATCTACAACCTCAATAATTCCTGAAATCATTCCCATTGTGCAGGAAAATCTGTATTTGCCGGGCGTTTGCGGAGTAAATTCCTTTACAGAAAGCTGGCCTGGCGTTAAATCAATTGAACCGGAAAACAAGCTGTTTGAGATTATCGCCCCGTTGCATCCCGTTGAATTTGAAGCTGTAATCTCCCATCTCACGGGAACTCCGGCTCTTACTTTAAAATAATTTGGATCGTCTCCCGACCCAGAAGCTGTCATTTTAATCACCTGCTTGCCGTCAATAATAGGGGCGACCCCGCTCAAATCTCCTCCTTTGTCTTGTGTTTGGGCTGGGTTTTGCGCAACAATATTGCCAAATCCGGTAAACCCCAAAACATTGGCCTGGTTTGACATGTTATACAAAGCAAAAAATAAAACCAAAAACCCGGCAATTTTTGAGAATCTTAATGCCAAATGAGGTTTTGCAGAAAACTTAACAGAAGAAAGTCCGATAAAGAAAAGCATGGGAACCGTTCCCAGGGCAAATGCGCCCATTATCAATGCCCCCTGAAAAACATTTCCGGATAAAAGTGCTATGCTTTGAGCTGTAATGGTAAATCCGCAAGGCAAAAAGAAAGTTAAAGCCCCCATAATAAAAGGCATATACTTTCCTTGAAAATTATTTTCGTTTGCAATATACCTTGTGGCTGTTTTCGGAGCGGAAAGCTGAAATTTTCTGAATGCTTTTACTCCCAGCATTTGAAGTCCAAGAGCAACCATCAGAAATGAAATTGCAATGATTAAATAAGCGGTAAATTGAGGGGAAATTTGCAATCTCGATCCTATCACGCCCAAAACTCCTCCCAAAACAGTGTAAGAAATAACACGGCCCGCGTTAAACAAAATATGTGGCTGAAGTTTTTTTGAGGTTGAAGACTCCTCTGAATAAAGGGCGTTCCATTGCTTTGACATGGACAAAACAATTCCGCCAACCAAAGCCGCGCATGAAGACACTCCGGCTAAAAGTCCGAACCCCAAAAATGTCAGCAAAGAAGAAGTTGAGTTCAGGCTTAAAAAATTAGCAATACCCATTTTGTCTAGAAACAAAAAGGCGATGATTACAAACAGCGCTATGTTAAAGGCCACTAAAGTGGGGCTGGCAGCTTTTGACGCTTCTTTTTTATCTTTTGACTTTTCTATCGCCTTGCCGTTTAAATCAGAAAATGCATAATTTTCTTCTTTAAAAATTTTAGTCAGTCTTTCGGGATTAGGCCTGTCGCCTTCGTATTCCACAACAACTTCTCCGTTAGGAGTAGACGCGTCAACAGATTTAATGTTCTGGATGTCTAAAAGTTTTTTTTCAATTAAAATTTCGCAGGACGCGCAGTGCATCCCCTCAACTTTGTATATATGTTCTTTTGTGTTCTTGCCCTGCCATTTGCTGTCCTCGGCCTTTTGCGGTTCTATCTGAGCTTCTTTTCCTGCCTCCGCCAATGGCTCCGGCAAGGCGAGGTCAGAAAAAACAAATTTTTCGTCTTTAAAAATTCCATTTAACTGCTCTAAATTGGGTTTGTCCTGCTCGTACTCTATCAAAACCTCGCCTCTGTGCTCTGAAACCTCGATATATTTTATACCAGGGAGTTTTTCCAATTTTTCTTTTATTAATATTTCGCAGGAATGGCAATTCATTCCCTCAACCTTATAGATGTTTTGTTTTTCCATAATTAATTAATTTTAATTACTTATTAAATAATTTAGTTACTTTTAAAATTTCGTCTGTCATTTCTTTTTTCTTTTTCTCATTTTTTGAAGCCATAGCTGTCTTAAAACAGCTGTTTAAATGATTCTCCATCAGCATTTCGTGGGCCGACCTTAAAAGCCCGATAACAGCTAAATTCTGCTGCATTATATCAATGCAGTAGTCGCCCCCTTCAATCATTTTTATAATTTTTGCGGGCAGGCTGTTTGCTTTCTTAAAATTGATTAGAGTTGCCTCTTTATTTATTGTCATATATTTATATTAATTATTATACGACCTATACCTATGGTATAGGTCTATGTTAGCAAAAACAAGAAGCCGTGTCAATAGCTAACAACTTTAAAATCATTTCCTACTAAAATTGACGACCGTCAACTTTTGTAAGAAAGCTTACTTTACCTCGAAGCGTTTTTTCAAAGCATCTTCCCCTGTTATTTTTTGTATTCTTAAAAATCTTATATCTCCCCTAAAGTCTCTTTTCCAAAGCTTAAGCAATGCCAACAATTCTTCCTCTATATCAAATGGCGTAACCCAAACGCTTTTTTGAAGTTCTTTACAGCCAATCCATTCCAGTTCTCTTCTTAAAAAAGCTCTTTCTTTTCTGTTTATTTCAGGTATATCAAAAATAATGCCCAACCAAACGCCATTCCATTTTCTATTTTTAATTTTCTTGTTCCTTAAAATATTTTTAATAATTTTTATTCTGCCTTTTTCGGTAAGATAAAACTTTTCTCCATCTTTTTTAAAATATGAGCTTTTCTTCAAATTGGAAAATTCCTGTGGAAAATAATACGATGCATCCTTATATAAGCTCATTCCTCTGGTTAGCGCTCTTGGGTCAAATACTATCTTTAGGCTTAAATCCAAAAGGTCCTTGGAAGTTTCTCCAAGATAATTTAAAATTATTTTAGTCAGCGGCTCTTTATCTCCTGATTTTTTATCCCTACTCATATTTGCTTATTTTCTTACAAATATTGACGGTCGTCAACTTTTGTAAGAAAATAAGCCGCATACCCGGTAAGGCCAAGCTGTAAAATTGGAGTAAAGCCAACTCCCAAAATTGGCAATAGCGGCATATAAGCATTGTAGGCCCACCTCCCTGTTCCCAAGCCCCACCGCTCAATAATAATTGCTATGATGATGCCAAAAGCAATGATGAGCCAGCTGTTTTTCTTGAAAAAATCAAAAGATAAAAATGGGGTGCAAAGCAAGGTGATAATAACTGCATCCGCAACAGAGGCGCGGAAAAGAATAAATTCCGTGATTTTTCCACCCATATAGTTGCTATATAAAAATGAGTGCAGGTTTTCCCAGACAAAATTTAAAATTAAAGAGATAAGAAAAATTGAGTAAATTCTTTTCATAAAAGACGGGTTTGTCATCTTACTGACTTGTATCCGCCCTCCACCCCATTTGGAGAGAAAACTATCTGCCAAACCTGCACCTCGTTTGCCCGGAATGCCGCAGCGCACGAAAGCAGATAGTACCGCCACATGCGGTAAAATTTTTCGCCATATTTTGCCTTAAAGTTGGGCCAGGCTATTTCAAAATTTTTATGCCAGGCCATCAAAGTCTTGTCGTAATAAACCCCCAAATTATGCGCATCCTCAAGCGCAAAAAGCCCTTCTGCGCTCTGAACAACTTGCTTTAACGTGGGGAGATACCCATTGGGAAAAATATATTTTTCAATCCAAGGATTAGAAACGTCCGGTCTCAAGCTTCCAATTGTATGAAGTAAAAAAAGCCCATCCTCTTTGAGCACGCGATGCGTAACCTCCATATAAACTCGATAATTCTTCGGACCGACGTGTTCAAACATGCCAACCGAAACAATGCGGTCAAACTTGCCCTCCAAACTGCGATAATCCTGGCACAAAAATTCAACAGGCAGGCCGCGACATAAGTCTTCGGCAAACTTGACTTGCTCTTTAGACACCGAAATTCCCAAAACCGAAACGCCATATTTTTCTGCCGCAAAGCGCGCAAAACTGCCCCAGCCGCAGCCGATATCCAAAACTCTCTGGCCTTTTTTAAAATCTAATTTTCGACAAATCAAATCAAACTTTGCCTCTTGCGCCTCATCTAAAGTTTGGGCTTCCTGCCAGTATCCGCAACTATATGCCATTGTTCTGCCAAGCATAGCCTCAAAAAAATCATTTCCCAAATCATAGTGTTTTTCGCCTACAATAAAAGCCCTTTTAATTGTCTGGAGGTTGAGGCGGTCTGCAACAAACCCCCATATCAATGGCCATGACAGCTTAACGTGATTTTGAAGTTTCGCTTTGATTACGCGTAAGAAAAACTGGTCTAGGGCGTCGCAATCCCACCAGCCATCCATGTAAGATTCTCCCAATCCCAAGGGCCCCTGGCCAAGCACCCTGCCATAAAATCCCGGGTTATTTACTTTTATATCCCATGGATTCGGCCCGTTCACAGCAATGCCGGCAGAATTGAGAAAACCGATTGCCGTCTTTTTTGCTATTGTTGCGCCCATAGTTAAATTTATCACATTATCACACCGCCGCCAAGCAGTTCTTCTCCCTTGTAAAAAACCGCTGACTGGCCCTGGGTTATCGCCTTTTGAGGCTTTGAGAATTTTAATTTATTGTTTTTATCAACCACTGCATCAGACAAATTGCTTTTATATCTTATTTTTACTTTTATTTTTGCTGGAAATTTAGGCGCCTTTCCTGAAACCCAGTTTACATCTTCTAAAATTAGCTCCTTGCCGGACAAGTCTTTTTCGTCTTTTGAAACAACCAAGGTGTTATTTTCAAAATCTTTTTTTACTGCGTAGTAAGGCCCTTGTGGAATTTCGAGTCCCTTTCTCTGCCCTATCGTATAAAACCAAAGCCCTTGGTGCCGGCCTAAAACTTTGCCGGTTTTATCAACCACATCTCCGGGTTTGGTTTTTAAATATTTTTTTAAAAATTCGTTTGTATCTTTTTGTATAAAGCAAATTTCCTGAGACTCGGGGGTCTGGGCCGTGGGCAACTTTAATTTTTTGGCCAAAGCCCTCACTTCCGGCTTCTTATAATTTCCCACAGGAAACAAAACGTGTTTTAATTGTTCTTGGCTAAGCTGCCACAAAAAATAGCTTTGGTCTTTTTCTTTGTCTTTTGCCGCGAACAAGCGAGGCAAACAAACTTTTTGCAGGTTAGGGTCTACTCCGACGAACGTCGGAGAGGGGTACCCTCTACCGGAAAAAAGTTTGTTGCCGAGCGATGTTTTTGCATAATGCCCTGTCGCCACAAAATCAGCGCCCAAGGATAAAGCTTTTTTTATTAAAAGCCCAAACTTTATTTCCTTATTGCAAACAACACAGGGATTGGGGGTTGAACCCTTTTTGTATTCCTTTAAAAAATAATCAACAACTTCTTTTTTAAATTCTTTTTCTGCATTTAGAACATAAAAAGGAATCCCAATTTGTTTTGCAACGGCCCTTGCTAGCTTTTCTGACTCAACAGAACAGCAACGGTTTTCACGCGCTTTTCCCTCTTTCCAGAATTTCATAAAAATTCCAATAACATCAAAACCCTGTTTCTTTAACAGGGCCGCAGCAACGCTTGAATCCACTCCGCCCGACATCGCAACAACTACCTTTTTACTTTGTCCACTTTTCATAACGTTTCTCAATTATCTCTTTTGATTTTTGGATTATCTCATGTCTTTTCTGAAGCCCGGCCGGAATTTTTCTACCTTGTTTTGTATAATAATCAAAAATTGCCTCAACCAAAGCGTCCACTGCTAAAACCGAACAATGGTATTTTATTTTAGGCAATCCGCCCAAAGATTTGATAACATTGTCTTTCGTCACTTTTAAAGCCTCCTTTACGGTTTTTCCTTTTACCAAATCTGTAATAATAGAACTGGTTGAAATTGCAGCCACGCATCCAAAAGTTTCAAACTTTATGTCTTTTATAAATTCCTGGCCTTTTTTATTTTCTTCAACCTTAATATAAAGCCACATCACGTCGCCACAAACTATATTTCCTACCTTTCCAATGCCGCTGGCATTTTTAATTTTTCCTGAATTATGAGGGTTTTTGAAAGTTTTTAAAACTTTTTCTGTATATAATCCCTGGCAAATATTGTTATTATTTTTCATCTTTTTTAAATGGCGAAATCGCCCTAATCTTTTTAATAATTTTTGGCAAAACTTTAAGCAAATAATTTATTTCTTTTTCGGTTGTAAACCTTCCCAGAGAAATTCTTAAAGACCCGTGCGCTTCCTGGGGTTTCAATCCAATGGCCAGCAAAACCGGGCTTGGCTCTAGTTTAATAGATGAACACGCAGAACCCGTCGAACAGGCAATGCCTTCCAAATCCAGCTGGATTACCAAAGATTCTCCTTCAACAAAAGAAAACCAGACATTAACATTGTTTGCCAGCCTTTTTTTTGGGTGGCCGCTCAAATGTGAGCCCTCAATTTTCAGCAATCCTTTTATTAGTTTATCGCGAAGTTTTGTCAGTCTTGCATTTTCTTTTTTCATTTCGGCTTTGGCAATTTCAATAGCTTTAGCAAATCCGACAATCGCAGCAGTGTTTACCGTTGATGACCTCAATCCATTTTCTTGTCCTCCACCGTGCAATAATGGCTCAATTTTCACACCCTCTCTCACATGCAAAAGCCCTGCGCCTTTTGGCCCGTAAATCTTATGAGACGAGGCAGTCAATAAATCAATATTCATTTTATCCACATCAATTGGAATTTTGCCGAAAGATTGCGATGCATCAGTGTGAAAATATACTCCTTTTTCCCGGCAAATTTCGCCAATTTGTTCAATTGGCTGGATTGTGCCAATTTCATTTGAGGCGTGAATTATAGAAACCAAAATGGTTTTGCCTGTAATCGCATTTTTAACATCTTCTGGATTTACCAATCCATATTTGTCTACCGGCAGTTCTGTTATTTCAAAGCCCTGTTTTTTAAGCCACTTTGCTGATTCAACGATGCAGGGGTGCTCTATAGATGAAATTATGATATGATTTTTATTTTGTTTACCCTGAGCTTGTCGAAGGGCAATTCCCTTTAAAACCATGTTGTTGCTTTCTGTGGCAGAACCTGTAAAAATTATTTCATTGGGTTTTGCATTTATCAAATCGGCAACAGTCTGCCTGCTTTGTTCAAGCGCCAATTTTGCCTCCTGGCCAAAATAGTGAAGCGACATTGTGTTGCCGAATTTTTCAGTCAAATATGGCCGCATAGCTTTTACAACCCGGGGGTCAACCGGCGTAGTCGCCGCGTAATCTAAATAAATTCTCTTCATAAAATTTTAAATTATTTAACCAATTTCTCCAGTGTTATCGCGTTTAATGTTTTATTCAAAGCCATGTCAACTTTTGACCAAACATCTTTTGTCAGGCATCCTTTTTTTCTTCCGCAAAAAGCGCAGTCATAAGAAGTTTTGTTGCCTTCTAGAACAGAGACCACATCATTGGCGCTGATTTTTTTGGGAGATTTTGCTAAAATATAACCGCCGCTTGCGCCATGCTTTGCTTTAACCAGCTTGGCTTTTTCCAGCTTTGAAAATATTTTTCCCAAAAATTCAAAAGGCACATCTTCAATGTTTGAGATTTCTCTTATTGAAATCGCTCGCTTATTTTTACTTTTGGCTAAATGAATCATTGCGGTCAGCCCATACTCCGCCCTTTTTGAAATTCTCATATATTTGCATTCATAACCGACTAAATTGGTCGGTTATGTTTAAGCTTAACAAAACAAAACCCCGCTGTCAAGCTGGGCATTATCATCTCGCTTTCTTTACTTTTTTAATTTTTTAGCTAAATTTAACTCCCTTAAAGAAAGTCCCATAAAAATCGCCAAAAGCAAAGAGGTGTTTAAGGGGGCCAGCCAAAAAGGAAAGTCTTTACCGAATGCTTCCAAAACCATAATCCCGCCCAAAACCCCAATCGAATACATTGCTCCGTTCTTTAAATAAGCGAATTTTGAAATTGTATCAATGCCTCTTATGGTAAATTCCCTTACCACCAATGCGCCCAAACCGTTTCCTAAAAATATCAAAGGAATTGAAATTGTAAAAGCAAATGCCCCGATAACTCCGTCAATTGAAAACGTTGCATCCAAAACCTCAAGATACAAAATTTTGCTTACCGCTGACATGTTGCCCGTCAACAGTTCTTTTTCCTTAGCTTCCGCATTTTTCTTAAAACCGTCTGTTATGAAAAACGCCGTAGAACCGATAGCGGCAGAAAGAGCCAAAATTGGATTTACCTGCAATGAAAACCAAACAACGGCAGTAAAAAATAATGAAGAAAAGGCATAAAACCAAACCGATTGCTTGTGTATAAAATGTTCTACAAAAAACGCATATTTTTTTTCCTCAATAAACAGCCAGCTTAAAAACACCAAAAACAGATACATTCCGCCGGCCAGAAGCAAAAGCGACTGAGATCGTTCAATGTAGACTTCAATTTCAGGCGTTGGATGGAAAACAAAAGAAATTACCTGCCAAAAAGAAAAGGCGGGGTTTGCCAGCCAAACAATTAAAAAAGGCAAAACGCCCCTTACAGCAAAAACCGCTATCAATAAACCCCAAACTAAAAAGAACTTCTTGTATTTTTCGGGCAGAGTTTTTAAAACATGGGCGTTAATGATGGCATTGTCCACGCTTGAAATAACTTCAAACATGCAAAGCCCGAATATGATAACTGCAATTTCTATTATTGCCATAATTTTTATATTTGCTCTACAATTTTTACATTATAATCTAATATTTTATCTCCATCTCCGAAAAGAAAGTCTGCCTCCAGTTTTTTCCCTTGCAAAATATGCGGCATCCAATGTGTATCATCGGGCCACATGCTCTCATACGGAATCTCGTTAAAAGAAAACCATTTAGGCATCATCTCCTCAGATTCAGCCGGGCTGCCGATCCATTCGCTGGCCACAAACAAAGATACATCCTGATTCCATTCTTTTTTATTGGCAAATTTAAAATGGAACAACCCGACTTTTTCCGGATTTTTCATGTCAACCCCTATTTCTTCTTTTGTTTCCCTTATCGCAGCGTCGAGAATACTTTTGTCGCCCTTTTCTAAATCAAATTTTCCGCCCGTTCCATTCCATCTGCCAACGCCAAAACCCCTCTTCTTCATGGCTAAAAGGATTTTATTATCTTTTATCAATAAACACAAAGTTGTTTGCTTCATCTAGCCTATTGCGCTTTCTTCTTGCTGAAAAAGAAAATATAGATGATTTCCAAAATCCCCACAGTATTTACAACAAGCATCGCAATATACCACGGCTTGCTGCCATTGCGGGCTGCTTTCCACAAGGCAATGCCCTTCCAAACAAGCGCCCAAATAGCCAAAATTGTTAAAACGGTGACTGCCTTTGGATTATTTAAAATTGCAATTAATTGCGCGTCTGTTAATTGTTGAAAGTTCATATTTTAAAAATTAATTATATGGTAGCCTGCGACCCCGAAGGCCACCGAAACGTTTAACGACTCTTTTTGCCCAGACATAGGCAAAAAAATTATTTTATCGGCCTTTTTTAATATTTTTTTAGAAATGCCCTTTACTTCGTTTCCAACCATCAAAGCCAAGGGAAACTTCGGTTTAAATTTTGTATATAAAATTGCGGATTTCGCCTGCTCTAAGGCTATTATAGCTATTTTACCTTTTTTCAATTTGTCTATCAACCGCCATGTATGCCCATAATATTCAAAAGGAACTGTTTTTTCAGCGCCCAAAGCAGTTTTTGAAATCTTGTGATGAGGCGGTTTCCCGGAAACTCCGCACAAATATATTTTTGCAACGCCCAAAGCATCGGCAGTCCTGAATATTGACCCGATATTTTCCAAGCTCCTTATATTATCGCAAATCACGTAGAAATCTTTCATTCCAATATTTTACATCATTTCGCCCAAAAAACAACAAAAGCAACCCTTAAGGATTGCTAAGCGAGGCAGTGAATTAAATTAGCGAAGGCAGTAAACTTTTTGCAGGTTAGGGTCTACTTGCCCAAAGGGCAAGAGGGGTACCCTCTACCGGAAAAAAGCTTGCTGCCGAGCGTTATTTTTCCAAGAATCTTTTATTCACTTCCTCCCAATTCACAATGTTCCACCATTGCTCAATAAATTTTGCCCGGTCGTTTTTGTAGTCTAAATAATACGCATGTTCCCAAACGTCCAAACATAATAGAATTGTCTGTTCGGGATATAAATTTACATTATGCTTTTCAATTTGAATAATGTTTAAATTTCCGTGTTCCTTGTGATAAGTCAGCAAAGCCCAGCCAGAGCCTTCAACTGACTTTGCGATTTCTGTAAATTCTGTTTTAAATCTTTCAAAGCTCCCAAACTCTTTTTCGATTGCTTTTAAGATTTCGCCCGAAGCTTTATTTTTTCCAGATTTTTCGGGAGCCATAATTTTCCAGAAATTCTCGTGTAAAATATGGCCGGCCACATTAAAAGACAATGATTTTAAAACCGACTTATAATCTAATTCTGCGTTTTCCTCCCTTGCTTTCCAAATTTTTTCAAGCAAGGCGTTGGCGGCATTAACGTAAGCCTGGTGATGCTTATCATGATGCAAGGTTAAAACTTCCTCTGACATAAAAGGCTCTAAATCTTTATATCCGTATGGCAATTTTGGCAATTCGTATAATTTTTTTTCCATTTTATTTGTTCTATTTTTTTATATATTTGCAAGCCGGACATCTCATTGCAATGCGTTCTTTCATTTTTTCTTCTCTCTCCGGACTATAGTTCAGGCTGGAAAGCCAGACTTCAAAATTAACTTTGCAAATCTGGCAATCCTCCTGCAACTGCCTGTCTTTTTTTATTAAGCCCTTTCGGACTGTTTTTTTGGCAATTTTAGATTTCATATACAATACTACGCGTTTTGCACATTATTTTTTGGCATTGAAAACTCCTCTCTTTCGGAAAATTCCTGCTTCTTTCCTATGTGCCATTGTTGGACAGGCCTGATATAGCCCACAACTCTTGAATAAACCTCGCAGGGCCTAAAATTAGTTAGCGCCTTATTTTTCGCAAAGCAGTCATTGCATTTTAATATGTTTATTTTTTCGCCAGAGCCTTCGTAGGCTAAAAATACCCCGTTTTCTATGTTTTGGCCGTTTATGATAATTTCTGCGCCGCAGTCGTGGCAAAAATTATCCTTTTTTGCATTTATTGCAGATTCCATAAAGATATACTCTATAACTGTTAATTTTACCGACCTTTGTTTTCATCTCTCTTATAATCTTACACTTTGCGCACTCATTAAAAACATCATAAACTGCCCCGCAGCCTTGGCATATAAAATGGCTGTGGTCAGACAAATCTCCATCAAAAAAAGTAATGTCTTTTGTAGAAATTTCCTGAACCTCGCCCTTCTTTTTTAAATTATTCAAAATCCTATAAACCGTTCCTTGGCTGATATGGGGAAGGATCTTTTTTACATTTGAATAAACCTTTTGAGCAGAGGGGTGGCTTTTTGTATTACGCAAATAATCCAAAATTATTTGCTTTTGCGACGTCCTTCTTTCTGTTGTTAAAAGATTATCCTTGTCCATATTATTGATAATTAATCCTTATTAGATTTTATTATTATTAAGAAAACGCGTCAACCCCCTCCCCTGTGGATAACTCTTGCCCCGTCGAATGACGGGGTTTTAGATTTCTCCCTTTTTAATTTTTTGCCTTATTTCTTCTATATATGTATTAAAATACCAAAGATTATGGAAAGTTAGAAGTTTCATTCCCGTTATTTCCCCCGCTTTTAACAAATGGCAAATATAATCTTTTTTATAGTTTAAGCAAACCTTGCAGGTGCAGTTTTTATCAAGCGGTTCTCTTTTTTTCAAAAACTTTGTTTGTTTTAAATTTAACTTTCCTTCAGAAGTAAAAGCAATGCCTCTTCTGGCATAATGTGTCGGCACCGTACAGTCAAACAAATCAATTCCGGATTTTATTATGTCTTCAATATTCTCCAGATACCCCACTCCAAGCATGTGCCGAGGTTTTTTTTCGTTGAGTTTAGGAATGACCCAATCCAAAACCCGGTTTGTCCCGCCTTTGTCCCTCCAAAGATCTCCGCCAATTCCAAATCCGTCAAAATCCAAAGAATTCATGAATTTTGCGCTTTCGAGCCTCAAATCCTTAAATTCCGAACCTTGCACTATGCCAAAAATGGCTTGCAATGGATTTTTAAATTTCAATGATTTTTTCGCCCAATCATGCGTTCTCTCCAAAGATTTCTTTACATAATTATAATCAGCCAGAGGCGGTGTACACTCGTCAAAAGCAAAAATAATATCCGCCCCCAGTTTTTCCTGAATTTTTATCGATTCTTTGGGGCCAATGAATAACTCGTCTCCATTTATCGGCGAACGAAAAAAGACCCCGTCCCTGGTAATTTTTACTGACTTTGGCTGGTGCGACTCTTCAATAGTTTTTTTATTTTTCATCCCCTTTCCTAAAAATTTAGTTAAACCGAAATCTTTGCCAAACCCCAAAGAAAAAACTTGGAATCCTCCGGAGTCTGTCATTAAGGGTTTTTTCCAATTCATAAAATTGTGCAGCCCTCCGGCGCGTTCAACAATTTTTTCTCCTGGTTTTAAATGCAAGTGAAAAGTGTTCGAAATTAAAATTTGCGATTTTGTTTCAACAACTTCCTCTGAAGTCAAAGTTTTCACAACAGCCTGCGTGGCAACAGGAACCAAACACGGAGTCTCTACGACTCCGTGCTCTGTTTCCAAAAATCCTAATCTCGCCCTGCTCTTTTTTGACTTTTTCAGTATCTTGAAGTTCATAATCTACCCCATGAATTATTCCATATTCTTTAGGTTATCACGTGATAACCTAAAGTTATTTACTTTTTAAATAAATTCTTTGTGTCTGATTTCTTTATGACAAAATTTGGGCCAACTTTTGTGGCCTTTATCGCTCCCCTGTTAATTCTTTTGAGAACAGCCACCCGGCTTATTTTCAAAATCTTTGCCAGCTGGCTCACCGACAAAAACTCACTTTTTTCTATAATAATTTTTTCCATATACTTCAGGTTATCACGTGATAACCAACGCGATTTATGGCTGGAAAATATCTCCCGTCCTGCCGTTAATTGATAATCTTACCGAGGTTATTGTCGGAAACTGCATAAGCGTTTTTGTTATTTGCGCAACCCGCGCTGCCATGCTGCATGATCCGCCGCCCGATTCAGTTATATCATTAAAATCAGCCCGCGCCTCGCCGTTTACAATTGAGATGCTGTTTAAATTGCTGCCAGCTGGAATGCTGGTAAAAAATCCTGCATTCTTTTCTGCGTCAGTCGGGCCGGATAAAAGCTGCTCTAAGGCCTCCCTTGCTACAGCTTCTGTTTCTGCAATTTCACGGCTTACCGAAAAAACTTTATTGCAGGAAAATTCAGGGTCCATTTTGCTGTTGTTAAAATAGGCTTTTACAGCGGCTGTTGCAGAGGAGCTCTTTTTAATTTTTACAGGCAAAACAAATGTTTTATCTCTTACTGGATCTCCGCTTGCGTTCTCGTTTTTGAAAACAAGTGTGCCATTCTGGTCCTTTGAAGATACAAAACTCAACTCTCCTTTAAAATTATTAAACTGCTTCATCCAGCTTTCATCAGTTATAGCCAAAAGAGCAGTCCCTAAAACATTATTGTTTTCGTCTAAAAGCTTAACGGTTCCGGCTTGCGCTTCAAAAGCAGTCCAGCCTGCGCCGTTGATATAACCTGAAATAACCAGTGGAGAAGAAATTTCAGCATTAAGTTTTGGTGTTAAAATCTGAATACCGGGTTCTGTTATAAGCGGTCCTGTTCCTTTTGGCCAGAGCGAAATGCCGGCCAAAACGACAATTATTAGCGCTAAAATTATTATTAGCCAAATTTCTTTTTTCATATGATTTTTCGGTTAATTATTACCTTAATACTACACCTTGACACAACAAAAATAAAGAGTATGATTGAATTAAGCTAATAAGTCGAGGTATCTTAGCAATAAGTAGGGCGACTGTTAGAAAGGTCGTTCTATTTTATTCGTAAAATAATACAAAAATGTTTGACAGAAACAATGACAGGGGCTTTGCTCCTAGGCAAATGATAAAAGGAAACTGGAAATGCTCCGAATGCGGAGTAGAAATCACAGAGCTTCCTTTTGAGCCAGCTCCTGACAGGCCAATTTTTTGCCGCGAATGCTGGCAGAAAAAGAGGCCTCCAAGATTCAGCAGGTAAGCTGCTGATCAAAACAAAAAACCGCCATCGGCGGTTTTTTGTTTAAAATAATTTTGAATTATTTTTTTATGGTGCTATAATAATAAAATAATTTTATAAAATTTAAAAAATGACAAACGGAAATGGACATAGCGAAAAAAATAACGAGCCCAAAAATTTAAATAAGTTTTTATTTGTAAGCTGGGAAAGCTTATCAGGAGATTTGGCTTTACAAATAAAAAAGGAGGGGCACGAGGTAAAAGTTTATATAAAATCAGAAGAAGACAAAGACGTCTACGACGGGTTTCTGGAAAAAGTCGACGACTGGAAAAAGCATATTGATTGGGCAGATGTAATTGTTTTTGACGATGTCGGCTTTGGAAAAGAAGCTGACGAACTTCGGAAAAAAGGAAAATTAGTTGTCGGCGGAAGTGAATACACAGACAAGCTCGAAGAAGACAGAGAATTTGGGCAATCAGAAATGAAAAGAGTGGGAATGCTTATTCTCCCCCACTGGGATTTTTCAGACTATGACAGTGCACTAAAATTTATAGAAGAAAATCCGGGGCGCTATGTTTACAAGCCTTCGGGCTTTGTGTCTTCTGATTTCAAGGGGCTTCTGTTTTTAGGAAAAGACGAAGACGGCAAAGACCTGCACGAAATACTGCGCTCTAACAAAAAAGTTTTAAAAGAAAAAATCAAACAGTTCCAGCTTCAAAAATTTGCATCAGGCGTGGAAATAGCTGTGGGGGCATTCTTCAACGGAGACGATTTTATTTACCCGATTAACGTCAATTTTGAGCATAAAAAACTTTTTCCAGGAGATATCGGTCCGTTTACCGGAGAAATGGGAACTTTAATGTACTGGTCTCCGCCAAACACGGTTTTTAAAACAACTCTTGAAAAAATGCGCGAGGATATAAAAAAATCCGGTTATGTCGGATACATTGATATTAACTGCATTGCAA
>CAYICD010000004.1:0-26869 GCA_964361855.1 uncultured Candidatus Saccharibacteria bacterium
TAAAGAAAGAAATTCCAGAGCCCAGAAAACAGCTTTCGCCTTATGCGCCGAAAATCTTTTCTATAATGATTAACCCTGCAAAAATTGGCGAAGTTGTGGAGCCGAGGGGAAGCGTAATAAACAAGCTTATTGAAGAGTTTGGAGGAGTAGCAATAGATATTGAAGATTCGGGGCTTGTTACAGTAACCGGCCAAGATGAAAAAATGGTAAAGGGCTGCATAGACAGAATTTCGGGAATGGTAAAAGAAGTGGAAGTTGGAGAAATTTACCAGGGCACCGTAAGAAAAATTATGGACTTTGGAGCATTTGTTGATATTTTGGGCGGGCAATCGGGGTTAGTGCATATTTCAAAATTTGTGCCTCACAAAATAGACAAAGTTGAAGATGTTGTAAGGGTGGGCGATATAATACCGGTAAAAGTGACTGATATTGATTCTATGGGAAGAATTAATTTGTCAGCAATGGAAGCTGGGTTCAAGCCTAAAAAATAATATGACAACAGAGGTCGAAGAATTACAAGCAAAAGAATTCCTGGAGAGAGCTCAAGTGCGGACAATGAAAAAAGACCTTCTTATGCTGAGGGAGGCCGATGCGTTGAAAGAAAGAGATAAAATAGTTAATCTAAAAACAGTAGAAGAGGAAAAGCTGGAAGGAATTAAAAAAGAAGATGAAGAAAAAGAAAAACGCGAAAGGCTGGAGAGGGAAAAAATACTGCACAAAAACACCGAAGAAGAGCATGAAGCCGAAAAACAGCTGAGGGATTTTGCCGAAGAGTCGGAGAAGCAGCAGATATTCTTGCTGGAATCTGAAAGATTGGGCTTTGAGAAGCAAGTTGATGTTTTTGAAAAAGAGAAAGAACCGGAGTTAGAGCTTGAAAAAAATGATGTTCTGATCAAAAAAAGAGATTGGGAAGCAAGGCTAAAATCAATTATTGAAGGAGAACAAAAAATTGAGGAGGAACAAAAATTTATAGAGGCGAAAGAGCATGAAAGCAATGTGCCGGCAGAAAAACAAGGGCTGGAAGAAAGAAGAAATGAACTGGAATCTGAAAGGCAGGAAATAGAGAAAAAAAGGTGGGCGGTCGAAAAAGAGCTCAAAAGGCTTGAAGAGAAAATTCAATTTTTAGATGTTGACTTCAAAAAAATTACCGCAGAAAAAAACACATTAAAAGAAAAAATAAAGGGAACAGACCAGCTATTAAGGGCGATTTATACAGAAATAATACGAAGGGTTGAAGAAAAAAAGAGAGGAGAGCAGGACCAGCAAAAAATTGCAGAATTAAGGGCGGCAGAGGCCAATCTTAAAAGGAAAGAAACAATACAAAGAGAGCAGCGGAGCGGCATGCCTCAAGTGCCCAAAAAAGACCAGGCGCTTCTGGGGGTTAACGGAATCTGCAAAAGAAAAATTAGTCGCGGGCATTAAAACCGAAGAAGAGCATAGAAAGCAATTTTTACAAAATGTTGAAAACTGGGACGTGCCTAAAAAAGAACAGTAATTAAAATATAATTAGCTATGAATTATGAATAAAGATTTAGTTTCAGAATTAAAAGGAAAGTTAGATGAACAAAAAGTTTCTCTGACAAAAGAGTTGGAAAGTTTTGCCAAAAAAGATGATGTTCCAAAGGGCGACTGGGAAACTCGGTATCCAAACAGAGAGAACGGAACCATGGAGGAGGAGGCAGACGAAGTGCAGGAATACGGCAATATGCTCCCGGTAGAGTATAGCCTTGAATTAAAATTAAAGGACGTAAATTCCGCGCTGGCAAAAATATCCCGCCAGGAGCGGGATCCCGCTGCGGCGGGAGAATATGGGAGGTGTGAAAATTGCGGAAAAGAAATAGAAGAAGACCGGCTAAGGGCGGTTCCCGAAGCCAAGCTTTGCATGAAGTGCAACAATAATAAATAAAAAAGCCCCCGCCAAGCGGGGGCTTTTTTTCTTTTAGTATTTAAGAACGGTTCCTTTCAGATATTTTGACAGAGGGTTTTTTGCTCCCATAACCTGAAAATGCGTATGGCATCCTGTTGAAATGCCGGCCCCTGCCATGCCAGGGCCTCCGCCCATTAAAGCGATCCTGTCTCCTACGTCAACTTTATCTCCAGGATTTACGAGGGCTGTCATTAAATGGCCGTAATAAGTTACAACTCCGTTTGAGTGTAAAATTGTGAGGTAGTTTCCTCCGCCGAAATTCCACCCGTATTTTACCCTTTGCACAACTCCGGCGGCCGCCGCATGAACCGGACTTCCGCATTTATTTGCGACATCAACAGCATTATAATAATGAAGCCCTTGCGTTACCTGCCCCTCCACCGGCAAAATGAAGAAATTGTTTGCCAGCGGAACCTGGACCGGCTGCGGCAAGGCTTTTGAAGGCATTACTCCATCGGGGATAATCAAAATATCTCCAATATAAATGTCTGCCTGGTCTGAAAGGCTATTGAAAGCGACTATGTCGTCTGCTTTTGCCCTATAAATTTTTGCAACATCTGATATGGTGTCGCCCGATTTTACAACGTGAGTTAAACCCGACACGGGCAAAATAACAAGCGTATCTCCAACCTTTAAGGCCGACGTGCTGGTTAAATCATTCGCCCAAACTATTGTATTTGCAGAAACTCCAAAACTCTGCGCCAACGACTGGATTGTGTCCCCCGCCTGGACAATATATTCTGTTATTTCATTTTTACTTGAAGCCGAGCTGCCAAAAATATCGCCCAAAACTTTTGGGTTTACAATATTCGGAGTTGTGACCCCTGAAAGGCTGTTGCCTTGGATTATCTTTAAATCCGGAGTTTCTTTTGCTAAAACCTCGTTTCGGCCAAAAAACAAATCATCCTTTGCGGTATTTTCACTGTCTTTGAAAAACGAATTAAAAAAAACAACATCGCTGGACTTTAAACTGTAAAAATTAGAAATGTTATCCTGACCGAAACAAATGAAAACCATTAAAATGGTTGACAGAAGCCCAAAGTAAAAAAGAGGGTTTTCCAGCAACCCCTTTGAATTTACCCTTTTTTCCGTATGAAAGAAAGCTTTTAGACCCGCTATCTTTATTTTCAGCCGCTCGAATATCTTTGAAATATCCATCAGGCTAATTTTTAAACCTATATCAAAGATACCATTTTAAAGACCCTCGGTCAAGCAATTATACACAGCGCTATGTTAATGATATAATTACATAATTTATGGATTTAACTTCTCCAAAAACAATAAAGGAACTGCTAAAAAATCATGAAACTCGGGCCTCAAAAGGGCTGGGTCAAAATTTTTTAATAGATAGAAATGTTTTGGAAAAAATTATAAAATCCGCCGAATTAAATCCAGACGACACGGTTTTAGAAATCGGCCCCGGCATTGGGACATTAACACAAGAGTTGGCCGAATCCGCCGGCAAGGTTATCGCCATAGAAAAAGACAAAAAAATGGTGGCAATTTTAGCAGAGACCCTAAAGGACTGCGGCAACGTTGAAATCATAAACGCCGATGCCTTGAAGTTTAAGGCCGACATTAAAAAATACAAAGTTGTCGCCAACATTCCCTATTACATAACCTCTCCTTTAATCAGAAAATTTCTGGAAACTGAAAATCAGCCAGAGTTTTTAGTTTTAATGGTCCAGAAAGAAGTTGCGCAAAGAATATGCTCAAGACCGCCGGATATGAGCCTGCTTTCCGTTTCTGTGCAATTTTACGCAGAGCCAAAAATTGTTTCTATGGTTTTGAAAAACTGCTTTTGGCCCGCACCAAAAGTTGATTCTGCAATTTTAAAAATCACCCCAAAAAACGTGGGACTTCCGCTGTCCCCCGAACTCTTCTTTAAAATCGTAAAAGCCGGCTTTACCCAACCCAGAAAACAGCTTGTTAATAACTTGACTACCTTGAAATCTTTAAATGGTGTAAAATTAGATAAATACAAAACAACTGAATGGCTTTTAAAGAATAATTTGAAGCCAAATCAAAGAGCTGAAACTCTAAAAATAGACGACTGGATTAATTTAACAAAAAGCTTAAACAAAATTTAACTTAATGTCTAATTTTTTCGCAAAAATTTTTAAAAGCAAAAAAACACTGTTCTTCGTCTTATTTTTTGCTGTACTCTTTTTTGTAATTCCTCAAACAGCTTCAGCGGGACTTTTTTCTTGGGCAACAAACGCTGTAGCAAATGCAATTTTATCAGGTCTTCTGGGTTATCTCTTTTGGTTTCCAATGCTTATTGCGCTTCTTTTTGTAACAGTGTCAAATGTTTTATTGCAAGCGGCAATAGCTTTCGCAACAATAGGAACAAGCTATACGCACAGCGATGCAGTAAATATTGGCTGGCCGATTGTGAGAGATTTGGCAAACATGATGGTTGTTTTGGGTTTTGTTCTAATAGGCCTGGCAACCACTTTGAGGATTAAAGAATATGAGGCGAAACAGTTGCTTTTAAAATTGATAATAGCCGCACTTTTGATAAACTTTTCTTTGCTGATCTGCGGAATTTTTATTGACGGATCAAATATTGTAATGAAATATTTTTTTAAAACTAATAACCTTTGGGCAGGATGGTTTCCTGGTATATCCGATTTATGGAATATATTAACAAACATAGGAACAGATAATGTTTTAAATTACGCCGCAAAAATATTCGGACTTATTTTCTTTTGGATTGCCGCAGGCTTTGTAAACATTTTATATTTTTTCTTGCTTTTAATGCGAGTTCTTGCTCTTTGGATGCTGGTGATATTATCTCCGCTGGCTTTCGTTTGCTATGTCTTTCCTTTTACAAAAGGTATTTTCCAGATGTGGTGGAAAAATTTCTTCCAGTGGTGCATTATTATCCTGCCTGCAGGCCTGTTTTATTACATAGGGTCAACATTAGTACATAACTCATTCTCCAGTCATGGCGCTTTAGACTTGGCGAGCCCTTCAACTTATGTTGAATATATATCAAATGCTCTAAGCATAATTCTGATTCCATCTCTTTTTCTAATTGCCGGATTTTTTGTGTCACTACAGTTTTCAGCAATGGGAGCCAGCGCTATTACGGGATTCGCCAACAAACACAAAGGTACGGCACTGAAAATGGGAGCTGGGGTCCTTGGAAAATCAGCGGGCAATGCGAGCAAATTAGCAAACTGGGCAAGCAATAAAGCTGGGGGGAATACTAGTAGGGTAGGCAGGATGTTTGGCGCAGCTTCTAATGCATTTGGCAATTCCCAAGCCAGAACAGATCAATTTGCGGGCGCATTGAAAAAAACTAAGTCCGCGTTTGGAAGAGCGTTGGAAGGGGCTGGCGCAATGCCCGTTGGCACTCAAGCCGGTAAAGATGATAAAGTGCTTGCAGATGCGGTAAAACAGTTGGCGGCTGCACTTAGGTCTGGCAATAAAAAAGATGAACAGAGAGTTTTTGATAATATTCATAATGGCGTAGGAATGAATAAAACTGCTGCAATTTCGGCATCCGTCAGCACGGGCAAACTTCACGATGCATTTAAAAATACATCAGGAGATGTTCAATACTCTAAAATGAATGATGCGCTATTGGAGGCTGAAAAATCTGGTGCTCCAAAAGATATGAGGAAAGATGCCCAAGACAAGTATTATCAATTAGCTGGATTTAACGATAAAAACGTAGATTCTGCATTAACCGGTTTGGGACACAAAGCAGCCATAGACACGCAACTAACCGCTGATGGCATCACCCCGGGAACAGCTTCGCCAGCTCAAAGAATGGCTGCGGCCAGAAAGACTCTTGGCGGAATGGATATAAGCAGAGCCGAGGAAAAAGCAAACTACATAAAATTAGGACAAAATTGGAGCAGTATGGACCTTGAGGCCAAGGCAAACACAGACTTAGGTGGATTACATCCAGATGACCTTAAAGAATTTACTTTGAGCAGAAACGCCGAAGATATTAAAGCCTTTAAATTGCTCGACAAAGGACATGATAATATAGCCACACAAGCTCCAAAGATGTTAGCACGCGTAATCGCCGAATTAGCAACACCTGGAATTTCAACCAATAGGCAGAGAAGATTAACAGAGGTAAAAGACGAATTAGAAAAATTATAAAAAAATGGATAATAAAAATATTAAATCAACGTTCAGCCCAAAATCAGATTTAGTTCTTGCTGAAATAATGAAAAAAAATAATTTAGAAGGCAGTTCTGTCTCATTTTTATTGGAAAAAATTACAATGTTTTTTTCGCGGGCAGAAATATCTGAGAAAGAAATGATAAGCTCTATTCAGAAAGAAGCTAGTGTTTCCCAAAAGGTAGCTGGACAAATAGCGGCAGAAATAAAAAATACCCTTATTCCAACGTTGTGGAACAATCTATCGCAGAAAGATAGAGAATCTCTTTTGCATACAAAACAAGAAGTAGTTGAAGAAATAGAAGAAACTTTACCAAAAAAAATCCCGGCATCTTCGGATATTAAAAATAATTTTGATACTGAACCTCCTAAAAAAACAGTACCACCAGTATCAGCGCCAACTGTGAATAAAAAATCTGATGGGCCAGATAAATATAGGGAACCAATTGAATAAAAATTTATAATATAAAAGGGCAAGTCACACATTAGTGCTCGCCCTTTTTGATTCCGTTTAATGGAACCCTTCTTCTCCTTTCAGTCGTGTGGCGATCTTTTTAGTGGATCCCAATTGGGATATTTTCCGCGCCGTTTAAAGTAGCGTTCGGCGGCATTCTCGGGGGTATCCGATGGCGGATTAGCCGCACCAGTATTTCCAGGCTTACCTGGATTGCCTCCTTTGCCGCCGGGGTTTTTGCCAGGCCTGCGAGGATTGTTTCTACCCCGCCACTGGCTCAGCAAAGCAAGGCCCATAGCGACAAGCTTGTCATCTGTGCCAACAAGAGGCTGACCGTTCGGACCGCTAAGAACAGTCCTGTCCTCACTCACATTGAAGTCCACGGCTTCCTTCACTTTGAAGGTTTCCATAAACTCCTTCTTGAGACTGTCATATTCTCCGCTGTCGCGCATCTCTTGCTCAACTTGCGCAGTGGTTTTTGTTGGCGGAGCTCCGCTCCTGGCAACCCTATCGGCGATTTCATTGCTCATGGCAACTGCCAATACACGAGCCTCCATGGCCCTTGCATTAGCTAAGTCAGGAGCGGCTTCTGCTTGCGCACCAGCATCCTTTACTACTTGAGGTGGATCAACGAGCTTGATAGCCAGCTTCATTCCGCTAGGCCTAAAGCCCATTTGGATTAAAGCTCCATCAACACTCAGATAGTCTGCCTCAACGCGCTTTTGAAAGGCATCTGGCCTTTCATTAGCTTCTTTCCATACCATGGCGGCGGCCGCATTACGGACCGAACTGGTTACTCCTTCCTCAGTCCTATCAGCCAATTCTGGCTTTGTGGTGGGGACACCAGCTCTTAGAATCTTGATTAGCGGATGCGTTCTTTCAAGAATAAGCCACGATCCATTATAGTTGACGCGCCCGGTAGCTCTCAAGCTGCGGAGTTCTGGCTCTGATAAATCCTGCAAGAAGCAAACCTGAACATCCGGATTGTCTTCTCTGATCAGCAGCTCCCTTTCCCTCGGGAAGTTGAGATAAGCCCGACTCTCTACGGAAACTTCCACGGACTTATAATCTTTGCCTCCGGGGAGAGGGTATGTGCCCGCCCTAGACATCGCCTTAATGAGTTCATAATCAAGGTCAAACATGTCCATAGGGTACCTTTTCAGATAGCACTTAAAAGCCGCGGGCAACCACGGAACAAATAATGCTCCGCTTCCTGGCATATATGGCTCCGAGTCTTCTTTTCCCCAAATCATTCTAACGCCCATTTCTCGAGCGTCAACGATGTTGGTAAAAGAACGATACAGCCAGTAAACCACAAACGATACAATCGCCGCCGCTGGAATCAACGCTGCCGATGTCCACCATGGGTGATTCGAAAACCCCCAAACCAAACCAGCAACAACGCTACCGAAAAAGGCCCCAACGAGTGCCACGACGCCAATCCAAATCAAAAAGCTTCTCATGATAATTCTCCCTGAAATGAAAATCGAACATGTCTTATGATAACCGCGCGCAATGCCTGCGCAAAAACGGCTATATATGTCAATGTTCCTCTTTATTAATTATAGCATACTGCAATATCTTTGTCAATATGTTGAGAACTGATGTTGCTTATGCTTTTTTAGGCGTGGTATAATGACAGAATTATGGAACAGTATCCTATTCCCCAATTTATTGAACAGGAAGCCAAAATCGCCTTCTTTATTTCTTTCAGACAGTTTTTCTATTTGGTTGGAGCCGGAGCCGCCTGCTTTGTCTTATATTACATTCTCCCGTTTTTCCTTTTTGTTATTTTTTCTATGGCAATTGTCGGGGTTGCGGTAGTTTTGGCGTTCGTTGTGGTAAACGGCACGCCTGTAATTAATATTATTTTGTCATCAATCGGTTTTGCATCCGGAGCTAAAAACTATACTTGGAAAAAGAAAGAATCGCTTTACCCTTTTCATGCTGTAAAAAGGTCTGAAATAAAAAAGATAGAAGCCGGCCCCGCGTTACAGGCCCAGCAAAGCCGATTGAGGAGAATAAGGACAGACGTTGAGCTGAAGACAAAATAATTTAAAATTCTAAATTCAACACTATGGCTGAATCTGCCACACAAGCATTTTTGGAAATACAGGATATCAGAGAAGGCGTTTTGCTTTTAAAAAACAGCTCTATAAGAGGAGTTCTGATGATTTCGTCCATAAATTTTGCTTTGAAATCCGATGAAGAGCAAACCGCCATAATTTATGCCTTTCAAAGCTTTTTAAACTCGCTGGATTTTTCCTGCCAAATTGTTGTGCAATCAAGAAATATAAACATCACGCCGTATTTAGACGGCATAAAAGATTTAGAGGACAAGCAGACAAACGACCTGTTGAAAAAACAAACCGCCTCTTACAGAGAATTTATAAAAAGCATGGTGGTTGGCGACTTGATTATGACTAAAAATTTTTATGTAGTTGTGCCATACACTTTAATGGAGGCGCTGGGAATAAGGGCGGCAACAAAGCAGTTTAATTATTTGGGCCAGATAACGGGCGCAAAACCCCAGCAGCAGGAAATGAAAGACGAAAATTTTCAGAGGTGCAAAACCCAGCTCTGGCAAAGAATGGAATTTTTGGCAATGGGGTTAAAGCGGTGCGGACTTGAGGCGATTCCCCTTACAACACCGGAATTAATTGAACTTTTTTGGGCAATCCACCACCCAGACCAGGCAGAAATAGGGTACTATCCGGAAATTTTACCGGAGTTATTAAAATAGAAATATGGATTTATCTTTTTTAAATAACATTTTAGGAAAAAAGAAAGAAAACGAAATAGAGGACAAAATCTTTGAAGAAGAGCGGTTTGACGTAAGAGACATTATTGCCCCGCCGTTTATCGGGGTGCTTCAAGACCACATAAAACTTGGAGAACGGTTTGCCAAGTCGTTTTTCGTTTTTTCATATCCAAGGTACTTAAACACCGGATGGTTTTCTCCTGTGATTGACCTGTCAACTCCCATGGACATATCATTTTTTATACACCCCATTTCATCTGAACTGATTTTAAAAAAACTTAGAAAAAAAATTACCGAAGTTTCCTCTGAACTTTTAGAAAGAGAAGAAAAGGGGCTGGTAAGAGACCCTGCTCTTGAAACGGCCTATAAAGACATTGAAAATTTAAGGGATAAATTGATGACCGCCCAGGAAAAAATGTTCCGGCTTGGCCTTTACATTACGATTTATGAAAGGTCAGAAAAAGAATTGCGGGACACTGAGCTCACCTTGAGGTCAATTTTTGAGTCGCGGTTAATTTATATAAAGCCTGCGCTGTTTAAGCAAAAAGAAGGGTTTATTTCGTGCAATCCTTACGGAATGGACTTGCTGGAGGTGCACACCCCAATGGATACAGAACCCCTTTCCACTTCGTTTCCTTTTATTTCTTTTGATTTAAGTTCCAACGAGGGCATTTTATACGGAGTAAACAGGCACAACAATTCTTTGGTTTTATTTGACAGATTTTCTTTGGAAAACGCAAATTTAGTTTGCTTTGCCAAGTCCGGTTCTGGAAAATCTTATGCAATAAAACTGGAAATTTTGAGATATTTAATGCAGGGCGTTGATACAATTATTATTGACCCTGAAAACGAATATGAATTTTTAGCTGACGGAGTCGGAGGGGCGTTTTTAAAAATTTCTCTGACTTCTCCAAACCACGTAAACCCCTTTGACCTGCCAATTCCCGGTCCAGACGACAACCCCGACGACGTTTTAAGGTCTAATGTTATAAACCTTGTGGGATTGATGCGAATTATGCTTGGCGGGCTGAGCCCCGAAGAAGACAGCGTTTTAGACGAAGCCTTAACAGAAACCTATGCGGTAAGAGATATCACCTCCAAAAGCGACCCAAAAACATGGCAAAATAATATTCCGGTAATGTCTGACTTTGAAGAAATTTTGGAGTCTATGGCGGGCACCGAATCTTTAGTAAAAAGAATCAAAAAATTCACCAAGGGAACTTTTTCCGATTTCTTCAACCAACAGTCCAATATTACAATGGACAAAAGCCTTGTTGTTTTTGGAATAAGAGACATGGAGGAATCCTTAAGGCCGATTGCCCTTTATATAATAATGCGATATGTCTGGAACATTGTAAGAAGCAAATTGAAAAAACGAATACTTGTAATTGATGAAGCATGGTGGCTGATGCAGTCTGAAGACGGGGCTTCATTTCTTTTCGGGCTTGTAAAAAGAGGAAGAAAATATTGGCTTGGCGTGACAACAATAACCCAAGATGTTGCCGACTTTATGAAATCAGACTATGGAAAAGCAATTATCACAAACTCGTCTTTGCAGCTGTTAATGAAACAGTCTACGGCTGACATTGATTTTATACAAAAAACATTTAATTTAACCGAGCAGGAAAAATATCTTCTGCTGGAAGCTGCTGTTGGCGAAGGCCTTTTCTTTGCCGGCAAAAAGCACGTTGCGCTTTCGGTGGTGGCATCTGCAACAGAGGACCAGATAATAACTACAACGCCAGAAGACGTGTTGAGGATAAAAGAAGCAAGAAGAAAACTAAACGAAGCAAAAAACGTTTAATAAAAAATGGCTGAAGAAGAAGAAAATACAAACACCTTAAACGGAAAAGAGAGTCCAGAAACTGAAGAAGAGGGAAAATTAGAATCAAGCGGAGGAAATCTTGCTTCTCCAGAAGGAATACTAATGCTTTCCGTTGCAGTCATCATTGACGTAATTAGCTTTATTCCCTTTTTAAATTTTGCTTCGTGGGTCGTTGGCGTTATTTTTATAGGAGGGTGGTATGCTTTTTTCCACACCAAGCAGACAGTAAAAGCGGCGGGGGGGAAAATCTGGCTGAGAATCCTTATTCTCTTGGGAGTCGAGGTAATTCCCGTCTTAAGCATTTTTCCAACTTGGACGTGGTTTGTATACAAGACCCTTAAAGAAACCTAAATGAAAACCGCAAAAAAAAGGAAAAGTTTGTTTTTCTTTTTAGCTGTTGCTGTTTCTTTTTTATTACAAACAGCATCAGTTTTTGCGTTGGAAGTAAGAGACTACCCTTCTGTGCTCGGGTTTTCCATAAATAGCTCTTCCACTTTTCCAGAATATGCAAAATACTTATTTAACTTAGGAATGGTTATCGCGGGAGCGCTTGCTTTAATTGTCATAACCTTTGGAGCCATCTATTATTTAATTTCTTTTGGCAGAGGAAAATTCACCGACGAAGGAAAAGACTGGATAAAAGCCGGAATACTGGGTTTGTTTATTACTGTTTCAGCTTATTTAATCGCTTATACAATTAATCCTGACTTAGTCGTTTTCAGGCTCGGCGACTTATTACCCATACAAATTCAAAATTTTTTAAATCCATCCGGGGAAAGGCCCATACCCACTCTAACTTTTACAGAAATTCCTATTGGAATTTTAACTGAAAATGTTTTAAGCAACACCTCAACCTGTTATGATTTTGATTACAAGGGTGATTTTATAGAAGGACCGCTTTTGACAGACAACGGCAGAACCGTGCAAGGGCCAACCTTGGTGGAAAATGACAGAGTTGATTGCCTTTTAAAACTTACCCAGGCAATTCAGGCAAAAACAAAAACAATTGATGACCTAGGAAACGAAATTAAAAAATTAATGGATAAATGCAGTTGCGCAAATCAGTGCGTGGCAGACTGCAAGTGCCCAGACACCAAAAAAGGAGCGGCTGCCTGCAACAACGCCTGCAAAGATTCAAAATGCGATGCGCCGGAAACAGGCAAAAATACAAAACCTTGGGCAAGCCCATACCAAAAAAATAAAAGCTGCTGCAGCGACAAAACAAAAGACCAAATAGAACACGGGGCAATAAAAATAAACAATTGTGCTGTCAAAGCAAACGTAAGCATTGAACTTGCTAAAAATGCTGATTCGGAAGATACTGGCCAGCCGTGCCAAGTCGGTTCTCTTGGTGGAATAATTACAAAAAAGAGAGACATTTATATTGGAGCGAATGTTAACCGGGGAGATGTCCAGTGGGCAATAGACAAATGGAACCAGACAGTGGCAGACCTGGGACGAGATCCTGTCTTTGGAAATATTATAGGCAACGGCACAAAAGGCGACGCAGGCGACAAAGTTGTTAATTCTTATTGCTTTCCATCTGGTTACGGAGACGAGTGTTTAGGCGGAACTCCGCAAGCCCCTGACGGCATAGACAGAATTTATTCCCGGCGCATTGATACAAAGGGTCAAATACCGTGGCAACCCGCAGCTTTTAACAGTTATACGGTTGGTGACGGGGAAATGAAAAGATATGATATAGATTTAGACCCTGGAAACCCGGACACAGCCACAGTCCAAAACTATAGAATGGTATTATTGCATGAGCTGGGACACTCAATGGGCTTAAAGGACGCTTACGACACAGATACTGGAAAATTTAAATCTGAATGCAATGACAAATCATTAATGAACAATGAGTTCACGATGGAGGGTCCGGGAGAAGCCGATACAGACTATATTAAAAAAGCATACCCTGCAAAAACCGCTCTTCTTAAAAAACCGTTTTTAGTTGCCGTTACATTAATACAGGGCGAAACTTCAGGGTGTTCTGGCACCGACACTCTTGACGCAAAATGCTGTATAAAAGGAAAAGAGTATCATGGCTTAGATGAATTTAGATGCCCAAATCCTATTCGGGGCGCGCAAATAAAACAGTGTGATAATATAAACATAACAAGAGAACGAGTACAGGTAAACGGAAAACAAATCAGTATTTTAGATAAAAACAAATGGGATAATTTAAGCCTTGTCCAGCAAGAAACATATTTAAAGGAACA
The DNA here is from genome assembly GCA_964361855.1 of uncultured Candidatus Saccharibacteria bacterium. Classification (GTDB taxonomy): domain Bacteria; phylum Patescibacteriota; class Minisyncoccia; order Minisyncoccales; family Staskawiczbacteraceae; genus CAYICD01. The sequence goes on from CAYICD010000004.1 coordinate 13,333, forward strand.
AATAGATGCAATAAAAAAATGGATTCAAAAAGATTTAGATACGCTAAACAGCGCGAAATCAACATTGGACGGGTGCTATTTATCAAAATCATATGCTGATTATGTAAAAATTCAAAAACAAACTGATAAAAAAGATAAAACGATAGTGGCAGAAAAACCATTTAAAAACCCTCAAACGAGCAAGGCTATAGATATCGCTAAATACTGCGGAGGTTTTAACTATGGCAATTCAGATTTTTTTATAACGTGCCAAAAAATTTGCCCGGGAGACAGTGCGGCCAATCTTAAGTGTTATAAAAATTGTCCGCCTGTTGATAATAAGTGCCCTAATTGCAGTCCAAACGATACTGCTTGTCTAAACGAACAAAAACAATGTCAAAATAGGCTTAAACCTCTTTTGGAGCGGCAAAAAAAATGCACGTCAGACTGTTATGATTCGCAAAAATGCATATATAGCGATAATAATAATTTTGGCAATTTAAAGCAGTGCATAAATTATTATCAAAATAAATGCAAAGAAGATTGCTCAAATAAATATCTGCCGTGTTCAGATGATTTCAAAAGATGCCAAGCTCAATGCGCCGACAATTCACAATGTATTATGGAAAATAAAGACACCTGCCTAATTGATAATCAAAATCTTATAAGTTGTGCAAAACAAAATAAAGATTCTGATATGTTTCAAAACTGCATGAAGTTATCCTATCGCTGCCAATACGGATCAAGCCAAAATGCCGGCTATATCGATTGTCTTAATCCGCAAGCCTATGAACAAAAAAGGGATTTTTCTTCTTCGTCTCTTTATAAAAATCCTGAATACCAAAAATGTCCTAATCCATATAATCTTTTTTCGAAAAATTCCACCTCAATCTGCTTGGATGTTTATGCAGAAACATCAAAATGCCCCTCAAGTTCAAAATGCCCCGCGTGCCCATGCGGAGTTGTAAGCAGTTGCGTTTGTCCGGATGAAAAAACATTTAGCCCTCAATGTTGTGGATTAAGTGGTAGTAGTAGCAGCAGTGGAGGGGCAAATGCTGCTAAAAAAGATTATCGGATTGTAACAGGAACATGTACAGAATATACTTATAATGACGATCCTCTAACCTTTTATTGCGAACAAAACTGGTGGCTGAACAAAAACAACCCGGACATTAAAGGGACTGAGGCAATTGGATTGGAAAGATTTTGTTCAAAGTCAGACGAAATTCCGGTGGGCCAAACAGTTGATGATACAAAAAAGTGGGTAAATAATTTATTTTTGAAGTTGGACAAAGTTATAAAAGATACGAGCGACATTTTAGGCGAACTTAAAAAAATAAGCGATAAAAAAGAAGATAAATATTGCAAATGTGATAGCAAGTTAGACAGCGGAAATAAAATTTGCAAAACCACCTGCCGATGGACGGAAAAGCCTGCTCCTGCCTGCATAACCGACGCCTGCTCTAAAAATTGCTGCCAGCAAATGATTGATTATTTAAATAACGTATCAAAAATTTACCAAAAACTAAGAGTTGATGAATTTAATTTTTTTAACTTTGTGACTATAGACCAGCGTACAGACGTATTAAAGGAACTCACCTATTCGAGGACAAAAACAAGCGACTGTAGCAGGACAGAAAACAATTATGGAGACACGGCGCTGTTATTAAGCTGCACAAGGGTAGAACATGAATTAATCCCCCCCGTAATACCAAAAGGAGAAACCTTAATTGGAGATAAAATTTTTAAAAGATATTGCTATGGTAAAGAGCTGTTTAAAGAAAACGTAACTCTAAAAGAGGATTCACAGCCCTTAACAGACAATTGGTTTTGCTGTGAAACTCAAAAAAATGACAAATCTGAAAGCAAATAATAAAAAAATATTTTAAAATTAACATATAAAAAAATGAAAAAAAATCAAAAATATCTGGTAGCTATTTTATCAATAATTTTTTTATTTGCGGGAGGACATTTTGCCTCTGCTCTTGAGGTAACCTACCCTCAAATTCCATTTTTACCCGTGCTTGATAACTACAGCACGCTTCCAACCTATGTGAGTTATTTTTTTGGGCTTGGAACTTATATCGTTGGTGTATTGGCTGTTATTTCTTTGGCCATAGGGGGATTGCAGTTAATAATGTCTGCCCAAAACCCTGACAACATCAGTAATGCAAAAGACAGAATAAAAGGCGCCCTTTTAGGCCTTGCATTAACGGTTTCTGCTTTTATCATTTTAAACACAATAAATCCTTCTTTGGTGTCTCCTGTTTTAACATCTTCAGGAGAATTAGCGGGCGTCTTTTACACAAACGGAAACGAAACAAAATCAGCTCCACAAGCAGAGGCAGATACGAACAATATACCCCAAGGATTTGACACAATAATTTATAAATGCGCCGGCGGGAATGCGTATTCCCCGGCTCTCTTAATCTGGCAGTTTCCTTTAAAAGATTTTGGCGGAATATACAGGGCGCGGACCGAAAGAATAACTTGCGGAGGCAGCATGCCGATAGGCGGGGGTTCTTTTAAGATGACTTTTGAAACCCCCGGAGTTTATTTCTGTACAGGCGAGTGCCGCGATGACATGTGCGATGGCTATATGTCTGATGTTATCGTATCTGACCGAAGTCAGATACAAGATCCTTTTAAGAGCAATGTGGTATCTGTTAGAATTGTAAACGACACAACTCATGGAGTTTATTACGGATTTGTTTTACACAAAAATGACGACCCCGCGCGAGGAGGAGAGTGCACAATATTCAGCTATACAACAAGCAAATCAAATTATTGCAAAAATATTACAAACGTCAGCGCAAATTCGGCTAACATATTTTTAGTAAACAAAGATTATGCTTCTTCGGGAGATGGCATAATTTTATATAGCGAACCTTATGGTTGGAATAATGATGCTCAAGCCGGGTATTTTAAAGTAACAAAAGACGATATTGGAGCAGGGCTTTCACTTGATGCTACTAAAAATAATTTTCAGTATAACGGTATCTCCAGAACAGATGCATACCAAAATTCATGTAAAACCTTAAACAAGTGCCCGGGATCAATAAAAATTCAAGGCAATTACCTGGTTGGAATTTTCAAAAAACTAACAAATGAGGCATCGGCTAATGCCAGTAAATGGTACTGCCAAATTTTTGATAAAGATATTCCAGATTTAGGTAAAACTGAATTTATAGCTACGACTTCTGCAAATCACAATATGGAAACCGTGGATATAATACCAATAAAATAGCAAATGAAAAAAAGGCAAAACAAAAAATTATTATTCGTCGGTCTCTTCGCTATTTTACTTTTACCTGTAAGTTTTTGCTTGGCCCAGGGCCTTGAAGTAGACTATCCAACCCTCAAAGGCGAATCACAAATGATGTCATCAAACACACCCCTCGAAGTTTACTTAAAATACATTTTTGACGTTGGAATTTTTTTAGGATTTTTTGCGGTGTTTGGATCTTTGGTTTACGCCGGCATTCTTTACTTTTTTTCTCCGGCCATACCACAAGCGCTGGTTTTAGCAAAAGACAGGCTTGCCGGGGCTGGTACAGGCTTTATAATCATAACTCTGCTTTATCTGATAATGACCACCATAAGCCCAGAACTCGCGATTTTTAATTTTAGCAGAAACAGATTAAACCCGCCTCCGCCCGAACAATCCTTGCCTCGACAAACCGGAATTTACTTTTACAACAGCGCTGATTGCTCAGGAGATTCCCAGCCAAACACCACAAATGTGCCTGATTTAGACGACCTAAAAAATAGAATAAACAGCTTTAAAATAATAAACAATTACGACCAAAATATTTCCTATTTTTCAATTTTATTCGGATCAATCAACTACTGGGGAAAATGCCAGTATATTAAAGGGTCGGGTTGCAAAAAACTTGGAAATTCTTTTCCAAACTCTGCGGCAATCTATCAGCTTAACCGCTCTCCAAATGGAGATGGCGTATATTTTTTCCGCAAATCTTGCTTTAACAGCATTGAGTATTGCAAAAGAAACAGCGGAGGCTGGTTAAAAATAGACAACGCCACAATAAATGCCAGTGATGATGTTTTTTTCTCGTCAATGTTAAAAGATTTGTCTTTTACGGGCAACTCAAAAAACGGCGACTGCACTGTGCCAAAAGAAGAACAAAATTGCGTGTTGTGGGAAAATAAAGAAAAAAATATATGCAAGCAAAGGCAATGCCCTACTTTTGCCCAAGACAATGTTACATCGTTAAAAATAGCTGGAAATTATGCTGTTTTGTTTATTTATTACAACCTAGATGAAGACGAAGACGTCCAAAGCCAGGGAATGTGGAATTTTTGCCAGGTATTCCCCACTGAAGACGATGCAAATAAAGATGGACCGCAACAAATAAAATGGGAAAACATTAGAAGTATTGGAAAACCTGCAAATTATATGGTCATATTTACTGTAAAATAAATAAAAAACCGCCCAGAGGCGGTTTTTTATTTATTGCTTCGGTTTTATAACTATGTGCCTTTCTTGCCCTTCTCCTTGGCTTTCCGTAACAACATCCTGTCTCTGGGCCAATTCAGCGTGTATGGCTCTTCTTTCATATGAAGACATGGGTGAAAGCTCTTTTTCTTTTTTTGTAAAAGCGACCTCATCGGCCAAGTCCTTTGCAAATTCCTTCAAATACTCGATTTTCTTTTTTTTGTAATCGTTGATGTCCAAGTTCAGATAAAAAAGTTTCTGCATTTTTTTATTCAAAACCGCCCTCAAAAGCCTCTGAATCTCAAAAAGCGTCTGGCCTTTTTCTCCAATTAAAATTTGGGGCTCGTCCAGTTTTATGTCCAAATCAACAACGTCTGTTATCTGTTTTTCTTCTGCAACCGCCGGATTTTCTTTGCCCCCCACAAAGGATATGCTAACATTTGCATTTGTAATCTGGATTGTTGTTTTCTGAAAAAATTCCTCTATTGCCTCTTTTATTTTTAGAATATCATTTTGGTCTAACATGTTAGCTGGCTTTTTTGGCATCTAATTTTTTTAAAATGAAATATTGCTGGACAACAGAAAAAACTCCGCTTGCTATCCAATAAAGCCCCAAGGCCGAGGGCAGTCCCAAAAGTATTATAATTGTTAAAACCGGCAGGAAATAAAGCATTTGGTTTTGCATCATCTGCGAAAAATCAGATTTTTTGCCTTTTCCTGCGTCTTTTTTAGGAGTTAACATTTTCGTCTGGAAAAACTGAAAAATTCCAGCCAGCACAGCAAAGCCCATGTTGGGTTTTGCCAAATTTATAATCCCTAAAAAATTTGCGCTTATTTGCTGCGGGTTTATTACAAAGGAATATAGATTTTTAAGTTCTGCCGGATTTAAACCGTGCCAAAAAACGCTGTAAAGCGCAATTAAAATGGGAAATTGTATAAGGGCGAGCAACAATCCAGAAAAAGGATTAATTTTCTCTTTGCGGTAAAGCTCTAAAGTTTCTTTCGCCTGCCTTTCCTTATCGTCTTTATATTTTTTTTGGATTTCCTGCATTTTGGGCTGGAGGTCAGAAAGCGCTCTTTGCGAGATAACGGCTTTTAAGGAAATGGGATATAAAATAATTCGGATTATAAAAGTCAAGACGATAATCGCAATTCCGAAATCGTGCCCGGGAATATAATTGTAGAGAGAAACTAGCGCATTAAAAAGCGGATAGTATAAGACAGTATTAAAAATATTTATGACAAACTCAAACATTTGGCGTCTTTTAATAATTTGAAAAGAATGTCTTTTGTCTCTTGAAAAGTTTTGTCTTCAATCCCGGAAAACGTAATTATCGCGACATCAAGTCCGGGCTTTATCAGACTGGATGAAGAGCTAATCACGCTGCGCAATCTTCTTTTTACTTTATTTCTCTTCACGGCGTATCGGGAAACTTTTTGGCTCACAATAAAACCGAACCTGCTCTCCTTTCGCCCGTTTTTTACAAACTTTAAGGCCAAAAAACTTCCCCTTGCTCCTTTTCCGTGCTTGAAAACATTTTCAAAATCCTTTTTTTTCTTTAGCCGGTTTGTTTTGGGTAACATTTTAGACACTAAGCTTTTTTCTCCCCTTTCTCCTTCTATTTTTTACAACAGTCCTGCCGGTTCTGGTTTTTTTTCTTCTCATAAAACCGTGCGTTCTGGCCCTTTTTTTCTTCTTGGGCTTGTAAGTAAAACTCATGTTGTATAATAATTTAATTAGTATAAGATATTAGATATTATAGCCTAAAATTTAGCGCATTACAAGCATTGGTGTTGATTATTTTTTATTGTTCGTCTATATTTAAGGCGTTCCCACAAGTTATCCACAGCTTAATAACATATGTGAATATTTAGTCTTGTTTGACAAACACACAAATAAAAAAGAAAATAGAGTATTGTTTTAAATATATTTCTAAAAAAGTATGACCAACAGCGAACTTTGGCAATCGGTGCTAGCTCAAATGCAATTTCATATTTCAAAGGCTAATTTTGCCACATGGTTCCAAAACACCGAAATTATTTCAATAGACGAAGAAAAAGCGACCATTTCCGTGCCCAATGCTTTTTCTAAAGAATGGCTTTCAAACAAATACAATAAATTAATTTTAAAAACGCTGCACGACATAGACGATAAAATCAAGGATTTGGAATTTATCATAAAACCGCAGCTGGCTAAATCTCCTGCAACAAAAATTTTGATTGAAAACGAGAGAATAGAAACAGAACAACTGAAGTTTGATGAATTTAAAATCAACAAAGATACAAACCTTAACCCGCGATACACGTTTGACGGCTTTGTTGTCGGGTCTTTCAACGAGCTTGCCCACGCCGCAGCGCTGGCTGTTTCGGAAAACCCGGGCGTCACATACAATCCTCTGTTTATTTATGGGGGCGTGGGCTTGGGAAAAACTCATTTGATACAATCCATAGGAAACAAAATCACCGAAAATTCAAAGAAAAAAAAGGTAAAGTATATCTCTTCTGAAAAATTCGTTTCAGGCATTGTTTCAGCCATTAGGTCCGGCAACATAGAGAGTTTTAAAGCAAACCTGTCTTCCATTGATGTTTTAATTATTGACGACATCCAATTTTTGGCCGGGAAAAATAAAACCCAAGAAGAATTTTTTCACGCGTTCAACTCTTTGTATGAAAAAAACAGGCAGATTGTGTTGTCTTCTGACCGCCCGCCAAATGCCATCCCAGAGCTTGAAGAAAGATTAAGGTCCCGCTTTGAGGGCGGAATGATAGCAGATATCAGCTTGCCAGATTATGAAACCAGACTCGTCATCCTAAAACAAAAAACCCAGGAAAAAAACATTGAATTGCCCGACGACGTTTTAGAATATATCGCAACCAATGTTAAAAAAAATATCAGAGAGCTGGAAGGCGCGCTCAATAAATTGTTAATTTATTACAAAATTAACAACAACGTCACCAACCTTGAAACTGCCAAAAAACTTTTGAAGGGGTTTGTTTTTTCTCCTTTTGACGTGGCAAGCTATAAAAAAATTATAGAGGCGGTCGCCAAATTCTATAATTTGGAGGAAAAAAATCTTTTTGACCCGACCCGGAGAAAGGAAATTGTAAGGCCGAGGCAGGTTGCTATGTTTTTAATGCGCAGAGAGTTAAAATACTCTTTTCCCGCTATTGCCAGAAAATTCGGCGGTAAAGACCACACAACAGCAATCTATGCCTATAAAAAAATACTTCAAGAAAGCGAAGAAAATAACAAGTTGACGGAAGAACTAAACTTAATAAAACAGAGGATATATAGTGGATAAAAAGAAAAAAGAGAGTGTAAAAAAATAATAAATTTTTATTTAAAAAGTTATAACAAAAAAACATCTCTTTACGCCACTAATCTTTGCACAGTTTCTACACACAAAAAACAACTCAAATTCTCTTCGTAAAAATCTTTTTTATACCCTGTTTGGGCGGACATAATAATAACAACAAAGCTTTATATATTTTAAAACTAATTAACCGGCTTGAAAAATTTAAATCAAGCAAAAATTATGAAAATAGAAGTTTTAAAAGACAACTTAAAAAATGGGCTGAGTATCACAGAAAAAATTGTGGGGAAAAATTTATCTTTACCAATTTTAGATAACGTTTTATTAAACACAGAAGACAATTTTTTAAGCATGAGTTCCACCGACTTGGAAATGGCAATTAAATTGTGGATGCTGGTAAAAATTATAAAAAAAGGCAAAATCGCTGTGCCTGCAAAATTTCTTTCAAATTATGTTTCTTTATTGCCCAACGAAAAAATATCTCTGGAAGCTCAAGACCAAAAATTACACATTGAGTGTAAAAACCTTAAAACCCAAGTGCAGGGAGCAAACGCAGAAGAATTCCCGATTATTCCAGAATTTAAAAACGCCGACAGTCTCGAGATTGATGTAAAACAGTTTTGCCAGGGCCTTTCACAAATAGCCGACGTTGCTTCCCCGTCTCAAACGCGGCCTGAAATTTCCGGAATTTATTTTGTTTTTTCAAAAAATACGCTAAAAATGGCGGCAACCGATAGTTTTAGATTAGCCGAAAAAACAATTCAAATGCCCCATGCCGTGAAAAAAGATTTTTCCTTTATCCTCCCGCAAAAACCAGCAAGAGAATTAATAAGCATTTTAGGGGAAAAAGAGGGAAGTCTTAAAATATACTTTTCCCCCAATCAAACATTATTTGAATTTTTAATGAAGGAAACACAGCACCCCGAAATTCAAGTCACCTCAAGGTTGATCGAGGGGGAATATCCGAATTATGAAGAAATTATTCCTAAAAAATTTAAAACACAGGTCGTTTTAAAAAGAGATGAATTTTTAAACCAAATAAAAACCGCCTCGCTGTTCTCTGGCAAAATTAACGAGGTCAAAATTAGCATAGATGCCCAGAAAAAAGAAGTTGAAATATTTTCGCAAAGCCCGGATATCGGAGAAAGCAGATCCACGATTCCCGGAAAAATAGAGGGAGATTCTATTGAAGCTTCTTTCAACCACAAGTTTTTGGCAGATGGGATTTCAAATATAAAAAGCTCAGAAGTAATCTTCGGATTAAGCAACGAAGAGGGAGCATCGATATTAAGACCTGTTGGCGACGCAAGCTATATTTACGTGGTTATGCCTATAAAGGCATCATAGTCCGAGAAAATTATTAATTCCCCGTTGCCAGTTGTTATATTGCGCGTCTGCGGATGGATTTTGCGGAGGAGGCCCGAGAGGGTTTTCTTTGTTTATATAATACAAAATAGTGTTGCTGTCTTCTGGCGATAGCTGGCCTAATAAGGCGGGGGCTCTGTCGTTGGGAACGGGGTCGGGCGGGGTAAAGTTTTCCGCCGGACGGTCGGCTAAGATTTTTTTCATAATCTTATTCCACATGGGGGCCGCCAAACCCACGCCCGCGTCTCTTGTAGGGGAGTTGTCGCTGTTTCCGACCCAGATCCCTACGACTGCAAAAGGGGTGTATCCCATTGTCCAGCCGTCATTTAAGTTTTGCGTTGTACCGGTTTTTACTGCCACCTGGTACCCGGGAATATAAAGGGGGGAATTAGCCCCGAACACGGGGGCTCTGGCATTGTTGTCTGAAAGAATGCTGCTTATTTGCCTTGCTATTTGGGTGTCTAAAACTTTAGTCGCCCGTTTACTGTTTTGTTCTATAATTTTTCCTTCGCTATCTTCTATTTTTAAGATGCTGACCGGGTCTGTTTGCATGCCCTCTGTGGCGAAAACTCCATAGGCTGATGATAATTGGAGCAAATTTATTTCTCCTCCGCCGAGCACCAAAGACAGTCCGTAGCGGTTTGTGTCGTTCAAGCTCGTGATACCAAAATCCTTGGCAGTTTCCAGGCTGTCTTTTAATCCCGCCAAATACAATGTTTTTACAGAAGGAAGGTTTAAAGATTCAGCCAGCGCTTGCCTTAGGGTTACTTTCCCAGAAAAAGTATAGGTGTAATTGTGCGGGTGATAGCATTCAAGGCTGTATTGATCAACTTCTTGGTCGGCATTCGGGCTGCAGTTCGGGTTAAATTCTGTTTTGACGTCCCAAAGCACAGTGTCGGGCGTAAACCCCTTTTTGAAGGCAGTGGCATAGACAACAGGTTTGAAAGAAGAGCCTGGCTGGCGACGACCCATTGTGGCAACGTCGTATTTTGGGTCAAAAAGGCAAGAGCCTGCCGGTTTTTCATCGCAACCCGCAGGGTATGGTTTTTCAAAATAATTTTTTGACCCGACAAGGGCTAAAATTTCTCCGGTTTTTGGGTCTAAGGCAACCAAAGCTGTGTTGTTCGCACTTTTTGCCATGTTGGATTTTTCTGCGTCCTCTATGACTTTTTCGGCATATTCTTGCAGGCTCCAATCAATTGTTGTGTACACCCGCAACCCTTTTTCCTTCAAATAATCTTCTCCGTATTTATCATCTAAGTATTTCTGTATATACATTACAAAATGAGGAGCTTTTATGGGCTGCAACGTTTCAGAAAAATTTATTTTTTCTTTTTTTGCATCTAGAAGCTCTTTTTCTGTTATATATCCCGCCTTTTTCATTTTTTCCAAAACAACGTCTTTCCTTTGCAAAAGCTCGTTTTTATGCGGGCCAAAGGGCGACAGGTAGCTTGGCGCAGGAAGCAGGGCCGTTAACAGGGCCGCTTCCGCAACAGAAAGGTCTGACGCCGGTTTATCAAAATAGGTTTGGCTTGCAGCAGCAACCCCATACGTGTTTTGCCCGAAGGGGACAGCGTTTAAATACCATCCGAAAATCTGGTCCTTTGAATATTTTTGTTCCAGTTCAATGCTCAAAACAAGTTCCCTTACTTTTCTGGACAAGCTTTTCTGCCCGGTTAAATATACAGACCTTACAAGCTGCTGTGTTATGGTAGAACCCCCTTGTGATGCCGAACGCAATTTTAAATCAGTCAGTATGGCGCGGAAAATTCCCCTAAAATCAAAACCGGAGTGCTGGTAAAACCGGCTGTCTTCAGAGGCTAAAACTGCATGCTTTATATTGTCTGATATTTTATCAAAGGAAACAATTTCCCTTTTTTCCTCGCCGTAAATGTCGTATAGAAGCACTTTTCCCGTCCTGTCATAAATTTTTGTTGATTGTATAAACGGGCTTTCATTGAAATCTTCAGGCTGGGGCAAGTTATAAGTGTAATAAAACAGCAAAAACAAAATAAGGGCGCAGCCCGCTAAAAACAGGTAAAATAAATATTTCCCTATTTTTGATATAAGTTGCCATTTCTTGCCCTTAAACATTTCTTTTATTTTTTTTATCATAAAACAAATAAAACAAAACTTTTTCTATTTTACGACAAAAGGGCGGAAATTTCAAGACGCCTGTAAACAAAAACTCCGTTTGCGCGAGCGGAGTTTTTGTTTTAATTTATTCTTCCTCTTCCGCTTCCACTGTCCCGTCGTCCCCTTCATCTGCGGCATCGTCCTCTGTTTCCTCAACACCCTCGTCTGTGTCGTCGTCTCCAAGAGTACCGTCGTCGAAGTCGTCCGTTTGGTTGATGAGCCTGGTTAAAAATTCCTCTTCCATTTATTATATTTTTAATTATATTATTTATATTTTCTTATTGTATTTTTTTATAAACTATTGTCAACCCACACCCGTTGTGGATAACTTTTTGCCCGGTATTATGATGACAGCCTGCCAAAGCTTTTAAGGGCGGCGCACATTGCGATGCCCAAAGCATCGGCTGCATCGTCTTTTTTTCTGTTTTTTTCTTTTAAATCAAAAGAGCTCAAATCTAAAAGTTCCTTTATCATTTTTTGAACCTGTTTTTTTTCTGCTCTTCCGTAGCCGGCGATAGCCATTTTCATTTGAAGGGGGGTAAATTCCAAAACCGGGACTTTCTTTTTTGCCGCAGTCAGCAATATTACTCCCTTTGCCTGGCTTACCGGCATGGCGGTTTTTAAGTTTTTAAAAAAATAAATGCTTTCAACTGAAATTAAATCGGGCTTGTGTTTGTCTATTAGTTTGTTTATCTCGTCATGTATTTTTTTCAGCCTTTCCCCTGCAGGCGAATCGGATTCCGTAATAATACAGCCAAAATCAATCACTTTTGGCATTTTGCTTTTGTCTGAAGTAAAGCAAGGAAAACACTTTGTTTCTATCACCCCAAAACCAGTAATCTGTGTCCCTGGATCAATTCCTAAAATTTTCATAAAACAAAAGCTGAAAATTAGTTCTTTTGGTTTGAATAAATATCCTGCACTGCGTCGTTTTCGTCTAAAGCCTCGAAAAGCTTCTCGGTCTGCTGTTTGTCTTTTTCTGAAAGTTCCACCTCTTCTTTGGCAATATAATTTAATGAGGCAGAATTAATTTTTAATCCCTTTTCTTCTAAGGTTTTTTTAACTTTTTCTAAATCTTCCGGTTTTGTGTAAATTTCAAGTTCTTTATCGTACCATTTTACATCGTCAGCTCCGGCTTCAATTGCGGCTAATTCCAATTCGTCTTTGGGCTTTCCTTCGGACTCCACAGTAATGGCCCCCTTTCTTTCAAACATCCATCTTACCGCCCCCTCTCCTGCCAATTTTCCTCCATTCATATTTAAAATTATCTTTATTTCACTCAGTGTTCTGTTGGTATTATCTGTAATGCCGTCGATTATCAAAGCAATTCCGCCCGGGCCAAAACCCTCATAAGAAACAACCTCCAAGGCCTCGCCAGCCAACTCGCCAGTTCCTTTTTTGATTGCCTTTTCAATGTTGTCTTTAGGCATGTTAACAGCCTTAGCCTGCTCAATTGCAGTTTTTAATTTGGAGTTTATAGCTGGGTTTCCGCCACCTTCTTTTACAGCTATTGTAATAAGCCGCCCAAACTTAGAAAAAGCAGCGCCTCTTTTTGCAGCTGCCATCTCTTTAACGTGGGCTACTGTTTTTGCATGACTATGACCCGACATGATTTTTTAGAAATTTAAACTTTATAAATAATACAATGCCGGCAAAAATTATTGTGATTGCCGAAACTGTAAAAAACAAAAACCAAGGGCTTGCTGTTTGGTTTAAACCTGCCGTTAAATCTTTTGCTTCTATAATATTATTATCAGATTTTTTTGAATTTGGCAAGCCGTCAGGCCCTGAGCTTGCCAAAGGGTTTTTGGGCTTTGCCTCGGTCAAAATTATTTTATTTGGAGACCCGGGCGTCAAAGTTGCGCTCCACGCCCAGGATTCCCCGCCATTATTGTATGACTGATTTTTTGGAGCTGAAAAAAAGGAAATTGACTGGATGGCTTTTCCGTCTGGAGCAAAAAGGGTTAGGCCGTCTTTGTCGTTGTTCAGCATTATTTTTGTGGCAGGCCGTTTCAAAACTAAAAATCCGTTTGCAGCAATCTTTGTGTCTTTTGGAAAAACATAAGTTGATATGGTGCCCTCTTTGTCTGTAGTTTTCCAGCCAGATAAATCAACTTCAAAATTATTTGAGTTGTAAATTTCCATCCATTCATCAGTGTCGTCTGCGCCCAGGGGCGAAGGCAAAATTTCGTTTATAAAAATGCCGCTTGAAAAAGTTTTTTGGACGTCCCACCGCCCCCCGCCGTCGGCCCGCGACGCCACAATTTACCTCGGTGGTTTAACAATT
>CAYICD010000004.1:26879-39621 GCA_964361855.1 uncultured Candidatus Saccharibacteria bacterium
AAAATATTTTTTTAAATAAAACTCCGTTTTAAATTTTTTTTTGCCCCCCCCCCCCCCCTCCGCGCGGCCCACGTCTCCGCAACTTTTTCCGTCGTGTTTTGAACATTTAAATTTTCAGAAATAGAATTTGTTTCGGGCTTCGGATTTAGGATTTCGGATTTTTGCGTCAATTCACAATTGACGCAAGCCAGCCCTTGGTCTTTTATTTTCTGCAAGGTTGCAGGGCCGATTCCCTTTACTCTGTCTAAATCATCAATTGAAGAAAACGGCCGTCCATCAATTATTCTTTGCGCATAAACGGGCCCGATTCCTGTGAGTTGGTCTAGTTGCTGTAAAGTTGCGGTATTAATATCTATTTTTTCTATTGCAAATACAAAAACAGGCAGTAATAACAAAAATAAAAATATAAATTTGGCATTCATTTTAACTATTATATAAAATAGTTACGAGTAGGGCAAACTGCAAAGCGCCTCTTTTTTTTGCAAAACTAAATTATATACAATCTTGCTTCCCCGTTTTCTTTTTGGGGTTTTAAATTTGGAAAAACAAAATAATTGGAAATTATTTTTGTGCCAGGTTTTAATTCTTTTTTTAATTTCTTCTCCAACCGCGGCATCATATATTTTATTCCGTAAACAAAAATAACATCAAATTCAGATAAGTCTTCTTTCCAAAAGTTTTTTTGAAAAATAAAGGCGCTAGAAAGCCCTGCTTTTTTTATTTTTCCTTTTGAAAGCCAAACAAGATACGGGCTAATTTCATAACCGTATGCTTTGGCCTCTCTTTTTGCCAGCTCAATTACCAAACTTCCGTCGCCAGAGCCCAAGTCTAAAACCTTGTCTCCAGGGTTTATACCGGCTAATAAAATCATTTTTTTAATTTTTTCATCGCTGCTTTTTGCAAAAAACGCTCCACCAAAAGCCATTGGCAGAATTTGTAAAAAGAAAGTGTAGAGTAAAAGAAAAACAGCAAACGCTAGGAGTAAAACCAAAATTACAATTAAAATAATTACCCAAAAAATTTCCATTCACTTATTATATGCTTACTTTGCTAAATAAAAAATGCGCGCTCGCTTTCGCTCGCGCGCCTGCTGGCTTGGAATATCTCGTCCTTCACTGTGACAGCCAGCGTGCCAATGGATCTTCCATATGCCGTTTCCCATAAAACGTCGTAACTCGTCTTCCTTGCTACCTTGTCGCTTTATGGGCGCTAAATTCCCCGCCTCCGGGTATTACAGCATCAATTTCCTTAAAAGCAAACTTATTCCTTGGCTGGTTCACCCAGTGTACGAACGCTAACGCCCAAGTTTGCTTTCTAGAAGCGGCACCCACCTGGTCGCACAGAGTAACCCTTTATTACCCGAGGGGCTCCATGGATGGGCTTTGTCCACGCTGGCATTCTAACGGGTTCGGCGCTTCCGCCGTACGGCTTTCTTGGCCATTATACACCTCCTTTCTTTGTCAAAGGCCAACTTGTTGTCCGTTTTTTTATTTTACATCTTTATCATAAATACGCAATTAAAAAATCAGGTTAACATTATGTTAGCCTGATTGGAACAAGCAAAATATCATTTTTTTGCCTCGAGGCAAAAAAATGATTATCGCAAAGAAGTTTTTTAACGGCTTAACGGGTTGTTGAGCCGTTGGATTAGAGAAGCTGATTTCGCATGTGGAGCAGGCCCAAGTGCTCATAGGCAAGGCGCGAGGCCATTCTGCCTTTTGGAGTGCGCTCAATAAATCCGCATTGCATTAAATAGGGTTCATAAATATCTAAAATTGTATCTTCCTCTTCCATGGCAGCAGCAGACAAAGACTGAAGCCCCACGGGGCCCCCGTTGAATTTTTCAATTAACGCCAGTAAAATTTTTCTGTCGCCGGGCTCCAAACCCATTTTATCAACTTCTAATTGTTCTAAAGCATGTTCTGCAATTTCTTTTGTTATAAGGCCTGCGCTTTGGACTTCTGCAAAATCTCTCACTCTTTTTAAAAGGCGGTTGGCAACTCTTGGAGTAAAGCGCGAGCGCGTGGCAATTATTTTTGTGGCGTCTGGCTCTATCTTTACGTTCAACAACTTAGCCGAGCGCTCAATTATTTTTTCAATGTCTTTTGGATTGTAAAAATTAAGCTGGAACGTTGCCCCAAAACGGTTTCTTAATGGCGAGGACAAAAGTCCGGGCCTTGTTGTGGCTCCAATAATTGTAAAATGCGGAAGTTTTAACTCCATGGTTCTTGCCATCGGTCCTTTGCCTAAAATTAAATTTAATTTGTACTCTTCCATTGCAGGATATAAGTATTCTTCAATGGTTTTGTTTATTCTGTGGATTTCATCTATAAATAAAACATCGCCTTCTGACATGTTTGTTAAAATGGCTGCCAAGTCGCCGGCTCTTTCAATTGCCGGACCCGAAGTAATCCTAATTTCTTTTCCCATTTCCAAAGCAACTAAGTTTGCCAAAGTGGTTTTTCCCAATCCAGAATTCCCGTAAAGCAATAAATGGTCAGGGCTCTGGCCTCTTTGCTTCGCAGCTGTTATAATTATCTTGATATTCTCTTTTATTTTGTCTTGGCCAACATAATCTGACCAATTTTTTGGCCTTAAAGTAAAATCCAGCACCTCGTCTTCTTTATCCGGTTTTCTGTCTAATTGGCTTGACATAGGGGTTATATTATGATATACTTAAAAATATTGATGTTTTGAATTAATTTTACGCTTTTTTCGTATTATTGACAAAACAGCTCCGGAGTTGGAGGTACTTACTTGGATTTGTCTCAGTTTCCGGATAATCTTGCTCCGGCTCGATTATTCCTCAGACAAATCTTTCTTTGTGTCCCAGACACAAAATACCTCCAACTCCGGAGCTGTTTTTAATTTGCAGAAATTTCTGCCGGCTGTTCCTCGTCTTCCTCCACCACCCTCGCCAGCTCCTCGAAAGTTGTATCTCCCATGGCAACATCAATTAATCCGGCTTGATACATTGTCACCATTCCTTTTTTGATTGCCATCTCTCTAATTGATGAAACAGGGGGATTGGTTAAAATAAATTTTTCCATTTGTGAATCCACTAAAAACGCCTCATATAACCCCTCTCTTCCTTTGTAGCCCGTAAAATTGCATGCCTCGCATCCCTTCTCGTTAATTCGCGCAATTTTTATAGAATCTAAATCCGGCAGTTTTATTTCTTTTGCCAAATTTTTTAAACCCTTTTTTAGCTCTCCTAATTCTTTTGAATTTGGCTTTTCCTGCGTTGAACATTTTTTGCAGGCTTTTCTGACCAACCTTTGCGCTATTGCCATTTTTAATCCCGCTGCGATTGAAGATGATTCTGTGCCAAGGTCTACAAGCCTTGGGACAGTCCCTGCTGCATCGTTGGTGTGAAGCGTGGAAAGCACCAGGTGGCCAGTTAAAGCTGCCTGCAGGGCTATTTTTGCGGTCTCCAAGTCTCTTATCTCGCCAACCAGGATAACATCGGGGTCTTGCCTTACAATTGACCTTAGACCGTCGGAAAAATCATACCCTTTTTCAGGAGCCACCTGCGTTTGAGATACGCCTTTTAAGTGATATTCAATGGGGTCTTCAATTGTAATAATTTTAATCTCCGGGTTTTGGATTTTCATTAAAAAAGCATAAAGTGTGGTCGTTTTTCCAGAACCGGTAGGGCCGGTTACAATTATCATTCCGTTGGGCTTTGAAATTTCTTTTTCAAACATATTGTACAAATCTTTTCTTAACCCCAAAGCCTCAAAACTTATTAAATTTTTCGGATTCAAAATTCTCATTACAATAGATTCGCCATATTCAGCCGGAATGCTGGAGGTTCTTATTTCAATTAATAAATCGTCAATTTCAATTGTATATCTGCCATCTTGGGGCTTGTCGGTGATATTTAATTTTAATCGTGACAAAAGTTTTAATCTTGAAAGCAGGCTGTGATAAACTTCGTGGTCAAAAAAAACAACGTCCTGCAAGACGCCGTCAAGCCTAATCCTTAATCTTGCATTATCTTTCTGTGGCTCCAAGTGTATGTCGGAAGCGTCTAATGTTATTGAGCCGAATAAAATTACATCCAAAAGATTGGTTGTGTTTTGGGAGGTAAAAATTTTTATCTTTTCTGAAAAACTGGCAATATTTTTTACGTCCCTCTTTACCTCCTCGATAACCTCCTTGGAGATAGTGACGGTTCCTAATAATTTTTTACCTGATTCATCCATAAAGATTTTTTCTTATTTGGTTTAAATCGGCCCCGCGCCTCATCAGCAGGCTCGCTGTTTCAAAAATTTCAGGGCTTGTTTTGTTGTTCCCGAAATTTTCGGTGTAAATGGCAATGCCAGCCAGAAAACATAAAGCCGCTTTTTCTTTTATTGATTCAATATGCGGATTTTTTACAAGGCTTAATGCCATGTCTGCCAGGGCTGAGTCCTGTATTATGTTTATTTTACCAAAATTTTTGTTATCTTGCCTATTGTCTATGTTAATTACCGGCGAATCCAGCAAAAATCCATAAGGGTTTAGTTTTTCTCGGAGCTCATTTCCAAAATCCTGCAGGCCTAAAGTTATTGTCGCGTCTGGCTTTGCTTCTGAAAAATAAAACGAGATATTGTCTTTTTTGATATTTCCTTTATCCAAAGTTAAATGTATTTTCAGCCCTTCGTCGTTTTTTTCGTAATAAACTTGTGAAATTTCAGCTGTTTTTTGAGGAATTGAAATTACGAAGTTTTTAGGGTAAGAAATATAATCTAAAGACGGAAGTAAAAATTTTAGTTTTTCCGGAAATTCCTCCAAAAGCAGATTTACATTTTTGCCTAATTCCTTTAAAGTATAAAAAAGAGCCAAAGCAGAGGAAATGCTTTCCTCGTTGTTCTCTGAAGGAATTATGCAGATATTTTTTGCTTCAGAAATAAGTTGTTTTGCCTCGTCCAATTTTTCCATTGTAGTTTAGAATTACTATACCCTAAACGAATTAAAAAAATTAGTCAATGTTAATAACTTTTACTGCAAAAAATTGCAAAGAAACCCAAAAACTTGGCGAAAAATTAGCCAAGGAGGTCCTTCGACAAGCTCAGGATAAAAGCCACGCTTTTATTTTAGGTTTGAAGGGAGACTTAGGGGGAGGTAAGACAACTTTTTTGCAGGGTTTTGCAAAAGGGCTGGGAGTTAAAGAAAAAATCTTGTCTCCGACTTTTGTAATAATGAAAAAGTTTAAAATCCCAAAAAGACCTCTGGATATAAAACGTCCGGTCGGGCACTTTACAGGCAGAAAGTTTTTTTATCATGTGGATTGTTATAGAATAAAGAATGAGAAAGATATTTTAGAGCTGAATTTCAAAAACATAATTTCAGACCCAAAAAACATTGTGGCAATAGAATGGCCTTCTCGTATTAAAAAACTTCTTCCAAAATCTGCTATAATAATTGAATTCAGTTTTATTAACGAAAAAGGGAGAAAAATAACATGGAAAAAAGACTTATAATTATAGATTCCAATGCCCTGCTTCACAGGGCATTTCACGCCTTGCCCCCTCTTACAAATAAAAAAGGCCAGCCCACGGGAGCTGTCTACGGATTTTTGCTGATTTTGTTTCGCGCAATAAAAGACTTGTGTCCCTACGGGACATCTCCCGAAGGGAGAAAAGCCTTATATGTGGTGGCGACTTTTGATTTGCCGAAGCCCACTTTTCGGCATGAAGAATTTAAGGACTACAAAGCCCATAGGGCTAGAACTCCGGATGAGATAGTTTCACAAATTCCAATTATGAAAGAAGTTTTGGAGGCTTTTGATATGCCGGTTTTTACAAAAGAAGGTTATGAGGCAGATGATTTAATCGCCACAATTGCGACAAAATCACAAAAAGATGCAGAAGTTTTTATTTTGAGCGGAGACTTGGACAACTTGCAGTTGGTTAATGAAAAAGTAAAAGTTTATACAATGGGAAAAGGAATAAAAGATGCTGTTATTTATGACAAAGACAGGGTTCAAGAAAGATTTGGCGTAACGCCAGAGCAAATGATTGACTTTAAGGCTTTAACCGGCGATCCTTCAGATAATATTTCCGGCGTTGAGGGCATCGGCAAGAAAACTGCTGCCGAACTTATACAAAAATATGGAAACTTAAAAAATCTTTATGACGAGCTTTCAACTGACACCGCGGTTTTAAAGCCAAGGGTAAAAGAAGCCCTAATGGCGAACAAAGAAACCGCGTTTTTATCTTTAAGGCTGGTTGAGACCGTAAAAGACGCGCCGATTGATTTCGATCTGGACAGATGCCAGTTTGGCAGTTTTGACAGAAAAAAAGTTGAGGCAGTCTTTCGCGAGCTTGATTTTAATACACTGGCCTCGCGCCTGGATGAATTAAAAAAATTTTAGTGATATAATTATAGTATGCCAAGCGTAACTTCAAAAATAGCAACTCCGATGATTCTAGCCGGCATATTTATCATGGTTGTTTTTGTTGCGGCAAATTACGAGGTAATCGGCATCAATTTTTATATAGTTTTTGCGCTTGTTTTGGTTTATGTTTTCTTCTTTGGTTTTGCAATTGGGCAGAATTTTTCCCTGCCTTTAAAAAAATTGCTAAGAAGGGCGAATGAATTGAGCCAAGGGAACTTAAAAACCAGAGTTTATTTAGAAAACAAGGACGAAATTGGAGAACTAGCCAGAGTTTTTAATAAAATAGCAGATAATCTTGAGCAAAGCCACACCGAAACCGAAGAAACGGAAAGATCGGTTGATGTGCGAGTAAAAGCGAAAACAGAGGCGTTGGAAGAAACAATAAATGCCCTAGAACAAAAAGTAAAAAACAGAACTATAGAGCTGGAAAGGGCAAATGCCGAGATAGAAAGGTTTAAACAGCAACCAAAGAAAAAATAGCATGCCAGAGCTTCCCGAAGTTGAAACTACAATAAAGGGTTTGAATTCAAAGGTCCTTAACAGGACCTTTGTTGATGTGTGGTCGGACTGGGAAAAATTGGTTAAAAAACCAAAGAGTTTTGGCGCTTTTAGAAAGGAAATTAAAAATAAAAAAATTAAAAAAGTTTGGAGGCGCGCAAAAAATGTTATTTTTGATTTATCGCAAGGATATTCTTTGCTGATTCATCAAAAAATGACAGGGCACTTGTTGGTTGGAAATTGGGTGTTAAAAAATAAAATATGGAAGCCGGCCGAAAGGGGCCCGTTAAACGACCCGTATAACAGATTTTTGCATTTGATTTTCTTTTTAGATAATGGGAAAATGATTGCGCTGTCAGATGCCAGAAAATTTGCCAAAGTTGAACTATGGAAAACAGACGATTTGCTGAATTCAAAAGAATTTAAAGCGCTGGGCCCGGAACCATTAGAGAAAAATTTTACTTTTGAAAAATTTGAAAAATTGTTGCAGAATAAGAAGGGCAAGATAAAGCAAGTTTTAATGGACCCGAATGTTATTGCCGGCATTGGAAATATTTACTCAAGCGAAGCTTTGTGGGTTGCTAAAATTCACCCAGAAAAAAGCGTTGCAAAGTTGAGTGAGAAAGAATTAAAAGATTTATTTTCTGCGATAAAAAAAGTTTTAGAGTTGAGTGTAAGGCTTGGAGGAGAAAGTTTTTCTGACTATAGAAAACCAGATGGAAGCAAGGGAGATTTTGATTCAGAAAGAAAGGCATATAAAAGAGAGGGCCAGAAATGCCATCGGTGCGGAACAAAAATTAAGAGGTTAAAAGTAGGGCAAAGAAGTGCATTTTTCTGCCCGCACTGCCAAAAACTATGATTATATTTTTACACGGAGAAGATTCTTTTCGCGCAAAAGAGAAACTTGATGAAATAATTTTGCACTACAAAGAAGTCCATAAATCTGGATTAAATTTGGTTTATATTGATGCAAACAAGCAAGAGTTTAAAGATGTGCTGGACAATTTTAAAATTGTTTCAATGTTTGCCGAAAAAAAACTGATAATTTTAAAAAATGTTTTTGCGGATAAAAAATTTCAAGAAGATTTTTTAGAGAGTATAAAAATTTTAAAAGATGCAAAAGACGTTGTTGTGGTTTTTGAAAAAGAGGCGCCAGATAAAAGGAGCAAACTATTTAAAGTTTTAAATAAAGAAGCTAAGTGCCAGGAGTTTTGCTTGTTAGACGCTCGGGGTCAGAAGATTTGGATAAAAAATGAGCTGGAAAAATATGGGGCAAAAATTGACGCAATGGCAGAAGATTTGCTTTTGACCTTTGTTGGAAACAACCTTTGGCGAATGCAGAATGAAATCAAAAAATTGGCAGATTTTAGGGGGCGTGGATTGATAAAAAAAGAGGATGTGGAGTTGCTTGTGAAGCCGAAAATTGAAAATGACATTTTTTTGACAATAGACGCTCTGGCCTCAAAAAATAAAAAACAGGCGCTGGAACTTTTGCACAAACACTTAGAAAACGGGGACAATTGTTTGTATCTTCTTAGCATGGTTGCTTACCAGTTCCGCAATCTTTTGATAATAAAAGATTTAATAGAAAAAAAACTTCCCTATTCAGAGATTTCTAAAAAAAGCGGGCTTCACCCGTTTGTTGTAAAAAAGACTTATTATATCTCAAACCAGTTTTCGCTATTTCAACTAAAAAAAATCTACCGAAAGATTTTTCAAGTAGATTCAGATGTAAAAACCGGTAAGATTGATTCAGAACTGGCCTTGGATTTGCTGGTTTCTGAAATTTAGCCCCTAAGAGACCTTGCCACCAATTTTGTCAGTCTAGATTTTCTTCTTGAAGCATTATTTTTTTTGATGATTCCTCTTTTTGCCGCTTTATCTAAAATTGAGTAAACTTCTGACAATAGTTTTTCCGCCTCGCTCCCTTTCTTCTGCAAAACCAAAGTTCGCGCTTCTTTAATGAGGCTTTTTATTTTATCTTTATAGACTGAGTTTTGCTCATTCCGCCTTTTGTTCTGGCGGGCGGATTTCTTAGCCGATTTTGTTATAGCCATATAAAGACATCTTAGCAGATTTTTATTGATTTGTAAAGCCTCAAGTGGTAGAATTAAGAAAAGCATTTATTTCATTTATGGAAACACCAAGAGAAAATCAGCCAGAGGCGTCAGAAGAACAAATCCAAGATGGTGCAGTCAAACCAGGAAAAAGGCCGTTAAGGATTATTAAGCGGCATAATGGGGAGGAGCCGGACAACGCGGTAACAGGGGTTCAGGTGGGGCCTATAATAGAAGAAAAACCGGAAAGGAAAAAAAGAGCATTTACGGAAAATGACTATAAAAAAATAGCCCAAGTTTTTGAAGTAGAACAGCCCCAAAATGCAATTGTAGCCGGAGAAGAAGAAAAAGCCGCAGAAACATTAAAAAGAGAGGCAAAAGAAAAGAAAATAGCTGAATCTTTTGAAAATGTCAAAGATGTAGTGACTCCAGATGCTAGAAGGGAGATAGACGAGTTGTATCAAGGAGGCAGGTTAGATGATATCCAGGCAATTTTAGATAAATTGGGTAAAGAAAAACTGGAAAGAATAGCGCCAATGGCAACGGAAGTTGCAAAAGCCAAATTGAGGCGCACTTCTTTGGTTGCTAAGCCAACTCCTGGAGAAAAAGAAACAACTCCGACAGTCCCGGTCGGCGATACCGGGCCTCTGGCAACTAGTGATACGGCAGAAATGCCAAGGCCGCCGGTTGCCGAGGTTGATCCCACCAAAACAGAGCATGAGAAAGCGGAGGATATTATTGAGGGGGAGTTTAGGTATGTTGATAAAACCGCAAGAAATCCTGACAGGCTAAGGCTGGAAGGCCCGAGCAAAGAAAAATCTCTTCAAGACGAAGCCGAGAGAAGGCGCGAGGCCGAGGCAGCTGAAGCAAAACGGAAACAAGAAGAGCGCGTCGAACAATTAAAAATTGAACTAAGAAGAGACGCAAACAAAACGTATGATGAATATGCCAGAAACCCAGATAAACGCAATTTAAAGACTCGGGCAGAAACTATAGCTGAACAAAGAAAAGAAAAAATTGATGAGTTATGGAGGGAAGATTATCGGGCTGCATACGCGCGGTTGGGGCCAGAGCATCCCTTTACTAATTTTTATGAAGTATTGGGAATTTCTATAGATGCATCAATAGAAGAAATTAAGGAAGCACATCGTAGAGAAGCAAAAAATTGTCATCCAGATTTGCACCCCGATGATCCGAATGCAAAGAAAAAATTTATGGCCCTGCAAGAGGCTTTTGATTGTTTAAATAATGGTGAAAAAAGAAAAATATACAATCTCGAGCCAGCTCTTAAATTAAAGCCGGGTGAAAAGTTTAGAACAGAACAGCAGAAAGAATTTGACGATCTTGCAACTGGCAGAAAGGAGCACAAGTTTTTGACGCCTTATGAAATCAAATATTTATTTACTGCGGGCGTAACTTTGGAACAAATTAAAAGTATTAAAAAAGCGCATTGGTGGTCTGATAAAATAGAATCATCGCTATCTGGCGAGCCAGTTTCTTTTGAACATTTTCACGATGAGGTGGTGAATGGAATAATAAAAAGAAAAGATCAGGAAATAACACAGAGAGCAGAGCAGGAGTTGGGAAATAAATGGGATGAAAATCGCAGAAGAACAATTAATTTAATGGTTGAAAAAGGCTTAGAAGAAAAATTAAAACTGGAAGAAGCTGAAAAGGCAAAAAAAGCTGCTGAATCGGCGGAAACTGCGAAAGCAAAAATAAAAAGAGCGGCTGGGTTGTGGAAATCTGCTTATGCTCTTGATAAAGCGTTGAGAAGGGAAAATTTAGATAAATTCAAATATAAAAGGGGAGAAAAAGTTTACACTGGGGATAAAGCACGACTTGAAATGAAAAATGATAAAGATCGCATTTCAACAGAGATCGTAAAGCTGGCAGGTGAACTGTCTAATCGAAATTTAATGAAAGAAAGGAAAAAAGACTGGACAGAAAAAGAATTCCACAAATATATAACCAGCCAAGTCCAAGAAATAATGGAAGCTAATGGCATCGAATTTAAAAAATCTGACTTGGAGGCAGCCCTGGAAACAACGCACCAAGATTTAGAAGCTTTTAAGGTTTCGGGCGTTGAAAAAAGTGCAAGAAAAGTTAGAGCCGTAAAAAAAATGGAAAGGCCGGGAATTAAAAAACGCACAAGGCTTAAGCCGCTTATCAAAAGAAGTAAGAAAAAACTTGAAAGTTATGAATAAAAAAGCCCGCTTATGCGGGCTTTTTTGATTCCAATTTAGAAATTAGGTCACGAATTTCTACCGCCCGCTCAAAGTCCAGGTTTTTGGCGGCAATTTTCATTTCTTTTTCTAAAAGTTTTCGGTCATGGATTACGAAAAATTCTTCAGCAATGCTCTCTTGCCCTGAGCTTGTCGAAGGTTTTTTTGAAAAGCCCCAGTCCCTGATGTCTTTAATAATTGCCCTGGGAGTTATTTTATTTTTTTTGTTGTAATTTTCCTGAATTTTTCTTCTTCTGTTTATTTCATTGATTGCATTTTGCATTGAAAAAGTCGTCTTGTCTGCGTATAAAATTACGCGGCCTTGAATATGCCTTGCTGCTCTGCCCATGGTTTGTATCAAGGTCGTCTTATTTCTTAAAAATCCTTCTTTGTCTGCGTCTAAAATTGCAACCAAAGAAACTTCGGGCAAATCTAAGCCCTCTCTTAAAAGATTTATACCAACCAATACGTCATATTTTCCTTTTCTGAAATCTTTTAAAATTTCTGGCCTTTCCATTGTTTTTATTTCAGAATGCAAATACTGCGTTTTTATTCCTTTTTCTATTAAATAATCTGTTATTTCTTCTGCCAATCTTTTGGTTAAGGTTACAACCAAAATTCGCTGGCCTTTGGCAGTCTCTTTTTTGATTTCATCCATTAAATCCTTAATCTGATTTTCGGTTTTTTTAATTTCTATTGACGGCTCTAGTAATCCGGTTGGCCTTATTAGCTGTTCTATTATGTTATTCCCTGATCTTTGCGTTTCATAATCAGCAGGGGTGGCAGAAACATATATTGTTTGTTTTTCTCTTTCTTCAAATTCTTTAAATTTTAACGGCCGGTTGTCAACAGCCGAGGGCAGTCTGAACCCAAAATCAATCAAGGTTTCTTTTCTGGCTTTGTCTTGGACGGCCATGGCTCTTATTTGGGGGACAGAAATATGTGATTCATCAATAAAAATTAAAAATCCATCGGGATTAAAATAGTTGAAATAGTCAACCAAAGAAAAGGGCGCCTCGCCGGGGCTTCTAAATTCCAAATGCCGCGAATAGTTTTCAATGCCATGGCAAATGCCGGTTTCTTTTAACATTTCCATGTCATAATTTGTTCTTTGCTCTAACCTTTCTGCCTCTAAAAGTTTATTCTGTTTTTTTAGCTCGCCCAATCTTTCATGCAGCTCTAACTTTATATTTTCAATTGCAATATTTATTTTATCCTGGGGGGCGACCCAAAAAGTGGCTGGATAAAGCTTGAAGCTTGAATTTTGTATTTTGAAGCTTGAATTTAAACCCGGTCTAGTCGTAGAAATTTTTGAAATTTTATCTTTTGCAAATTCTATTCTTATTATTTTTTCTCCGGTGACCAGATAAATTTCTATCAATTCTCCGCGCACGCGAAATGTGCCGGGTTTAAATTCAACATCGTTTCTTTTATATTGCAAGGTTGTTAAGTGCAAAATAAAATCTTTTCTTTTTATTTTTTGCCCCGCCTTAATTTCAAACACAACATTTTGGTAGTTTTCTGGTGAGCCAATGTTGTAAATGCATGAAACCGAGGCTACCACAATCACATCTTTT
>CAYICD010000005.1:0-35940 GCA_964361855.1 uncultured Candidatus Saccharibacteria bacterium
AACGTCAACTCCATCTAGTGCATACTTTGATCTACTGTCAGTGCTCATGTTTCACCTTAAAGCATTTGTAGTCCGCCTGAAAAAATCCGAACATCAATCCGGAAGATTAAGTTTTTCAGGTGCTAACACCAGCTTATCAGTTATAAAACAAAAATCAAGTTGACAGGGCGTTGTTTTGTTGCTAATTTTAACCTAATTCGGTTTACTGAAATCAGTGAGCCGGGTGGCTCATTGAAATAACAATAGGAGATTCGACATGTTGACGAAATTCTACACGCGCGTGTCCGAAGACAAAGAGCTGGCCTTTTTTGTTCAACACAAAAGAAGGTTCAGCACTAGAGCGCTCGCAAAATTGCGTGCGCTCGTGAACGTGATGCCGGAAGGCAAGGTTACGCTTCATCCCACTTTGCATGGAAAGGTTGTTGAGATTGGGCCTCGAACGTCAGGTGTCAGCCCATGGTCAGACAGCGCAGTGGGGATTCTTGAAGGTTGCGGCGTGAAGGCCGAGCGCTTCGAAATGCTCAGGCGAGTAACTGTGCCGAAGGGCGCTGACTCGTCTGATTTGTACGACCGGATGACCGAGCAGCTCTACCCCAAGCGCTTTTTAACCTTCGAAGGGAAAATGGAAATTCCCAAGGTCAGAATTATATCGGTCCTCAAGGAAGGCAAAGAGGCATTGCGGAAGATTAGCGTTGACATGGGCTGTGGCTGGGACGATCAGGATGTCTCAGCTTACTATCATCTGTTTGCCGAAATTCTCAAACGGAATCCCACGGACGTGGAGCTTTTCGTTTTGGCCCAGGTAAACAGCAACCATTGCCGACACCTGGACTGGAACGCCATTTGGAATATTGATGGAGTTGAACAAAAGGAAACTTTGTTTGACCTCATCAAAAAGCCTTGGCAAATGGATTCCGATAATGCGCTGGTTGCGTTTCACGACAACTCCAGCGTCATCGCGGGATATCCCATACGGCTTGCGTTTCCAAAGCATCCGTTCAAATCCTCGGAGTATGTGCTCGTTACGGTGCACGCCGACGGTACGCTGACTTTTGAAACGCACAACTTCCCGACAGGCGTAGCTCCGGGACCCGGAGCTGGCACTGGCACGGGCGGCAGGATGCGCGACGGAAAAGCAGTCGGCCGGGGCGGTTTGCTGCGGGCAGCTTGTGCAGGATTTTTGACCGGCGATTTGAATATTCCCGGCTACAGGCTGCCATGGGAAAAGCGGAATGCAGCATATCCGCCGAACCTGGCAGTTGCCGAGAAGATTCAGCGTGAAGCGTCAGATGATGCGTGCTTCTACAACAACTGCGTCGGCGAGCCGGTCATCTTGGGAACCAAACGCGCGTTTGAAATGCGCTTGCCAACTGGCATTACGTCAGAAGGCAAAAAAGTCCCGAGCCGCCGGGTGGCGTGGTTCAAACCCATCATGGCATCGGGCGGAGTCGGGCTCGCTCTCCGCGAGCATGTCAAAAAGCGCGCGCCCAAGAAAAAGTGGAAAGTCGTCATGATTGGTGGCAAAGCGCGCAAAGTTGGTTTCGGCGGCGGTTCGGCTTCAAGCCAAACCGCTGGCTCCAACAAAGAAGGCTTGGATGACGATGCTACTCAGCGCGCCGATGCCGAGACAGCAATTCGGGATCACCGCGTTATTGACGCTTGCATCGCCTGTCGGAGAAGAAATCCTATACAGTCTATTCATGATCAGGGAGCGGGCGGAGTCCTTAACTCCTTGATAGAGATTGTTGAAATGATGGGCGGAATCATTCATGGAGGAAAGATTCGCTTGGGCGACAAGTATCTGGCGTTTATCGTCAGGGTTGGCGCTGAATTCCAGGAGCGTTACGCTTTGCTCGTTAAACCTTCGGGCATGAGATTGTTTGCGAGTATTTGCAAACGCGAGAAGTGCTCCATGGAGGTTTTGGGCGAAATCACGTGCGACGGAAAGTTCGTGGTTTTAAACGACATCAAGGACGATGTCAAAAAACCCATCAATTTCAAACTCACGGATGTGATGGCCGACCTGCCTCGAAAGAGGTTTTCGGATGTTACTGTGAAGTACGGCTTTAAGCCCTTGGTTTTGCCTCGTACTGCCACAGTCAAGAGCTCGCTCAGCCGCGTGCTTTTAAATCTGGCAGTGGCTTCAGCCGAGATGTACACCTTAAAGGGCGACAGGGCGGTCACTGGTTTGGTTGTGGGCCAACAGCATTGTGGTCCCGCAAACCTGCCGGTAGCCGACTGCGGGATTATGGCCATGAGCCATTTTTCCAAGCCCGGCATTGTGTTCTCAATGGGCGAGCAGCCAGCAAAGCTGATGCTCGATCCGTCAGCCGGCGCCAGGATGGCGGCCGCCGAGGCGATTCTCAACATGGCAGGAGCTTGGTTGGGTAAAAACGGGCTTGCCAAGACAGTTTCTTCGGTTAACTGGATGTGGGCTTTGAAATACCTGGGCGAAGGCTCAGCAATTTTCAAGGCTGTGCGCGCGTTGTCTGAATTTCTCAGGGGCAAGGGTATGCCGATTCGCGGCAAAGATTCTTCGTCCATGCTGACAAAGCTGGGCAAAGAAATCATTCCTTGTCCGCGGGAAGTAATGATAACGCTTCAGGGCATGATGCCCGATTGCCGCAAGTTCGTCACGCCAGACATCAAGAGGCCTGGCGAAAGCGATCTTGTTCTGATTGACCTTGGGTTTGGTAAAAACAGGATGGGAGGATCCATCCTGGGCCAGTGCTACAACCAGTGGGGCAATGATTGCCCCGACATCGATCCTGAACTTCTGGCCCGCACGTTCAATGCGATCCAGGAGCTAATCGGGCGCAATTGGATTCTGTCTTACCACGACCGGTCCGATGGCGGCTTAATTGTCACGCTGTTGGAGATGGCGTTTTCTGGCAACTGCGGATTCATTGCCGGCTTTGATCGTGCACGCGACTTTAAGAGAAGTCTTTTCTCTGAGGAGGCTGGCGCAGTGATTGAAACGCCAACGGAACTGACGTATCAATCAATCGATGCACTCAAATCGTTTGGCGTTCCGGCCGAGGTTGTCGGAAGAACGACTAGGGAGAAGGCTGTTGAGCTACTGCAAGGAAGCAAAGTTGTTTTTGAGGAAGGCATGGAAGCCTTGCGCGAAACTTGGAGGGAGACCAGCCATCAGCTTCGGCTTAGGCAGGTCAATCCCGATTGCGCGCTGGCGGAAAAGCGCAACACCAAGTCGCGCAGGGGCATTTCGTACGTTTTTCCAAAGGGTTTTAATGGAAAGGCGCAATTCGGTTTGCGCTGTACCAGCAGAGCCCCGAGTGCTGGCATTCTTCGAGAAATCGGGACGAACAGCACAGAGGAAATGAACGCGGCATTCAAGTTCGCCGGGTTCAGAACCTACGACGTTGCCATGAAGGACTTAGAGAACGGAAGTGTTAACCTCGACAGGTTCTCGGTGCTGGCTGTGTGCGGAGGTTTCGCTAATCGCGACACCTTGGGGTCAGCGCGCGGATGGGCGGCGAAGATTTTGTACAACAACAAACTCCGCCGCATGTTCTGGGAATTTCTGGCGAGGGACGATACGCTCTCGTACTGGGTTTGCAATGGAGCTCAGCTTGCCGGGCAATTGGGATGGATACCATTTCTGCCCGAGAAGTGGAACGCTCCGTCGGTCAAAGGCCACCCGATCTTCACCTATAACGCGTCGAAGAAATTCGAGTCGCGCTGGTCGCTGGTTCGGGTTCTGCCGAGCCCGTCGGTAATGTTCCGCGGATTGGAAGGATGCCAGCTTGGTGTCCATACAGACCACGGCGAAGGCCAGTTGCATTGCAAGAACGCAAAGCTGTTCAAGCGGATGCAGGACGAGCAGCTTTTCTCGCTGCACTTCGTCGAGGATGACGGATTTACCGCCATGGTGGGCGATTATCCGTTTAATCCCAATGGCTCGCCTTGGGGTTACACTTCCATGTGTACGCCCTGCGGCCGCCATGCTGTGGCTATGACGCACGAGGAAAGGGCTTTCCAAATGCGCCAATGGCAATACATACCAGAATCTATGAAGAGATTGGAATTCTCTCCCTGGATGCGCGCATTTGAAAATATGCGCAACTGGTACAGGTGATTCTTAATGCCCCGACGCATGGAAGTGTCGGGGTTCTTTTTATGTGGAAAAGTGC
Source organism: uncultured Candidatus Saccharibacteria bacterium (assembly GCA_964361855.1). GTDB lineage: Bacteria > Patescibacteriota > Minisyncoccia > Minisyncoccales > Staskawiczbacteraceae > CAYICD01. The sequence goes on from CAYICD010000005.1 coordinate 4,155, forward strand.
TATTGTGCGACAATGGGATAAAATCTAACTGTGGATAACTAGTGGAAAAATAAGCTCATTTACGACTAAAATTGCATTTTTTCAAAAAGTGTTGACGGGGTAGCATAAAGTGGGCTATAAATAAGATGAAGTGGATAGGTGTGGATAAATGTGGGAAAACTAAGGAAACAGGTGAATAACTAAAGCCATGTTAATAGGCCAATACGAGCATACAATTGATAATAAAAAGCGCTTGGCTCTGCCCTGCAAATTTAGAGGAGAGCTGGGGGACAAGATAATAATTACACGAGGAATTGATGGTTGTCTTTTTGTGTATACTCAAGAAGCTTGGAAAACAGAGTCTGGAAAATGGCAAAATTTGACAATTAGCCAGTCGGAAGCAAGGTCTTTTGCCAGAATGATGCTGGCAGGGGCAATGGAGGTTTCTTTAGATAAATTGGGCAGAATACTTGTGCCGGATTATTTGAAAAATTATGCGGGTTTGAAAAAAAATGTCACAATTTGCGGATTGTCCAACAGGGTTGAAATCTGGGATTCAGAGAAATGGGAAACATACAAACAAGCCGCAGAAAAAGGAGTTGATGAAATTGTTTCAAAGCTGGGAAACCTCGGCATATGATTCACATACCAGTTCTTAAAAAAGAGGTATTAAAATATCTGGGCCCCAAACCCAATGAGAATTTTATTGACGGCACAGTGGGCGAGGGGGGCCATGCAGAGGCCCTGCTGAAAGAAATTGGCCCAAACGGAAAAGTTTTGGGAATCGATTTAGACCCTTTGCAGATTTCAAAAAGCCAATGGATGCAGTCCGAGTTCCAGGGCAGGATAATTTTAGCCAACGATTCCTATGTAAATCTGAAAAGAATTGCTGAAACAAGAAAATTTCAGCCCGTAAACGGAATTTTATTGGATTTGGGAATGTCTTCTGCGCAGCTTGAAAAATCAGAAAAAGGGTTTTCGTTCAAGCAAGACCAGGCATTGGACATGCGATATAACGACCAGTCAAATTTTTTAACGGCAGCCGAAATAGTAAATGAATGGACAGAGGAAAAAATAGAAAAAATCTTGCGGGAGTTCGGAGAAGAAAAATTTTCAAAAAAAATCGCCAAAGCCATATCTGAAACAAGAAAATCGGGGCGGATTAAAACAACAAATCAGTTAATGGGCGTTATTGGAGATGCGGTTCCCGCATTTTATAAAAAAGGAAAAATTCACTTTGCAACGCGCACGTTTCAGGCATTGAGAATCGCAGTTAACGGCGAGCTGGAAAATGTAAAAATAGCCTTGCCCGAAGCCCTGGCAACTTTAGAGCCGGGCGGGAGATTGGCAGTAATCTCTTTTCATTCGCTGGAAGACAGAATCGTGAAAAATTTTTTTCGCGATGAGGGAAAAAACGGCCGTTTAAAAATATTAACTAAAAAACCCGTAATGGCGGGCAGCGAGGAAAAAAGGGTTAATCCTCGGTCAAGATCAGCCAAATTAAGGGCAGCAATAAAAATTTAAAACCATGACAACATTAGCTTTAGCATATTCGTCGGTTAAGAGCATAAGCCTTCCCAGGATAAATTGGAAAATATTTTGCGCTGTTGGATCTGTTCTGATATTTTTTCTTGCGGTATATTATATTTATTCTATAAATAATTTGATGAACGGAACATATCTTATAAGAAATTATCAAACAAAGCTTGACAAAATTTTAGAGGAAAACAGGAATTTGCAGGTGGCATTTGCAGAAACCAGCTTTATGGAAAGCATCAAATCAAAAACCGATGCCCTAAATTTTGAAAAAGTAAAAGAAGTAAAATATATACAGATTCTAGAAACTTCTGTAGCAAAGAAATAGACAAAGAAATAGATGGAGTTTAAAAATTGGAGGACAAACTTAATTTTAGCAGTGTTTTTTTTAATCGGAGCAGCTATTATAGGCCGCTTGTTTTATTTACAAATATTGAATCATAAATTTTATCAAGCCCAAGCCTTGGGCCAGCAGGCGGGGTTTCAAGAAACTCAAGGGGCCAGGGGAGAAATTTTCTGTCAAAACAGCCAGGCAACCCTTGGGCAGTCGGGCTCCGGAGAAATTAAAAGCCTGGCAATTGGTAAAGATACTTGGATAATATCTGCCAATCCCAAAGAAATAAAAGATAAAAATTCTTTTGCCGATTCTTTAAGCAAAGAAATCGGAGAATCTAAGGAATTTATTTTGTCAAAATTAGAAAGCCAAAGTTCTTATCAGATTATAAAAAAAGGCTTGTCCCAAGACGCGCTCAAAAAAGTAAAAGCGCTAAAGCTTTTGGGCTTGTCGTGGCAGTATTCTCCGGGCAGGTACTACCCCCAGGAAACTTTGGCATCGCAGTTAATAGGTTTTGTTGGCGGAGATGGAAGCGGCCAGTATGGGCTGGAGGGTTATTATGACGATATTTTGCGGGGGAAATCGGGCGTTAAAGAAACAAAAAAAGGGTTGGATTTTATTTTTTCAGGCCAAGACCCGCAAGCCCCTCTAGACGGCTCGGATATTTATTTAACCATAGATTATAACATCCAGTTTCAAGCCGAATCTCTTTTAAAAGAGTATGAAAAAAATTTGAAAATGGAATCTGCCCAGATTATCGTTGCAAAACCGGATACGGGCAGAATTTTAGCTTTGGTGAATTTTCCTTCGTTTAATTTGAACCAATATTCAAAAGAAAATAACCTTGATATTTTTCAGAATGCAGCAGTCCAAAAACTTTTTGAGCCGGGTTCTATTATAAAACCCTTTACAATGGCTTCAGCGTTAAACGAGCAGGCGATAACCCCCGAAACGACTTACGTTGACCAGGGGTATGTTAAATTGGGCCCCGACACAATTTATAATTTTGACCATGCAAAATACGGAGAAAGGACGATGACAGAAGTTTTGGAAAAATCAATCAACACCGGTGCGGTGTTTGCCTCTCAGCAGATTGAACACAAAATTTTCATGGATTATTTAGATAAATTCGGGTTTTCAGAAAAGACGGGCATTGATTTGCAGGGAGAAGTCAACTCAAAAAATGATTTATTAAGAAAGGGCGGAGATATGGAATTTGCAACGGCCGCTTTCGGCCAGGGCATTAACGCAACGCCCATGCAGATTGTAAGGGGTTTTTGTTCTATTGCAAACGGCGGGAAATTAGTAAAACCATATATTGTAGACAAGATTGTAAACGGCAGAGATGAATTAAAAACAAATCAGCAGAATCCAAGGCAGATTATTTCCAAGGACACGGCTTCAAAAGTTACCGCAATGATGATAAATGTCGTTGAAAAGGGTTTTGGAGACCAGGCCAGAATTCCCGGTTATTATATTGCAGGAAAGACCGGAACTGCCGAAATCGCATTTCCAGATAAAAAGGGGTATTATTCAGACAAAACGGTTCAGAGTTTTGTGGGTTTTGCCCCGGCTTTAAATCCGCAGTTTTTAATAATGATAAAACTTGACGACCCCAAAGTGCCAAAGTCTAGCTTGTCGGCAGCCCCAATTTTCAAAGATTTGGCGCAATACATAATTAACTATTGGCAGATACCGCCAGATTACGACGTAAATTCCAAAAAATGAAAACCACTATAATTTTGAAAAAGGCGGAATCTTCTGCTGCTGAAAGAATATTAAAACAGCTGGCGCCGGACGCCGAGGTTGAGTTTGTCACCTATGGATTTTCGCCTGATGCGGATTTTTATGCATCAGACCAGATTGAAGCTGACGAAGGAATAAATTTTAAATTAAATTACAAGGGTAGCTCGGTGCCTATTTGGCTCAAGGCCCATGGCGAAAAGACAATTGAAACCGCTTTGCCCGCCATATGCGCCGCGATTATTTCGGGAATGAATATTGTAGAAGTCTCAGAGGCTTTAAAAAAGTGAAAATTTGTGATAAATTAATACTAATTGAAACATTCGGCCCCATCGTCTAGCCCGGTTTAGGACGTCTGGTTCTCAACCAGAAAATCATGGGTTCAAATCCCATTGGGGCCACTCGACTCGCCATGAATGCTGAAACAAAAACCTGCCAAAATTGCAAACAGGACTTTACAATTGAGCCCGACGATTTTGCGTTTTACGAAAAAATAAAAGTCCCCGCCCCAACTTTTTGTCCGGAGTGCAGGATGCAAAGAAGGTTTGCCTGGCGGAACGAAAGAACTCTTCACCGTAATGTTTGCGCAAAAACAGGTAAAAAGATAATTTCAGGATTTGCGCCAGATTCTGGCCTGAATGTGTATGACCGAGAAATTTGGTGGTCGGATGATTGGGATCCCATGGATTACGGCGTAGATTATAACTTTGCAAAACCATTCTTCAAGCAATGGAGAGAGCTTTTTGGGCAAGTTCCTCAGGCTGCAGTGTTTAATGCACAAACAGTGAATTGCGATTACACGCAGTATACCGGTAATATGAAAGACGGCTACCTCGTTTCTGCATCATGGGGAGGTGAGAATATAGCTTACGCTGCTCGTACTCTCTTTTGTAGAGATACATTTGACGTATTTGCAGTGGGTGACTGCGAATTATGTTATGAAGACGTAAACGTATTAAAATCTTCTAGAACTTTTTTTTCACAAAATTGCGAAAGCTGTGTAGATGGAATTTTCTTATATGATTGTCGTGGATGCACAAACTGCGTTTGTTGCACAGGATTACGTAATAGATCTTATTATATTTTTAATCAGCCTTACTCAAAAGAAGAGTATCAAAAGCGGGTTCAGGAATTAGGAGTTAATACTTATACAGGCCTTGAAGAAGTGAGAAAAAAATTTGAAGCACTTAAACAGGGGCAAATCAGAAAGTATGCCATGCTTATTAAGTGTGAACGATGTACGGGCGATAATTTGCAAAACGTTGCAGATTCAAAAAAATGTTTTGATGCCTCGGGAGATGTACGTAATTGCAAATTTGTACAAAATGCAGCAGATCGTCTTACTGATTCATATGATGGGTATGGTATAGGGGCAGGCGCAGATTTGTTATATGAGACGTTTGATTCTGGCGTTGGGGGTTCTCGTCAATCGTTTTGTATGAGCGTGTATGGATGTCACGACGTGACTTATCTGTTTAATTGTCATGGATGCAGTAATATTTTTGGTTGTATTGGATTACGTAATAAAGAATACTGTATTCTTAATAAGCAATATTCCAAGGAAGAATATGAAGAGCTTGTTTTTAAAATTATTGAGCACATGAACTCGATGCCATATATAGATAAAAAAGAAAGAGTTTATAAATATGGGGAGTTTTTCCCGGCTGAATTGTCTCCGTTTGGGTATAACGAAACTGCAGCGCAAGATTTTATGCCAACAAATAAAGAAATGGCGCAAGCAATGGGTTTCAATTGGAGAGACACTAAAGTTCCCGAACATCAACCAACCTTTTTTTCGCAGAACCTACCAGACGCAATTAAAGATAGCAACATAGAAATTATTAAGGAAAATATTGGGTGCTTAAATTGCGGATTAGCATATCGCATCATTTCTAAGGAATATCAATTTTTAACCCAATTTCATTTGCCTTTGCCAAGGTTGTGTCCAGAGTGTCGTCACCAAGCTCGGCTTAAATTACGAAATCCTTTAAAACTTTGGCACAGGCAATGCATGTGCGCGAAATCACATCCGCATCATACGGGAAAATGCCAAAATGAGTTTGAAACGTCGTATGCGCCGGATAGGCCGGAGATAGTTTACTGCGAAGGCTGTTACAATAACGAAGTTGCATAAATAAAAACAGTCGAAGTCTCGCCGAAGTCCGCCCAAAGGGCGAGACGAAGGCGGACGAAAGTTGCTACAACGCAGAGGTAGCGTAAATGTGGAAAACGAGCGATGGCTCGTTTTTTGCTTGCCTCGCCGAAGTATTTTACGGAGGCGGGTTTTGTGATAAAATATAATAATGTTTAGCAAAGAACTATTTAAAAAGTATATTTACCCGGTTGCAACCTTGTCGGGGAGTATTATCGGCGTTGGATTTTTTTCTCTGCCTTACGTGGCAATGAAAGCCGGCATTTGGTTAACGCTTTTTTATTTTACGGTTTTGACCGTTGTAATGCTTGGCATACACTTGATTTTTGCAGAAATAAGTTTGAATACCCCGGATTTCAAAAGATTTCCCGGATTTGCGGGGCATTATTTGGGGAAAAAGGGGGAGGCGGTGGCATTAATTGCTTCTGTGGTTGGAACTTTTGGCGTGCTTTTGGCCTATCTTATAATCGGCGGAGAATTTTTATCCGGCATTTTGAGCCCCTATATAGGGGGCAATAGCGCATCTTATACATTTTTTTATTTTTTGGCCGCCGGCATTATTGTTTTCTTCGGTATTAAAATAATTTCTAAAGTTGAGCTTTTTGTTCTGCTTCTACTTTTTGTTTCCATAATTTTTATTTTTATAAAAGGATTTTTTCAGATTAAATCCGGCAATATTTTTGCTCTGCCGGCAGCAACATTGGGCGACTGGAAAAACTTTTTCCTGCCCTACGGCCCGATCATTTTTGCCATGTGGGGCACCGGATTGATTCCCGAAGTTGAGGAAATGCTTATTGGAAGCAAGGAATTGGTAAAAAAAGTAATAGTCATTTCAACGCTGATTCCTGCAATAATTTATCTTTTGTTCACTCTTTTGATTTTGGGAATTACCGGGGGCCAGACAACAGAAACAGCTTTATCCGGGCTTGGCAATTTTTTGGGAAGCGGAGTGGTGTCAATTGCGCTTTTGGCCGGAGTTGCAACAACATTTGCCGCCTTTGTTTCCCAAGCGCTGACTCTGAAAAAAACCTTAATGTACGATTTGGGGGTAAAGCCGTGGCAGGCTTTTGTGATGACCTGCTTTACTCCGCTGATTCTCTTTTTGCTGGGTTTAAAATCTTTTATTCCATTGGTGTCTTTTATTGGCGGCATACTGCTTGGCATTGACGGCATTTTGATTTTATTAATGTACAAAAAAATTGGCGGGAAAAAGTCATTAATTTATTCTTTGTCGCTGATTTTTATGCTTGGAATAATTTACGAACTGGTTTATTCTATTAAATGATATTACAAATCGCGGCTTTTATTATCTCCTGTCTTGTTCTTTCGTGGCTTTCAAAGAGCCTGGTTAAGACTTTAGTCGGAGTTGCCAAATATTTGAATTTACGCGAATTCATCGTGGGGTTTTTTGTGATGGCCTTTGCCTCTTCACTGCCCAATCTGTTTGTTGATATAAATGCCGCTCTGCATGGCATGCCGCAGATTTCGTTTGGAGATATTGTTGGAGGAAATGTTGTAGACCTTACATTGGTCATGGCAATTGCCGTGTTTTTCAGCAAAAAAAATTTGCAGGCAAAGAGCCGAATGGTTCAGGCAAGCGCTATTTTTACGGCCGTCATTGCTGTTTTGCCTCTGCTTTTGATATTAGACGGCAACTTAAGCCGGATTGACGGAGTGATTTTGCTTCTGACATTTTTTGCCTATTCTTTTTGGCTTTTTTCAGACGGAGAGCGTTTTTCAAAAATATATAAAACTGACAAGAAGGAACGGAAAAATATGGATGTTTTTTGGTTTCTTAGGAGTTCGGCAAAGCTTGTTTTTTTAATCGCGCTTCTTTTGCTTGCCTCGTTTGTCATAATTGACACTGCGCAATTTTTCTCAAAAGCCTTTGGAACCTCGCTGGCTCTGGTCGGAATTATAATTGTCGGCCTTGGAAATTGCTTTCCAGAAATTTACTTTTCTATTGTTTCGGCTCGAAGGGGCGAAGGCTGGATGATTTTAGGAGATTTGATGGGTTCTGTAGTTGTTTGCGCCACCCTGGTTCTGGGCATTGTTGCTCTGATTTCTCCATTTCAAATTTATGATTTCTCGCCATTTTTAATTGCAAGAGCTTTTACTCTGGTCGCGGCCGCATTTTATCTTTTTGCCATAAAAACCGATAAAAAAATAACAAAAAAAGAAGGTTTGCTTTTACTGTCTGTTTACATAGCATTTTTGCTGGCTGAGATATTTATCCGTTAAAAAATGCAATAAAAATGGCATTCAGCGAATACACCAATAAAAATATCGGAGAGGTCTTTTCTATTTTGAGGACCTCGCAAAACGGGATTTCAAAAAAGGAATCCCTTTTGCGTCAGAAAAAATACGGATTTAATGAAATAAAACAGCGCAATGTTGATGCCCTTTCAATTTTGGTGCGGCAATTCAAGTCGCCGTTTTTTTTCCTGCTTTTTATTGCGGCAGTTGTAGCTTTGATAATAGGAGAGAGAATTGACAGCTATGCAATTTTGGCTTTTGTCGCGCTGAATGTTACCATCGGGTTTTTTCAGGAGTTTAAAGCAGAAAGGGCGATTTTCCTTTTGCAAAAATTTGTTCCCCAAAAAGTAAAAGTTGTAAGGGGCGGAAAAGAAGAAATTATAGAAGCAAAGTTTTTGGTTCAAGGCGACATAGTTCTGCTTTCGGCCGGCGATAAAGTCCCGGCCGATTTGAGGCTGACCGAGTCTTATAATTTGTTAGCCGATGAGTCGATTTTGACAGGCGAATCCCTTCCCGCTCCAAAAATTTCAGACGTTTTGAAGGCCGAACAAAAAGAAATTTTTCGCGCAGAAAACATTGCTTTTTCCGGAACATCTATAATTTCCGGCAAGGCTCAGGGAGCGGTTGTAGCCGCAGGAAAGGAAACGGTTTTTGGAGAAATTGCAAAAAACATTTCAAACATAAAAAGGGAATCAGCTTATGAGAAAAACATTTTGTATTTTTGCCGCCTGGTTTTAAAAATTGTCGTGGTGACGATTCTCCTCGTTTTTATTGCCAACATTTTGCTAAAGGGCTTCGGCAATTTTTTTGAACTCACATTATTTTCTTTAGCCCTGATAGTAAGCATTTTGCCCGAAGCCCTGCCGGCCGTTGTGACTTTTGCATTGGCTCAGGGAAGCTTGAAAATGGCAAAACAGCACGTTGTGGTAAAAAGGCTGTCTTCAATTGAGGATTTGGGAAACATTGAAATTTTGTGCGCAGACAAAACCGGCACCTTGACGCAAAACAAATTGTCTTTAGAAAAAATTATTTCATCTGATAGGAATAAATGCTTTTTGTATGGAATTTTAAGCTTTAGCAAAGAAAACCCGGGGCAAAAGCTTTTGAATCCCTTTGACAGGGCGCTGTTTTTGAGGGCGGGGGCCGATATTATCAGAAATTCAGAGAAGTTTAAAATAATTTCAGAAAACCCTTTTGATGCATTCAGGATGAAGTCATCTGTTTTGGCCGAAAGCAGGAATTCAGAAAGATTTTTAATTGTTAAGGGCGCGCCGGAGTTTATTTTAAAAGACTGTTCAAAATTTTCCGGCCATTTTGACCGGAAGGAAATTAAAGAAGATTTGGAAAGAGAAGGCAATGAAGGCAGGCGGGTTCTGGCAATTGCATTTAAGAAAGTTCCTGCCCGCGCAGGCGGAAAAGGGCTGAAAACTTCAATTTCGGCGCAAGACGAAAAAGGGCTTACGTTTTTGGGGTATTTTGTTTTTGCCGACCCTTTAAAAGCCACAGCAAAAGAGGCGATAGAATTATCAAAAAAACTTGGAGTAAAAATTAAAATAATTACCGGCGATTCAAAGGAAGTCGCTTTTTATATTGCAAAAAAAGCGGGATTAGCCTTAAGCCTCAGCGAAGTTGCGTCGGGAGAAGAACTTTTAAAGGAGCTTGGAGACGATTTTGACGCGGCTTGCGAAGATAAGGTCGTTTTTGCCAGAATTTCTCCTGACTTAAAACAAAAAATAATAAGGTCTTTGCAGAAAAAATATGCAGTAGGGTTTTTGGGCGAGGGCGTAAACGACGCCCCTGCCTTAAAAACCGCCAATGTCGGCATTGCGGTGGCTGAATCTTCTGACATTGCCAAGGACGCTTCAGATATAGTTCTTTTGGAAAAAGATTTGAAAGTGCTTGTATCGGGCATTAAAGATGGCAGAGCAATTTTTTCTAACATAAATAAATACATAAAATGCGCCCTGGCCAGCAATTTCGGAAATTTTTATTCTATTGCAGTAATTTCGCTTTTTATAAATTTTTTGCCAATGCTGCCCGTTCAGATTCTGCTGGGAAATATTCTGTCCGATTTTCCTTTAATTTCCATTGCAACAGACTCTGTTGATGTCGATGAATTAAAACGGCCTAAATTATATCAGCTGCATAATGTTTTGCCGTTAATAATTTCTCTGGCTTTGGTAAGCACAGTTTTTGATTTTATATTTTTTGCCATTTTTTTCAAACAGCAGCCCGCAATAATACAGACCTTGTGGTACATTGAAAGCATTCTGACTGAAATTTTGCTTATATTTGTCATCAGGACCAGAGGAAGATTTTGGAAAGCCGTAAAACCCAGCTTTTGGCTGATGTTTCTTGTTGCAATTGACGCAGTTTTCATTGTTGCTTTGCCGTTTTTAAAAATCGGTCAAAGCTGGTTTCACTTTGTGGCCCTGCCGGTTATTCCTTTATTAATTGTAATTCTTGAAGTAATAGCGTACTTTTGGGTAAGCGAATTTGTAAAACTTGTATATTTTAAATATTTTAAACCCAAAGGTTATATGTTAAACTGAGAACATGGATTCAACGACTATACTTTTAATTGTAATAATTGCGGCTTTAGCACTGGCTATTTTTTTGCTGTTGAGAAAAAAAGAAGATCCCGGGAAAAAAGACGAGGGCTCGTTTTTGCTTTTGCAGCAGCAGGTGAGCCAGATTGCGCAGGCGGTAGACTCAAAGCTTTCTGAATCAAATAAAAACGCGCAGGAGCAATTCCGCCATTCAGCGGACATTATAAGAAACGTTACTGAAAAGCTTACAAGATTAGACGAGACGAATAAGCAGGTTGTAGGTTTTGCCGACCAATTAAAAAGCTTGCAGGACATTTTAAAAAATCCAAAGCAGAGGGGGATTTTGGGCGAGTATTATTTGGAAACCGTTTTAAAAAATGTTTTGCCCCCAAGTTCATTTCAAATGCAGTATTCATTTTCAAACGGAGAAATTGTTGATGCCGTTGTTTTTGTGGACAAAAGAATAATTCCAATTGATTCAAAATTTTCTTTGGAAAATTACAACAGAATGTTGCAGACGAACGACCCTTCTGAAAAAAAGAGGCTTGAAACCGCTTTTGTAAACGACCTAAAACTTCGCATTGATGAAACCTCAAAGTATGTGAGGCCCGAAGAAAAAACAATGGATTTTGCATTTATGTTTATTCCTTCGGAGGCGGTTTATTATGATTTACTGATAAACAAGGTTGGAGTGATTGCTGAAGACACAAACAACTTAATTTATTATGCAGGAAAGAAAAAAGTTATTGTTGTTTCGCCGACTTCTTTTTTGGCTTATTTGCAAACGGTTTTACAGGGCTTGAGAAACCAAAAAATTTCAGAGCAAGCGCAGCAAATTATCAAGGAGGTTGAGAGATTGGGAAAACATTTGTTTACTTATTCAGAACATTTTGATCGCGTCGGCCAGCATCTTGATGCGACAACCAGCAGTTTCAACAAAGCAAAAACAGAGTTTGCAAAAATAGATAAAGATGTTGTGAAGCTGACGGGCGGCCCTGCTAAGCTTGACGAATAGCAATATTTTTGCTAAACTAATTAATTATACAGAACTATGTTAGCTGTAATAAAAACCGGGGGAAAGCAGTATTTAGTAAAGCCCGGAGACAAAATAAAGGTGGAGAAATTAGATAAAAAAGAGGGAGAAGCCTTTGTCTTTTCTGATGTTTTGTTGGTTGAGAAAAATAAAAAGATTGAAATTGGAACGCCATTGGTGAAAGAGGCAAAGGTTGAGGCCAAAATTTTAAAACACGGAAAAGGGGAAAAAGTTATAATTTTTAAATATAAGCCCAAGAAAAGATATAAGAGAAAAATCGGCCACAGGCAGCCGTATACAGAAATAGAGATTGTTGGGATTAAAAATTAATGAAAACCCGCGTTTGCGGGTTTTTTGTTCGCGCCGGATTCTTATTGTGCGACACCCGGAGTTATCCACCTTGACACGTTTTTTTAAAAGAGTAGCATTAGAAAAAATGTGTCTGAATTAGACCTGCCACTTAGTACTTATTTATGAGCTATTAAGCGGCGAGTTTAATAGGAGAGTCCTTTTTCAACACAAAGGAGTGAGAGCCATGAGCGCGCATTTCGACGGGTGGCCACACGTCATCAAGTCGCAGCAGTTTTCGAGAAGGTGGATTGAACAAGAGTTTTTCCCGCTGTCTCGGGAAATGAAAAAGGTGTTTTACGCCAGAGGAAGCAATATCCTGCGCGGGAAGCGCATGGTAACGATTTTCTGGCAGCCAAGTACGAGGACCAGAGGATCCTTTCAGATGGCTATGAGTTACTTGGGAGGCGAAGTCGCTTTCGCCACCGAAAACGCATCAGAGTTCTCTTCTTCGTACAAGGGAGAGTCTGATTCGCACACCGTCTTGATGTGGAATTGCTACGGGCCAGACGTCATTGTCGCCAGACATAAAAAGGAAGGGTTTGCGGAGATGGCGGCGAAGATTTCTTCTGTCCCGATAATCAATGCTGGTGACGGCCCCGGGCAGCATCCGACTCAAGCACTCTTGGATATTTTCACAATCCAAGAGAAACTGGGAGGAATCGATGGAATCTCAATCGTCATCAACGGAGACTTGGTAAAAAACAGAGCGGCACGTTCGCTTGCTTACCTTCTCTCCAAATTTGAGGGCGTCAAAATTTACTTCGTCTCGCCTCCCACGCAGAAAATGAGGCAGGATGTCTTAGAGCACCTGCGTGAGAAGGGGACGTGGTTTACCGAAAGTGAGGACTTGCACGAAGTAATCTCGCTTGCCGACGCGGTTTACATGCTTAGGACGCAGAGAGAGCACGGGTCGGTTGTTTATGACCTGACTCAAAAGTACGTCCTGGACGCGGATATGGCGCGGTTGGCCAAGCCTTCTGCAATCTTCATGCATCCCTTGCCAATCGACAGCAGGGTTCAGGAGATAAAGCCAGAAGTTGAAAGCGACCCGAGATCGGTATTTCTGACTGAGCAGGTTCAAAGCGGGATTTTCACCCGCATGGCCTTGCTGAAGATGATTCTTGCTCCAAACACATGAACTTGCCAGGCCCCGGCCTCGTTTATGTTCAAAGGCCCAAACGGATTTGGGTCTATTTTTTTTCTGGGTTAATATAAAAAAATGAATAAAAATTTAAACAAGGAAATTAGCTGGCTTTTGAAAGAGAAATATAATAATAAGCCGACGCCGCAATTTAAAAGAGACGTTAAACGCCTCGAAAAAGGCGAGCCGGTGGATTATGTAATTGGATTTACCGAGTTTTTGGGATGTAAAATTGATTTATCAAAGCGGCCGTTGATTCCCAGGCCGGAGACTGAATTCTGGGCGGAAAAGGCGATGGGGGAAATTATTGCTTGCCAAAAATTCAATGGTGTAGAATCTACGCTATCGCGTGATTTTTACACTATCGGGAAAATTCGAGCAACTCGAGGTTTGGATATTTTTGCGGGGTCGGGATGTGTTGGGCTGGCGGTATTGGCGCACGTCAAAAATTCAGAAGTGGTTTTTGCCGATACCGATAGAAAATGCGTGGAACAAATAAAAATAAATCTAAAGTTAAATCATATTCGCGCGAATAAGAAAATGGTGGTGAGGTCAGATGTTTTTTCAAATATAAAAGGCAAATACAATTTTATTTTAGCCAATCCGCCATATATTGCAGAAACTCGAAAAAATAAAATTCAAAAATCAGTTTTAAAGTACGAGCCGAAAAAAGCTTTGTTTGCAGGCAAAGACGGATTATTTTATATAAATAAATTTTTAAGGAAGGCGAGAAATCATTTGAATGAAAGCGGGAAAATTTATATGGAGTTTGATTCTCCGCAAAAAAGCGAAATAAAAAAATTATCAAAAAAATACGGATATAAAAATTGCAAATTTCACAAGGACCAGTATAACAAATGGCGCTGGGTTGTAATCCAATAAAAAATATTGTACTCTTATATATCATTTATATTGATGAGTTGTTCTTTGAGAGGAGCTCTGCCATGGGTGATACTGTCGGAAGTTTGCCGCGCCCTCAGTTCTGCGGAGCTGTTGGTGTCTATTACGAAGGGCTGGCTGTTTGGGAGGAGGACGGAAAATACTTTTTTCACGTCCGTCCAGATGAAACTCCAGCCTACCCTCAACTTTACAGGCACGCTGAATATTTTCAGAATGGCCTGGCTTGGGTTCAGAAACAGGATGGAACCTGGGTAAGGATAAACAAGGACGGGGAAGAAGTGAAGATGCGAAACACTAATGACCCGGCGTAGGGTTGTTTGATTTGGCACTTTGCCAATTGGTTTTGTTTGGACTTTTTGGAGCAACAGTCATGGAGAACGGCTTTATTCGAATCAGGCGAGCTCTGATGAGCGTCAAGTACAAGGACGGCTTGGCCGAGTTTGCTGCCGGGCTGCAGCAATTTGGTGTGGAAATCATTTCCTCGGGAGGCACGGCCGATGTTTTAGAGCAAAACGGCATCAGGCTCCGGCGCGTCCAGGAATGGACGGGTTTCCCATCAATGCTCGGCCACAGGGTGGCAACACTGCATCCTAAGGTTCACGGCGGAATCTTGGCTCGACGCGACAACGTTGAGGACCAACAAGACATCGCCAAGTACGGCCTTGAGCTTGTGGACCTGGTGGTTGTGGGGCTGTATCCTTTCCAGGAGGTCGTGGCAAAAGGATGCAGTTTTGAGGAAGCCATCGAGAATATCGACGTTGGCGGACCCACACTAATCCGGGCTGCGGCCAAGAACCACAAATGGGTCACTGTTCTCACCAGTCAGAGACAGTATCACAATCTTCTTTGCGAGCTTAAGGCGAGAAATGGTTGTGTGTCTCAGGCCACACGGAGCGGGTTGGCTTTATCAGCCTTCGTCGTGACGGGCGAATATGACCGGGCAATTCGTGCGTATCTAGCCACGCACGAAGGCTATCAAGCGGTGGCGTAGGGCGTTTCCCTTTTGGGCAGCGTCTTTTTTATTTGACAATAATCTTTAAGATAGTAACATAGTTTTATAGCCCGGCGTAGGGCTTTTTGGCACTTTGCCAATTTTGTTTGAACCGTACTTTTTATACGAGAGGAGCTTTTCAATGCCCAAGTTGTCTCCTGCGAGAGCTGGCGTTCCTGTGCCGACAGAACTGGATTTACTGTCTCGCGGAAAGATCCGTGACAATTACCGTTTGCTCAATCAGAAGAGGCTCATCATTGCCACAGATGGTATAAGCGCTCGCGACTACGTTCTCAACGCGCTTATTCCAATGAAAGGAATCTTCCTCGACGTTTTAACTGTTTTTTGGCTGAAGATGCTTGAGCAACATGGCATTAAGCATCACATGGTGGCCTACGGAGCAGCGATCGACCAGTTCTTGCCCGCAGAATTGCGCGGTGATCCCGACCTCCAATCGCGTGCGATGGTGGTCGAAGACCTTCTGATGGATGACGCCGAGTTTGTGGTCCGCGGATATCTGGCCGGCAGTGCGCTCGGGCCTTATCAAAGAACAGGCGAGGTCTGCGGCCACAAACTTCCGCCGGGCTATCAGGACGGAGACAAACTTCCGTGCGTTCTGTTTACTCCAACTACCAAGGCTAAGGACGGCCACGATGAAGATGTGTTGGCTGAAGAAATCATCCGGCGCTATCCGATGGGAAGCCATCTTGCCGTAAAGGTTTACGAGATCGGCCATAGCTATGCAGAACCGCGCGGTATAATCATACCCGACACCAAGTTCGAGTTCAGCGGCCCAATTCTTGCCGACGAAGTTTTGAACCCGGACTCCAGCCGGTTTTGGCCGAAAGACGAATGGCTGGCTGGCCGTAACGCCGAGAAGCGCAAGGCGCCTTCTTCGTTTGACAAGGACCCTATCCGTAGATGGCTGGACGCCGAGATTACCAAGTGGCAGTCAGAGCACGGCGGTGTAAAGATGACGCCGAAAAATCCTGAACACGTGGACGCTGTCCATTTGTTCGTGATGCCTGACGACCTCATCCGGCAGACCACGCAGAGAAACCGCTACATTTTCTGGCGGCTTACCGGCAAGATTATGGAAACCTATTTACGCAATAACATGGGGGTGAACTGGCCGATGCGCCGAGCGCAGAAGATTGCGGTGCTTCTTGGCAGCAGGAGCGATTTGCCTGCCATTGAGAAAAAGATTGGCCTGGTCAATCGGAATTGGGCAGAAATTACGGTTCACGTGATGAGCTGCCATCGGAATCCCGAGGAAACCAGAGCCTTTGCGCTTGAAGGTTGCAAGGGAATGGATGCGGTCATCTGTGCGGGCAGCAAAGCGCTACAACTTCCGGGTATTCTTGATGCTTTTGCCAATCAAAATGGCGAGGGAGTGCGCGTGATTGGCGTTGCTCTCGGCGAGCCGGGGAGCAAAAACTTGCAGGACGCTTTATGCTCTATTGACGGGATTCCCGGTATGCCTGTTATCATGGACGAACTGGCGGGAAAACCCTACGAAGGACCGGACGGTTTTTCTGACGCTATTGATCGCGTCCTTAAGGGTGAATTGCCGCCCGAAAAGCCAAGGGTTTCAAAGCCCTGCGAAATGAATGTCCTTTCGAATTAAGGCCCGCAAGGGCAAGCTATAAGTCCTCGTTTCGAGCCATCAGGTTCGAGATGAGGCTTTTTTATTGATTATAATATCTTTTTTTGGTATATTTAATAAAATGAAGGCGATACAATTATCACCCAATTCTTTGAATTTATTTTTGGAATGCCCGCACTGTTTTTGGCTTGATAAGAAAATGGGAATAAAAAGGCCGCCGCCATATCCTTATGCGTTGAATTCTGCGGTTGACGCGCTTTTGAAAGAAGAATTTGATACATATAGGTCAAAAAATTTGCCGCACCCTTTATTGCTGGAAAACAACATCAAGGCGCACCTGTTTTCAAATCAAAAACTGCTTAACCAATGGCGTAATAATTTAGCGGGCATCAGATATTTTGACCGCGAATTAGAAGCAACGCTTTTTGGAGCAGTAGACGATGTTTTGGAATCTGACGACGGAAAATTAGCTCCGCTGGATTATAAGTCAACAGGAAGCAAGGTGGCTAATATTTATGACAGGTTTCAATTGCAACTGGACACGTATACTTTTTTAATGGAAAAAAATGGTTTTAAAACTATGAAAAAAGGATATTTGGCATTTTACATTGTTGATAAAGACAAAGGATTTATTGACCGTTTGCCGTTTCGGAAAGAAATTTACGAGATAGACACCAATCCGGCAGATGTATACGAAATTTTTAAAGACGCGGTGGCAGTTTTGAAAAAAGATTCTCCTCCTCCGCACAGCCAGGATTGCCAATTTCAAAAATATCTTAAAGGCGCAAAAACGTTTATATAATATTTATTAATTAATTTAATTTTATGGCTAGGCTAAAAATTTTTACGAAAAAGTTCTGGAGCAGCCTGCCTGCCGGCAGGCATGGGAAAAGGATAATCTGGGGAGTGATAATTTTGGTTGTCCTCTGCGGTGCCGGATTTTTAATATTCGGAAGAAATAATAATGCAGGCGTTGCCCAAATTGCTTCCGTGGCAAAACAAAATCTGCAGGAAACTGTTTTGGCAACAGGCCAGGTTGTTTCTGGAACTGATTTAGATTTAAGCTTTCAGGTTGGGGGCATAGCAACAAGGGTGTTTGTAAAAGAAGGGGATAAAGTTTCTGCCGGACAAACTTTGGCAACGCTGAATTCGGCTTCTGCGCAAGCCTCTTTGACAACCGCCCAAGGGTCGTTGGCGGAAGCGAAGGCTAATTACGAAAAGCTTTTAGCCGGAGCTACGCCCCAGGACATTAAAGTCACCCAGAGTTCGGTTGATTCTGCCAAACAGGATCTGGCCAATGCCTATATTGGTTCAATCACAACTTTGAATACAGCTTATATCAGTATATACAATGCCTACAGCACAACCGTTTCAATACAGAATGCATATTTTCTTTCAACTGACCAGCCGGGGGGAAAAGTTTCAGACGCTAAAAATGAAATAAACAGCAATATGCAGAATGTAAAAAATTATTTGGCTGCAGCCCAGAGTGGAAAGCCTTCAGACATTGAATCTGCTGTTTTGAATACGATTACAGCCCTTGGAAATGTTTTCAACAACCTGGGTATCGTGCGCCAGCAGGCAGATGAAGGGGTGTATTATTCAAAAATTACAGCGGCTGATAAAGCCTCTTTAGACACTCAAAAAACTGCAGTTAACACCGCCTTGACAAGCGTTACGACTTTGCGGCAAAGCATTGCTTCGCTTAAAATTGATTTGCAAAAAGCAGAGGACCAATTAAACTCAAAAATAGCTCCGCCCACGCAGGCCGATATAGACGCCTCAAGGGCCCAGGTTTTGTCGGCTCAGGGCCAGGTTGATTCGGCCCAGGCAAATCTAAACAATTTAATCTTAAGAGCTCCGGGCGACGGAACTATAACTCAGGTTAATATAAAAATTGGAGAGCAGGCCACGGCAACGACTCCCGTGATAACTTTGCAGGATGTGGGAAATTTGCACGCAGAAGCCGATGTAAGTGAAGCAAACATTGCGTCTCTTCAGGTTGGCCAGTCCATAGATTACACTTTTGACGCTTTCGGCCCCGACAGCCATTTTCAGGGTCAGGTTTTAACAATAAATCCCGCTTCCACCGTGGTTTCCGGAGTTGTTAATTACAAAATAAAAGGCAGCCTAGAAAACATCCCCGACATAAAGCCAGGCATGACAGCCAACATGACAATTTTAGTTGCTAAAAAAGACAATGTTTTAGCAGTGCCATCAACAGCAGTAATAAATAAAAATAACGGCCAATATGTAAGAGTCATTGATGATGCAAAGAAGATGACATACCACGAAGTTAAAGTGCAAACAGGACTTCAAGCCGACGGGGGATTGGTTGAAATTCTTTCCGGGTTAAAAGATGGCCAGCAAGTTATCAGCTATATAAAACCATAAGATTTTAAAATGGAAAAGTTGATACGAGTGGAAAATTTAAAAAAAGAATACACCAATGACGATGTAATAACCCCTGTTTTGCACGACATGAGTTTTAGCATAGCGGAAGGAGAGTTTGTTGCCATAATGGGGCCTTCCGGCTCGGGCAAGTCAACCTTAATGCATATTTTAAGTTTTTTAGACAGGCCGACTTACGGGCTCTATGAGTTTGAAGGCAGGGATACAAAAAAGTTTGATGACAATTATTTGGCAACCCTAAGAAACGAAAGAGTTGGTTTTGTTTTTCAATCTTTCAATTTGTTGGCGAGGACTACTGTTTTAGACAATGTAAAACTGCCTTTAATTTACAGCAAAAAGGGGGATCACGATGAGCTTGCCAAAAAGGCCTTAGAATCTGTGGGGCTTTCGCACAGGCTTAATTATTATACAAACCAAATTTCCGGAGGAGAAAAACAAAGGGTGGCAATTGCCCGCGCCTTGGTTTGCGATCCGGCTGTAATTTTTGCAGATGAACCAACGGGAAACCTTGATTCAAAATCGGGGAACGCAGTAATGCACATTTTGCAGAAATTAAACAGTGACGGCCATACAATTATTTTAGTTACCCACGAAACAGACACAGCCAACCACGCAAAAAGAATTATACGCATACGCGATGGCGAAATAATTTCTGACGAAAAAGTTCAAAACCGCACAATCGCCGACGGCGAAAGAGACCTTGTAAAATAATGGACCTTGCAATCACGACAAAATTGGTTTTTCGCACTTTGCTTGCCAGAAAGGGCAGGTCATTTTTGACTATTTTGGGCATTGTTATCGGAATTGCCGGAGTTATTATTATAATTGCTTTGGGAGCCGGAGCAAAAAGCTTGATTATCGGGCAAATTACAAAATTGGGTTCTGATCTACTTTCGGTGCAACCCGGAAAAAGCAATGAAAAAGGCCCGCCAGCCCAGCTTTTTGGAATTGTAATTACAACCCTTGCAAATAGCGATGCCGATGCCATAAGAGAATCAGGCCAAGTGCCTCATGCCAAAGCTGTTTTTGGCGCTGTCATGGGGTCGGTCTCGGTTACATGGCAAAACAGAACAATTGATACAAATTTTATGGGCACTGAATATTCAATGCCTCAGGTTATAAATATTCCGATTGCATCGGGCCAATTCTTCAGCCAGCAGGAAGGCGAGGGCAATGCAAATGTCGCTGTTTTGGGGGCTACTGTTGTGGACGAATTGTTTTCTAACACAGGGGTCAACCCTGTTGGACAGGTAATTAAAGTTAGAAGCGCTTCACAGACAGAAGCCGGAGGAATTCCTTTGAGGGTGGTTGGCGTTACAAAAAAGCAGGGGAGTTCATTATTTTTAGATTTGGATGATCAGGTTTTTATGCCCTTGGCCATTGGCCAGCAGCAATTGCTTGGCATACATTATTTAAGGGCAATTGATATAAAGGTTGACTCTCCCGCCAATATTCAGCAAACAATTAATGATGTTACCAATCTTTTAAAACAGCGCCATCACATAAGAACCGAGGCCGACGTTGATTTTACGGTGAGAAACATTGCCGACGCAATTGATATTTTAAGCACTGTTACCAGCGCATTAAGCTTATTTTTAACTTCAATGGCCGCCATTTCATTAATCGTAGGGGGAATTGGAATTTTAAATATTATGTTGGCCACAGTAGCAGAAAGAACAAGAGAAATTGGTTTGAGAAAAGCAGTGGGGGCAAACAACTCCGCTGTCAGAAATCAGTTTTTACTTGAAGCAGGCACGTTGACTTTTTTTGGCGGAATTATAGGAATTATAATTGGAGTTGTGGCCTCATATTTAATATCTCTGGTGATGCGCTATTTGGGATATGACTGGGCGTTTGTGGTTTCATTGGGTTCTGTGGTTTTGGCAATTGGAGTTTCAATTTTAACCGGAATAATTTTTGGACTATACCCTGCGCTAAAAGCATCAAAATTAAATCCAATCGACGCGCTCCGCTACGAGTAAAAAGTTTGTAAAGTTATAAAGTTTATCAAGTCGAAAGTTTATAAAGTTTGTAAAGTTATGGTAAATTCAAAAGTAATTGCTAAAGAGACTAAAAAAACAGGTGAAGGATTGTTTGCTTCGGAAAATATAAAAAGAGGTGAGGTAGTTGCGGATTTTTCTGGTGGAAAGGTCTATAAAGCCAAAAAAGCCAGCGATTTACCAAAAGAGGTTACAGATTACGCCATTCAATTCGGAGAAAACGAATGGATCGATACGCCAGAAGAAGGTAGGTTTTTAAATCATTCTTGTGAGCCCAACGGTGGTATTAAGGGAAAATTCCAAATTATAGCTATGCGAGATATAAAAGCAGGCGAAGAATTGACTTTTGACTACGAAATGACAGAAGATAGCGATTGGCAGATGCAATGCAAATGCGGGTCAAGATTGTGCAGAAAAATTATCGGTGCGTATAGAAATATGCCAGAGTCGACTAAGCAAAAATATAGAGGATATATATCAGATTGGTTGATAAAAAAATATAAATAAATTTATGAAAATCGAAAAATTTGAAGATATTATTTCGTGGCAAAAGGGAATAAGTCTTTCCGCAGAAATTTATGAGATTTTTAAAAATAACAGGGACTACGGATTTAGGGACCAAATTCAAAGAGCTGCGGTCAGTGTTTCAAACAATATAGCTGAAGGATTTGAAAGGCAATCAAATAAAGAATTATCTAAATTTTTGTATATTGCAAAAGGTTCTGCGGGAGAAGTTAGGTCGATGCTAAGCATAGCCGTAAAACTAAATTACATAAACCAGAATCAATTTAATGACCTGCAAAATCGTTGCGTGGAAATAAGCCGCTTAATTTCAGGCTTCATAAAAACTATCTGAGTCCATCAAGTAAAAAGTTCATCAAGTTCATCAAGTACTGGAAACTTTATAACTTTACAAACTTGATAAACTTTATAACTCGGTTACTTTATAAACTTTATAACTTTTAACTTTACAAACTTCGTTCATGTTTAAAGCTTTGCAACAATCAGTTAAGGTTTTGGGCGCGAACCCTGTGCGCACGGTTTTGACAACCCTCGGAATTGTAATCGGAATTGCCACGGTGATTTTGGTTTTTTCAGCCGGAGCCGGATTTCGCAGTTTAATAGACCAGCAATTGCAGGCATTCGGAACAGACACGCTTTTTATTGAAACTCGGGTTCCGCCCACCACAAAGAATCGGGCAAACAGCAATGCGGTATCAGCTGATTTTTCCAGAGCTACAACAACCGTGCAAATTACTTCGTTTAAATCGTCCGACCTTGATGCGGTTAAAAGATTGGGAAATGTTAAGGGCGATTATGGCATTGCAACAGGCCAGGCGGTGGCCAGCTATCGGAACAGCGTAAAAAGCGTAATTTATTACGGAGTCGGCGCTGAAATGTTTGGAATTGACAAGCACACGCTGAAAGAGGGCAGATTCTGGACCATTATTGAAGACACAGGCGCCAGCCAAGTGGCAATTTTAGGAAGCAATATTGCAAAAGATTTATTTTCCCAGGATAATCCGATAGGAAAATTACTGAGGATCGGAAATTTAAATTTTCAGGTAATAGGAGTTTACAACCCGCAGGGGGCTTTGAGCGGGGGAGCAGACGACATTATATATATCCCGTTAGACACGGCACAGAAAAAAATGCTGGGCATTAATTATCTGCTTGTCGGGGTTGTACAGATAAAAGATCTAAATTCAGCCGATGCCACGGCAGAAAATATCCGCCAAACTTTAAGAAGACTGCACAGCATAAAAGATGTGGCAAAGGATGATTTCACTGTTACCACGCAGGCTCAGGCGATGGAAACCTTTAACACAATTTTTAACGGAATCACTATTTTATTAATCTCTATCGCAGCCATATCGCTGGTGGTGGGCGGAGTAGGGATTATGAACATTATGTATGTTGTAGTGACAGAAAGAACTTCTGAAATTGGCCTGAAAAAAGCCTTGGGCGCAAAAAATGCAGATATTTTAAACGAATTTTTAGTGGAATCTGTTTTAGTTACTTTAATAGGCGGAGTTCTAGGCATTATGTTGGGCGCCGTTCTGGGCTGGCTTGTTTCAATTGTTGCAACAGCCAGCGGGCTGGCATGGGCATTTAGCGTTCCTCTTTATGCAATTTTAATTGGCGTTGGAGTTTCTGCCGGTATTGGCATTTCTTTTGGCGTATTGCCGGCAAGGTCTGCTTCAAAGTTAGATCCTATTGAAGCTTTACGATATGAGTAGTAAAATTAAGCAATAATCTTTATCACTATGAATAAGAAATTTTTTGGGGAAAGCGGGCAGGCTTCAAGAATGCTGTTGGTTTTGGCAATAGTTGTTTTTGTTGCGGGAATAATTGTTTTCATAATATTGAGGGCGGCTCAGAAGCCCCCTGCGCCCTCCTTGCCCGTCGAGGAGGTTCCAAAGGCGGTTTATCAGGTTACGCTGGGCGATATAAAGTTTACTTTTCAAGACGCGGTGGATATGGGAAATATTTTAAAAGGGGCTAAGAGCCGAAATCCCCAATACCAAAAAGATTTGACCTCGACCGAAAGATTTATTGCAGTAACAATTGGAGCCCAAAATCAGGGAAAAGAAAATGTACCAGAGCGGGTGTGGGATCTAAAAAACATAATTGATTCAGAGGGCAGGGAATTCGTTCCAATGGACGCCTATATAGTGGGCTCATGGCTTCCCGACCCCAACTTATGCCAGGACCTGTTGAAACCCGCCTTTACCCCGATTCCTTGTGCAAAAGTATATGAGGTTTCAAAACTGTCCAAGAACCTGAAAATACAGGTTACGGCCCAAGAAAAGTCGGGCACCGGTTATTCTTCCGCTCCCAATAGTTTAATGACAGGCCTTATAGATTTAATCGTAACGCCGCAATAATATAATTTTTATGCCTCAAGATTTTAAAAATAAAGAACCAGGCGAAATCGAAAAATCTTCCAGCGAGTCTTTTATGAAAAAAGAAGGAAAAATTGAGATGCCCGGAGAAAACATAGAAAAAGTTGAGCAAGAAAGAGACGAAACTCAAGAGCAATTAATAAGGCAGGAGCTGGAAAGAGAGATAGAGCTTATTCGGCTGGACGATAATTTAAAAAAGATTGCCGAAGACAAAGTCAAAAAAATAGGGTCTTTGGACGAGGAGGCAAAATTAGAGCATTTGCTTTTGATTGCCAAGGAGCGCGGGGTTGCTTTTGCAATAAAGGTTGCAAGAGACATGAACGACCCGTATATTTTAGATACTTTTCACGACTTGTTGGCCAGAGGGGGATATTACACAAAATTTTTAAAATAAATAATGGATTTTATTATTCCCGGATTAATAGTCATTTTTTTGCTGATAGCCCTGGCTTTTATTATTGCCTTAAAATCGGAGTCAAACGAGAAAAATTCTGTTTTTGGGGGCCTTGAGATGGTCCTGTTTTTGGTTATGATGCCGAAATTTTCCCCTAAAAAAGAAGGCGAGGCGCAAAAGGAGGAAAAATTGCTTATAGCCCAAATGGAGCAGGTTTTTTCCAGCTTTTTGTATTTAAAAAAGCCGAGAATGTTTCAGACTCCGCCCTGCGTGGCTTTTGAAATTGCTTCGCAAATTGGCAGTTCTGACATTTCTTTTTACGTTGCGGTTCCAAAATATTTGGAGTCGGTTTTTGAAAAATATGTCCAAGGAGTTTACCCCAACGCCATTGTTGATAAAGTTCCCCAAGATTATACAATTTTTGAACCGCAGGGTTTTACCGCCGGAGCTTACTTAAAACTCACAGAAAATTCTTTGTTTCCAATAAGCACGTACCAGATTTTAGAAAAAGACCCATTGTCTTTAATTACAAATGATTTGAGTAAAATCGGAGTCAACGAAGGCGGGGCCGTGCAGGTTGTAATAAGGCCTTTGTCGGGTTTAAATTTACGCAAAAAGGGCGAAAAAGCTTTAAAGAAAATTAGGGAGGGCAAAGACTTGAGGCATGCGGTGGCGGAAGCTTTTCAGCCGGCTGTTATGGATTTATTCCAGGAAACGTCTAAGGCTCAAGAAACTAAAGACCAAAAAGAGCTAGAAAATATAAACAACAGAAAACAGCAGGGAATTGACCAAAAGGGATACGATGCCATTCAAAGCAAGATTCAAAAACAGCCGTTTGAGGCGAACATCAGGGTTGTGGCTTCCGCCCAAACACAGGCCCGGGCAGAGGAAATTTTACAGCATTTAACTTCAGCATTCAGCCAGTTTTCTTTGTCTGCCATAAACAGTTTTGAGCCGAAAGAATTGCACAAAGGCGGGCTAAAAAAATTAGTTTACGACTTCAGCTTCCGGAATTTCAAAGAAAATCAGGCAAACGTCTTGAACCTTGAGGAGTTGGCGTCAATTTATCATTTCCCGACGCATTTTGTTGAAACCCCCTATATTAAAGCTGCAAAATCAGGAGTGGCGACGCCTCCTTCAGAATTGCCGGCAACCGGCGTAAATTTAATTGGTGAAGTTTTGTATAGGGGAGAGAAAAAAGAAGTTTATTTTGCGACAAAGGAAGACCGGCGCAGGCATTTCTATATTATCGGGCAAACAGGTACAGGTAAAAGCTCTTTGATGAGAGATATGATTCGCCAAGACATTGAAAATGGAGAGGGCGTGGCCTTGATTGACCCGAACGGCGACTTAATAGAATCCGTATTATCTTTTATCCCCAAAGAAAGAGTTGATGACGTTGTTTTATTTGAGCCTTTTGACATGGAAAGGCCCTGCGGGCTGAACATGCTTGAATATGACACTCCAGAGCAGAAGGACTTTGCAGTTCAGGAAATGATTGCTATATTTTATAAATTATTTCCGCCTGAAATCATCGGCCCGATGTTTGAACATTACATGAGAAATGCCATGCTTGCCCTAATGGCCGATTCCAAAAATCCGGGCACCTTGGTTGAGATACCAAAAATGTTTACTGACCCTGCATACTTGCAGGAGAAAATTAAAAATGTTGCAGACCCCATTGTAAGAAATTTCTGGTTGAAAGAATGGGCAGCTACAACCGGAAGCACAAGGTCTGATATGTTAGGATACGTTGTTTCAAAGGTGGGCAGATTTATTGAAAACGAAATGATGAGGAATATAATAGGGCAGTCGCATTCCGGGTTTGACTTGGCAAAAGTGATGGATGAGGGGAAAATATTTTTGGCAAATTTGTCTAAGGGCCTGACCGGCGAAGTAAACAGCTCTTTATTGGGCTTGATTTTGGTTTCAAAAATGCAAATGGCTGCAATGAAAAGGGCAAGAATTCCTGAAAATGAAAGAAAAGATTTTTATTTGTATGTTGACGAGTTCCAGAATTTTACAACAGACAGCGTGGCCACCATTTTGTCTGAAGCCAGAAAGTACAGGTTGGATTTAATTATTGCCCACCAATATATGCCCCAGCTAAAACAAGAAATTCGCGACGCGGTTTTGGGAAATGTGGGCACGATGGGGGCTTTTCGAATTGGAGCTGAAGACGCAGAAAATTTGGAAAAGCAATTTGAGCCGGGATTTTCAAGATTTGATTTGGTTAATTTGGACAATTTAAATTTAATAGTCAGAATGATGGTGGGCGGAAAAACTACAACCCCCTTTAAAATGCAACTGATGCCTTTTGCAAAGGGAAGAAAAGAAATTGTAGAGCCGATTAAAAAAATATCAAAATTAAAATACGGCCGGCCAAAAAATATTGTTGAGCAGGAAATTGCTCAGCGCTCATTTGTGGATATGCCGAGTGCGCAAGCTCCTATTGCTCCTCCGCCTCCCGCAAAAAAATAAAAAAAATCCGCCGTGAGGCGGATTTTTTAATTACACCCTTTTTACGTATTCTCCGGTTTCGGTGTTTATTTCAATAACATCGCCCTCTTCAATAAACAAGGGAACCTGAATTACAGCTCCCGATTCCAATATTGCTTCTTTTGTTCCCCCTTGCGCTCTGTCGCCCCTGACTCCGGGCGCCGATTCTTTCACTTTTAGCTGGACTTTTATCGGCAATTTAAAGTTTATTATTTTATCATCAAAAAGAATTCCGGTAACAATTTCGTTTGGTTTTAAATATTTTGCTTGAATTCCGATTTGCTCTTCGGTAAATGAAAATCTCTTTGAAGGGTCTTTTATTTCGCAAAACATAAACTGCCCCTTGCTCTGATAGATAAATTTAATATCTTTTTTTTGCAAATCGGCTTCCTCAAAAACATCGCCCTGCTGGAAGTTTTTTTCGTTAACCCTGCCATCAATCAAATTTCTAATTTTTGACTGAATCACAGGCCTTCTTTGGGCCATTTTTAAAAGCTGGGCCTCTAAAACCTCCCATGGCTGGCCTTCGTAAATAAACTGAACGCCTTTTTTTAAATCAGTATGAGACAACATGCGAATTTAGAATTTAGTATTTAGTATTTTGAATAGAATTTTGAATAAAAAATTCACGTAATAATGCGCCACTCAATTGTGGCTTCTTTGTCGGCAAATTCAAGCCACTCGCCAGACTTTGAAATGACAAACCATTTTTTCTTTGTTTCAGACCATATCATCGGGTCTCCTCTATAAAATGGTTTTTTAACAATTTCTTTGGGCTTGAGCGTGTCCAATTCAAGCCACTTTTTGAAAACAGTTTCAATGGCGTAATCCAATTTTCTTGATCTGGCCCATTTTGAAACTTTATCAATGGCTTGTTTTGCTTTTTCAACAGCCGCCCCCGGGGCGAGCCTCGTCCCATCTGGGCGGGAACCCGATAATTCCAGCAATTGTTTTGCCGGTTTTGTAAACCGAGAATATACTATCTTTCTCTTTTTAGCATTTTCTTTCAATTCTTGCAAGGACAAGCCCTTAGATTGGAAGAAGTGGGCAATCACATTTTGTATGGCCGTTTCCTCGTTTAATTCTTCAAATTCTGTAATTTTTTGCTTTTTTATGTATTCCTCAATTTTCTTTGCGTTTTTCTCTCCGATGCCAAGTTCTTGTATTCTCCCTAGGCCACTTTGTGGCCGGGATCCCGGCCCGCCTGAAGCGGGCTTAGGGACTTTTCCGTAATAAATATCGACTATATCCACATTCAAATTATCTAAAATGCTTATGGCTTTTTTGTAAGCCTTTATTTTAAAACTCAAAGCCTTGTCTCCTTTAATTTCAAGCAAAATTATTATTTCTTTGAATATCCTTGATATGTCTTCGTTCATTGTTATTTCCACCCCGTAGAAGAATTTTGAATATAAAAATACTCTTTTAACCTTCTTTTTAATAACCTTCGACCTTGTGTTGTTTTCAAATATTTTTCTCTGCGCATTGCATCGGCTTCACTTAAACAAGCCTCATAGTATATTATCCTCCATGGTTTGTATGGTTTTGTCGAGGGAACTGACCCCCGATTATGTTCTATTAATCTTTTTCTCAAATCGGCCGTATAGCCAACATACATACCTTTATTTTTTAAACTTTGTAAAACATAATTATAGAACATAATCAATTCAAAATTTCTCTACGGGGCCAAAAAGCTTTATAGTCTCCCCAAAAATTTGTGAAATTTCTTTATTTGCCATACTCTTTATTAAATACTACCATTTTCTAATTTTTTTTCAAAAAAAATAGCCCAAATCCGTAGATCCGGGCCAAATAGAGGAAGAATGAGGAAATCTAGGCGACGCGTTTTTCGCGCAATGTGATTCTCCATTCCTCGTCATCGTTACCGTCGAAGGTTTCGATTTCGTACACGTCCGTAATGTCACCGAGAACTGGAGAACCGGTTAGGGCTACAGCTACCGTCGCCACTGAATCGGCGACCGTTCCGCCAATTTCGTTGATTGTGAGTTGTCCTGCTCCCTCGATATGTACATAAATTGGACCATTGCGCCGTTTCGAAAAGATCGATTTACTGTCCATCATGTCTCCTTAACATAAAAGGTGAAGATTGGAGTAGCATCCTAGAGAATATCACTTTAGATTATTTATGTCAATAGTTGAGAAAGACGCAATTTTTTGGTAAAGTAATTAAATGGAAAAAAGACATAGGGTTTTCATAGCCATAAATCTGCCAGAGGATATTAAACGTGAACTCGAAAAAATCCAGCAAAGATTGGCCGGATTGTTTGCCCCGTTCGCTTCCGAAGGAAGCGTTTCGGGGCCAGCGAAATGGACAAGTAAAGATAATTTACATATTACTTTGGAATTTTTGGGCGACCTGACCGATGAGGAGGTGGGTGATGCCTGTTTGGCCGTAAAAGAAGCGGCAAAATTGCACAAACCTTTTTCTGTAAATTTAAATAAAGTTTTATATGGTCCCCCTCGGCTTCGCTCGGGGCAAGCGCCCAAAATGATATGGGTAAACGGAGAAAAGTCTGACGAATTGAAAGATTTAAAGAAAGACTTGCAGGAATATTTGTTAGAAAAAATAAGTTATAGGCCGGAGAGCAGAGGGTTTACGCCCCATATAACTATGGCAAGAATTAAAGAGTGGGAGTTTAGGGCGATTGAGCCCGAAGAAAGGCCTGAAATAAATGAAGATATTGATTTATTTTTTACCGTGGAAACCATTGAAGTCATGGAATCTGAATTAAAGCGGGGTGGGCCGGTTTACACCGTTCTTGAATCGTGCGAGTTAAGAAATTAAATTTATCAGGATATAAAACATAACCATGTATCATATTCGCGCGAATATGATATCATAAAGAATGTACCAGTGATTGAAATTAAAAGCTTAGAAAAAATACTCAAGACCCTTGCCAATAAAAGACGCTTGGCAATTATTTGCTATTTAAAAAGGAGGCCCGAGGCGAAAGTAGGCGACATTGCTAATGCCATACACCTTTCTTTTACATCAACCTCTAAGCATTTAATTCAGCTTTTTAATGCCGGCATACTTGATAGAGACCAAAAAAATCTTGAAATGTGGTATCGGCTTTCGCCGAAACAAAACAATATAGTAGCTTATATCATCTCTAATTCGCGCGAATAAGAAAATAAAATTAGCTGAAAAAAATGAGAATACATTTAATTGGAATTGGCGGAATTGGAGTTTCCGCATTGGCGCAATATTATTTGGCAAAAGGCCACAAAGTAAGCGGCTCTGATTTGGTTGCTTCAGAAATTACAGATTTTTTGAAAAAGAAAGGAGTGAAAATTTTCATAGGGCAATACGGCAAAAACATTGAAAAGGGGATTGACCTTGTTATTTACAGCCCGGCGGTAAAACCCAATAATGCAGAATTTAAAAAAGCAAAGAAGCTGAAAATAAAATTACAAAGCTACCCGGAAGCCTTAGGAGAATTAACAAAACAACATTTTACAATTGCGGTTTCTGGAGCCCACGGAAAAAGCACGACAACAGCAATGATTGGCCTGATATTGACAGAAGCAGGGCTTGACCCGACCGTGATTGTCGGCACAAAGGTAAAAGAATTCGGGGGCAGTAACTTTCGAGAGGGCAGAAGCAAGCTTTTGGTTATTGAGGCGTGCGAATACGATTCGTCGTTTCTGCATTACGAGCCCAAAATAATTGTGATAACAAATATTGATAAAGAACATCTGGATTATTTTAAAACTTTCGCCAATGTAAAAAAAGCATTTTTGAAATTTGCCGCAAAGCTTTCCGCCGACGGATTTTTAGTTTTGAATGCCGATGACCAATATAAGCCCGAGATAACTACGCCAAAATTTAAAGTTGTTGATTACTCTTTAAAACATCCGGAGGCAAAAAGAATAAAAAATATTTTGAAAATTCCCGGTGCCCATAATGTTTCAAATGCTTTAGCCGCGCTGTCTGTCGCGAGAATTTTGGTAATTCCAGACAGCGTAACATTTAAAGCATTGTCAGAATTTAGCGGCACTTGGCGCAGATTTGAGGTTAATGATGGAAGAGCTAACGGAAAGAAAATTACCGTAATATCCGATTATGGTCATCATCCCAATGAAATTGCAGCAACTTTAAAAGCAGCGAGAGAAAAGTATAAAAAGAAAATTATTTGGTGTGTTTTTCAGCCCCACCAGCACCAGAGAACATATTATTTGTTTAATGACTTTGTAAAAACATTTCAGGAAGCTCCGATAGATAATGTTATAATCACAGACATTTATGATGTTGCCGGAAGAGAAACAAAAAAAATCAGCTCGGGAGTGAGCTCAAAAAAACTTGTTGAGAAAATAAAAAAAGAGAATGTCGTTTATCTGCCAATGGATAGGCTGGAAAAATATATTAAAGAAAATATTTCAGCTGGAGATGTCTTGATAATCATGGGAGCCGGCGATATATACAAGTTAGCAGATAAATTCTAGAGGTTTATAAAAAAATAGAGCCGGGTCAGAGTTTGACGCAGCTCTCTTGAATGTACTGCACAGAATGCCTCTAGCTCGAAGCGATTAGCTGCTCGAGCCGTTTCTTTCGGCCATATTCTGCCATTTTTTTCAGCCTTGCCCTTTTCACATTTCGTTGCCAGCGCTCTACCCCAGCTTTGCGCAGTCTTATGGCATGTTCGATTAATTGCGCGGTCCTTTTCGGGTTCAGGTCGAGTTCTGGGAATTGACCCAGTAGTTTCCTTTGAAAAGACTTTACCGATTTTACATCGGCAGATTTCGGTGCGTGACGCACGACAAAACTCTGTCGCCAGGCGCCGAGCCCTCCAAACCCCAGCCACTCCGCCTTGTCCACCTTGCCGTTGCCGTTTGCCCTGCTGTTGCGATCCATGCTTCGGATCCTTTCCGAACAAAAAGAGATGAAATCGGAAAGGAGCTGTTCCTCAAGGAACAAAGCTCCACAAGGACTACAATTTTTTATTCTATCCTTTTTAAATCTCATTGTCAAGCCCGCATTTT
>CAYICD010000006.1:0-35888 GCA_964361855.1 uncultured Candidatus Saccharibacteria bacterium
AAAAAGGACTTTGTGATAGAACCCGATGATTTTGCGTTTTACGAAAAAATGAAGGTGCCAGCACCAACGTGGTGCCCACAATGTCGTCAACAAGGAAGAATACTGATAAGAAATTTTAAAACGCTTTATAAACGCAACTCTGATAAATCGGGGAAATCGATTATATCCATGTATTCTGCAAAAGCGCCGTTCACTGTGTGGAGCCATGATGAATGGTGGTCTGACGATTGGGATCCACATATATATGGCCGAGATATTGATTTTGCACAGCCGTTTTTCCCGCAGATCAAAAAACTGTGGGATGCTGTGCCCAGGTATGCGGTAATTAACACTCAGAGCGTAAATTGTATTTATTCAAACGGCGTGCTCAACGGTAAAAATTGTTATTTTGTGTTTGGGAGCGTTGATGACGAAGATTGTGCATACGGTCATATTGTGTGGAACGCAAAAGACTGCGTTGATGGACTCTACGTATTCAAGTCAGAACTGTGTTACGAATGCGTTGACGTGTTGGGTTCGTATCGTCTGCTTTATTCGCAAGAATGCGAGGACTGCCGTGATAGCATCGGTCTTTTTGATTGCAGGGGATGCTCAAATTGCATTGGATGCGTTGGGTTGCGCCAGAAAAATTATTATATTTTTAATAAACCCGTTGAAAAAGAAGCGTATAAGCAGTTTTTGGAAGACAATCCGACGCACAGTCTTCAAGTAATTGCAATGATTCTTGAAGAAAGAGAAAAATTACGTCGAGTGTTGCCCCAGCGCCACTTTTTCGGATCGCATAATACGAACGTGTCGGGGAATCACATTTATCACGCAAAAAATGTGAATTATGCCTTTGATGTAAAAAGCGGAGAAGATTCAAAATTTATTTTTACATGCAGGGAAGCGATTGATTCTTATGATATATCATTCACCGCAGATATTGAGCTTGGATATCAAAACGCTCATTGTATGGGGCGCAATATCATGTTTTCGCATGTATGTGTAAATTGCACAGATACATATTATTCGGATAACTGTACGAATTGTCATAATATTTTTGGATGTGAAGGATTAAAGAGCGCCGAGTATTGTATTTTGAATAAAAAATATTCAAAGGAAGAATATGAAACATTGCTTCCTAAATTGATTAAGCACATGGAGGAAACAAAAGAGTGGGGGGAATTTTTCCCAAAAGAAATGCTACCGTTCGCATATAATGAATCAATTGTGAATGAATATTTTTCTCTCACAAAAGAAGAGGCAATTGATCAGGGTTATAGGTGGGAGGACGATATTCCACGTGCCAAGGGACAGGAGACAATATCAAATGATGAATTGCCCAAAAATCCAAAATTGTTTACAAGCGAACTTGCCGAACAGGTGTTAAGGTGCAATACATGCTCGCATAATCATCGGTTGACTTCGCAGGAGATTTTTTTCTATAAAAAACTCGATCTTGCCCTTCCGCCTGATTGTTTCAATTGTAGACATGAACGACGCATGAAATCTCGAAATATCAGAACATTGTTTCCGGGACATTGTGCAAAATGCAATAAAGAAATTCAAACTTCATATAAGCTTGAAGATCAAAAACAATATAAAATTTACTGCGAGCAGTGTTATCAGCAGGAGGTTGCATAAAGTAAATAATTAAGTAAATAAAATGGCAAATATAGTTTTGTATCGAAAGTATCGGCCGCAGAGTTTTGGCGAAGTGATAGGGCAGTCTCACGTGGTGAAAACTCTTACCAACTCAATTTCGGGAAAAACAATTTCCCATGCCTATTTGTTTTCAGGGCCCAGGGGGTCTGGCAAAACAACTATTGCCAGATTGTTTGCAAAGGCAATTAATTGCGAGGATTTGTCTTCTTTTGAGCCGTGCAATAAATGCTCTTCATGCCTTGAAATTATGCAAAACCGGTCAATGGATTTAATTGAGATTGACGCGGCCTCGCACACAGGAGTTGACGATATCAGAGAATTAATTGAAGGAATAAAATTTGCGCCTGTAAAGTCAAAATACAAAATATTTATAATTGACGAATGCCATCAGCTTTCAAGGTCAGCAGCCAACGCTTTGTTGAAAACTTTGGAAGAGCCTCCGGCTCACGCAGTTTTTTTGCTGGCAACCACCGAAGTCCATAAAATGATTCCAACAATAATTTCAAGATGCCAAAGATTTGATTTCAAACGCCTTCAAGTGCCAGAAATTATAAAAAAATTGGAATTCATTTCAAAAAAAGAAAATATAAAATTTGATGATTCTGCCTTGTCATTAATTGCTTTAAATTCTCGGGGGTCATTTCGTGATGCAGAGTCGCTTTTAGACGAATGCATAAGCTTTGCGGGAAAAACTGGTTCAATAAAAACGGAAGACATAAAGGAATTACTGGGAATTGTCGAGGTGGGGCAGATAGCGCAGTTTGTCGATTGTTTAGTGCAAAAAAACACAAAAGACGCCATTTTGCACATAAATTCTATGGCAGATTCCGGGGTTGATTTGCATGAATTTGCCAAAACACTTGTTTTTTATTTAAGAGAAGGGCTGCTCTTAAAAATAAATCCAAACTTTTTAAACCTGCAAAATTCTGGCCTGTCAGCCCAGGAGCTTGATAAAATAAAGGCGCAGACAGCCAATTTTACCGAAAAGGATGTGCAAAATTTAATTGAACTTTTTGTTGATGCGGAAAACAAAATGAAATACTCATCAATTATGCAGCTGCCCCTTGAACTCGCCATATTAGATGCGACGCTTTCTTAATTATCCACAGGTGTTTACTTTTTGAAATAGTATATAATAAAATAATATACTATTATTCTCTCAAAATTATGGTAGACCAACGTGTTACAGATTATATAAAAAAATCAAAAGAATTAGGCCAAACTGAAGAGCAGATAAAAAATGCGCTTTTACAGAACGGCTGGCTGTTGCAGGAAATAAATGAAAACCTGCAGGCAGCAATCCCAGAAGCTCAACCCAAACCGCCCGTCGAGAGCGCAGCCAATGCTGTCATGCCCGCGCAAGAACCAATTGTAACACAGCAACAGCCCAAACAAGTTGTGCCGCAGGATGTTGTTTCTCGCCCCGTTATGGTCAGCCCAACAGAATTTTCAGGAAAACGCGGGCGAGGCATTCGGCTTGTTGCTTTTTTCATAGTTTTAATTTTAATAATCGCTCTTGGTGTTGGCGCTTTTATATATTTTAAACCCAAGATAAATCTGAATTCCTTTGCTGAATTTTTCAATAAATACGTCCCTTCTTTTGCGGTAAAACCAAGCCAGCAAACAGTTAAACCTGCAAGCTATGAAAGGCCGGCATTTGCCAAATACAAATTAGAAAGCACGCCCTTTACAGCAAGCTTGAGCGATTACACAGTTACGGTGGCTGAATTAACCAATCTCCGCAATTTTGAAACCGCCCAGCGTTACAGCTTTACGCCAAATCAAAAAAATACGCTTGTAAAAAACAACTTTTTTGTCGCGCAGAATAATGACAAATTTTATTCAACAACGCAAAATGATTATGCAAACAGAAATGATGACTGGACGGGTTTGTACAAAACAATCGGCGGACAGTACGCCACTTATGCCCGTTTGCCGGAAAATTCTGTTTTTATAACTTCCGATTTTGCGTTGCACGTTTACCACAAATTAATTGACCAGAATTTTACTTATATTGAAGAGACAAATTTTTACCCGGCATTGGCCAACTTAAGCAGGTCAATGCTCCAGGCGTCGGTTTCTGCATATGGCTCTGCCACCGATTCGTTTCAAAAAGAAAGCTATGACCGGCTGTCAGCTTACTTTTTGGTTTCCACTGCAATTTTAGACAATGCAACAAACGACTATGCTGTTTTCAAGCAGCAAAATTTTGTTGCCGACAGCAAGGCCGATTCTAAGGCCGCGCTTTTATCGGGAGTTACTGCGCTGGCTCAAAGCAACGGTGTTTCAGATTTAGCTAAAAATATTGCCTTGCAGGAAATAAGTTTGATTGCCGACGCAAAAACCATGGTTTCCTCGCCCTTAATGGGGCAGTTTCAACCAGGCATGTCAGAGGACTATTCGCAGTTCGGGCCGCGAAGCCATTATACAAAAAACGTCATTTTGAGGGATTATTTCAGGGCAATGATGTGGTATGGCCGAATGAACTTTTTGTTGAAAAGCCCGGAGCTTACCCGCGACGCAATAAACCTCAATTTGCTTTTGACGAACAATCAAATCAAAGACTGGGAGTCGGTTTATCTGCCAACAGCATTTTTTGTGGGGCAGGCCGACGATTTAAGCGTTTATGAATACCGCACGGCAATAAAAGCCGCAGGCATTTTGACTTCAAACCAGAGCGAATCCGGCATTTTAAAATTGCAGACGGAGCTTGATAAATACAAAAATCCGCAGATAATGTCGTCTGTAATAATTGACCAAAGCGTTACAGGCACAACAAAAGAAGATTTACAGAATTCAACAAAAGGCTTTCGGTTTATGGGCCAGCGTTTTACCCCGGATGCTTTTGTTTTTTCAACGCTTACGCAGGGCGCTGAAAAGCCGGATGAAAAAACCGGCCAAAGACTGCCTTCAATGCCAACAGCTTTGATGTTTTCCACTTTGATGGGGAGCCAGGCTTCTGCCGGACTTTTAGACACATGGGTTAAAGCAAACGCAGCCAATTCCGACAAAGTAATAGCCGACCGCATGGCGACCCTTCAAGATTATTTCAACAAGACAACAGAAACCCAGTGGACGCAAAATATATATTGGTCTTGGATTTACACAATAAAAGCTTTGTTTGACAACACAAACACCGCAGGATACCCGATGTTTTTTAGAAATTCAGACTGGGAGAAGAAAAATTTGCAGTGCTTTCTGGGTTCATGGACCGAATTAAAGCACGACACTCTGCTCTACGCAAAACAAAGCTATGCTGAATTGGGCGCCGGAGGCGAGGAAAAGCCCCCAAAGCCGGTTCCAAAGGGATATGTAGAGCCGAATATTAAATTCTTTGACCGTTTGATTGCGCTTGTGAACCTTACAAATGACGGGCTAAAGCGCTTCGGGCTGTTGCCTTCAAATTTAGAGTCAAGAAACAATGCATTCAAAGACGCCCTGCGCTTTTACAGAACAATTGCAATTTCGGAATTGCAAAACCAGACAATTTCAGATGATGACTTTGAAAAGTTGAGATTAAGCGCAGGCCTGCTGGATTCCATTTTGCTTCCACCCGATTCGCAAGTTCCGCAGGAAAGCAACGCAAGGTCTGCCATTATTGCTGATGTGCACACCGATGCGCCCGGCATGAAAATACTTTATGAAGCCGATGGCATTCCAAATTATGTTTATGTGGCGGTGAAAGACGTAAACGGCACAAGGTTAACCAAGGGGCTTGTTTATTCTTATTATGAGTTTACCGGCCCTATCGGACGAAGATTCACCGACCAAGATTGGCAGAGCTGGGCGTATATAAGCAAAACAAAACTTCCGCCAATGCCATACTGGAACAAGGCGTTAATAAAATAGGATGCGATACCAAAAAATAATATTTTTGATAATTTTTCTAGCCGTTGTAATTACAGCGGCTAGTTTTTTCGTTGGCGAAAATCTCCCGCAAAAAGAAACATTTTTGAGCCCCGAAATTATCCAGCCGGCCTCGTTTTTAAACAGCTTATACGGCAGCGAGGAGGCCTATGAAAATGTTTTTGCAAATTTGCCAAAAACATCTGCCGGCCCCGACGTTTTGGCTGGAATTGTTTCGCATCATTTTTTGGCAAAGCAATTTATTGCAGATTTTTACAATGAAATTGGAAACGAAAAGGTTTTTACCGTATTTCTAATTTCGCCCGACCATTACAACGTCTTTTTCCCGGCTGGCACAATTGCCTATGCAAGCAAAATGCCATGGAAAACTCCTTTCGGAGATATTTTCAGCGACAAAGAAGCGATAAACAGCTTGATTGCAAGGGAAAATGTTATGATAAACGATTCTGCAATGGGTTTGGAACACGGCATTTCGGTTGAAATTCCGTTTGTGAAAAACTTTTTTCCGAACGCGAAAATAGTGCCGATTGTTGTTAAAAATAATTATTCATACGAAAAATTATTTGATTTGGGCAAAAAATTAAAGGGTTTGACAAACGAAAAATCAATTTTGATTGTAAGCTCCGACTTTTCGCATGATGCAACCCAAAAAACAGCCAAAGCAAACGATAAAAAAAGCTTAGAAATTTTAAGAAATTTAAGCCTTGATAAAATTTCGGAGGTGACTTCTGATTGCGTCTCGTGCTTGGCCGTAATGTCGGGGTATTTGCCAAACCCAAAAGACTATAAATTTTCTTTAATTGGAAACAAGGATTCATCGGATTTTTTAGCGGGCGCGGAAAAAACCGTAACCAGCTATGTGTCCGGCTTTTACGAAATTCCAAATTCTGTGCAGATTTTGTTCGTTGGCGACCTGATGTTTGACAGGGGAATTCGTTACTACGCCCAAAATCCGCCAGCTGGCGGAGGCGAAAATAACTTCATTTTTGAAAAGGTTTCAAATTTTTTGCAAAATAATGATTTGGTTCTTGCAAATTTAGAAGGACCTATAACAGACTCAAAATCGGTGAGCTCCGACACAAAAGTCGGTTCGACCGATAATACAATTTTTACATTTGATAAAAGTCTGGCAAAAACCCTTTTCGAAGAAAACATTAAATTAGTTAACTTGGCTAATAATCACATTTTAAATTTCGGGCAGAAGGGGATTGACTCGACTGAAAAATATTTAGATTCTGCGCATGTCAGCTACTTTGGCGCTCCCGGCGGGGAAAAAAGCACGATAAAAGAGGTTGACGGCGTGAAATTTGGCTTTGTAAGCTATAACGAATTTGTTGCAAAGCCGAGCTTGGAGCAGATTTCTGCAATCAATGAGATAATATCTCTCAAAGAAAAAGCCGATATTGTGGTCGTTTTTTGCCACTGGGGAAAGGAATATTTTTCTGAACCAAGCCAAGCAGACAGAGAGCTGGCGCATAAGTTTGTTGATGCTGGTGCTGGCTTGGTAATTGGCTCTCATCCGCATGTTATTGTGCCGATGGAAGTTTATAAAAACAAAAGAATTTATTACTCCTTGGGAAATTTTATTTTTGACCAGTATTTTTCCGAAAATGTCAGAAAAGGGCTCGGCGTGGTTTTGAGCATTAATAAACAGACAAAGCAGATGAGTTTTGAGGAAAAAAACTTTTATTTGGAAATTAACGGCCAGACATCTATTTCAGAATAATCTCATTGTGCGACATCTTGATTAAACTCGCTGAAAATAGTATCATTATAAAACATTCCGGGGTCGTCTAATGGTAGGACATGGCCCTTTGGAGGCCAGTATTTTGGTTCGAATCCAAGCCCCGGAACAAAATTATTAAAATAATATTATGGTTACTTGGGCAAACAGAAAAAGGCTGGATAGAAAAAGTAAAAAAAAGGCAAGGAGACTGGGCGGAAAGAAGAAATAATTTCATTGTGCGACGAAGTCGGGCGCAGAGCGCCCGACTTTTTGTTGACCTGCTCTTTTTTTATGCACCATTGACAACAATCTTGGCGAGAGTAAAATTATTTAAGCGTTACACTTTTGTTTGTCCTTTTTGGGAAAGGAGATTCCCATGGGCAAGGGGTGGTACAGCAACGAAGACCAGTCTCTAATTGACGGCGCCAGTGATGTTGCAAGAGAACTTCATAGTCCTGAAGTAGGTCCTGACCATCTTCTGCTTTCAATCCTGAAGTCTGCGCCGCCAGGACTCGTGAAAGAGACGATACTCGCGTGCGAGATCGGCTATGAGCTGGTCAAAAAACGCGCGACTCGGCACAGCGAAGATACGCCCGTGCCAGAACACCTTCCTTGGAACAGGCCTGCGCAGAACGTCTTGGAAGCGGCTTGGGACATTGCCTTTCAGTTCGGGTCAGAGCATTGCAAGATAGAACACATCTTTTATGCTCTCTTGCAAAGCGACCGTTTTGCCCGCAACCTGCTGCAACGGGCAGGGTATGTCCCCGAGGAAATAATGAGCGAGCTGGAACGCCGCTGTTATGGCTGCGTTGCAGTTTCAGTCTAGGCTTTCGCCATCGTGCGAGGGCGAGCAGTATGGAAACTGCTCGTTTTTTTTGGTAAACTGATTCTAATGGAGAGTTTCCAAAAATTAAAGATAGTTTTATTGCCGCTGGGCTTGGCGGTTTTGTTTGTTTTGCAAAATCAGCTATTTAATTTTTGGCTAGAAATCAACCCAAATTTATATACCGTCAGGCGAATCTTGGTAACTTTTGCAACCGGCGTTATATTATACGGCCCGTCTTTGTTTTTTAAAAAAAGGGGGCGGTACATTTACCTCCTGATTATTTCGTTTTTTATCTCCAGTATTTTTGTTGCTCAGTTTATTTACTTTCAGTATGCGCAAAGCTTTCTTCAGGTTTCTGCATTAAAATATGCGGCGCTGGCAATTTCGGTTTTGGGAGCGGTGTTTTCCCTGCTTTCTTTCAAGCTCCTGCTTTTTATAAGCGGTTTTTTAATTGTTTTATTTGCTTTTTTTGTTGCTTTCAGCAAGAAATACCGTTTGTGCGACTTTGCTTTTTCGGGCGCGGAAAAAATTATTATTTTTTTGCTGATAGTTTTTATTGCAATTGGCGGATACTATTTTTTGATTCGCGAAGAAAAAAAGGAGTGGGGAAGCACCAGCCGGCTTTACTCGGATGTTTACGACTTCAACATGCTTGTCGGCAAAATCGGCATAATTAACTTCTCCTTTGAAGATGCCATAAAATATGCGCTGAGGACAAATTCAGTTACTACGGCTGATTCGGAACTTTTGGTAAATTTTGCAAAAAGCCGGCAAAAAGCGGATGAAACTAAAAAATATTCGGGAATTGCCAGGGGTAAAAATTTAATAATGATTCAAGTTGAGTCTTTAGAAAATGCGGTAATCAATCAAACAATCGGCGGCAGTGAAATCACCCCAAATTTGAACCAACTGGCAAGAGACGGCTTGTATTTCAGCAATTATTATGGCGAGGTTGGCCCGGGGAACACGGCTGATTCTGAATTTACGACCCTTACTTCTTTATATGCCCTGCAAGATGATGTGGTTTTCGTTGATTATGCCCAAAATAATTTCCAGGCCCTGCCAAGGCTTCTTGTCGGCAACGGGTATTCAGCCTATGGCTTGCATGGAGATGTGCCAACTTTTTGGAACAGGTCAAACATTTATCCTAATTTAGGGTATCAAAAGCAATTTGACTATTCCGATTACAAACCCTCCAGGTCCATAGGCAAAGGGCCTTCTGATTTGGGCGATGAGGACTTCTTTTTGCAATCTGCAGATAAAATAAGGGGTTTCAGCCAGCCGTTTATGGCAACTTTAATTACGATGAGTTCGCATGTCCCATTTGAGCTGCCGAAAGACTTGCAGACCCTGGCAATTCCGCAGGACACCAAATTAAGCTACACTCAGCAGCAGTATTTGGAATCCGTGCATTATGCAGACAGGGCGATGGGCGAATTCATCAGCAAATTAAAGCAAAGCGGATTGTATGACAATTCTGTTATCGCAATTTTAGGAGACCACGGAAGCTTCACCAACATCAGCAAAGCGCTGGGAACCGATGCCAGAGAGCTTGCGGGAATGTCAAACAGCCAGGTTCCGCTGATTCTGCTGGTGCCCGGGGGCGAGCTAAAGGGCGAAATTACAGCGCCTGCCAGCCATTTGGATTTTTTTCCGACAGTTGCAAACCTTTTGGGCATAAAAGCGCCCAAAAGCGTTTTGGGCCAGGATGTTTTGAATGCCAAAAACCCCATTGTTGTGCACCGCAACATAGTTTTTGGCACGATAAACACAATTTTATCCGGCAGCCTCGCATTCCAGGCAAACAGCGACGGCGTATTCAGCCATGGAGCCTGTTTTTTAATGCCATACAAAAACCCTGTGCCAGCAGACAAATGCCTTGATATTTATAATCAACAGCTCAACGCAATAAAAGCCTCAGACATCATAATTAAGGGCAATCTTCTAAGCTCGTATATAAAAAACCTTAATTATTAATATTGCTTGACAAATATTTTTGATAAGAATAGGGTAGAGTTATGAAAAGTGCGATTTTAAAAATAAGTATAATTGTTTTGTTTCTTGCTGCAACACTAAACGGAACTGTTTACGGCCAGGATTTAACTTTTACAACCCCCGCATCAACGCCCGTTGTTACGTCAAATGGATTATTGGCCATAGCTAAATATGCGCGTAATCTTTCTTCTGGAAAATTAAACTGGTCAACATTTGCCTCGGCCAGCCCTTCAGACATAATGCAGTTTGCGCTTTTAGTAAAAGCAAACGGGCCGCAGGATTTGCACAATGTTGTTGTAAAAGACACTCTTCCTTCAAGCCTTATTTATAAGGGCGGTTTGACAATAAATAATACGCCAAGTTCTGGTGATATAATTGCGGGAATTAATTTGGGTACAATTTTCGCCGGCCAGACAAAAACCGTTGTTTATCGGGCGCAAGTTTCTTTGCCGCAAAATTTTTCGCTTGGAATGACAACTTTGGCAAACAGCGTTTCT
The DNA here is from genome assembly GCA_964361855.1 of uncultured Candidatus Saccharibacteria bacterium. Lineage (GTDB taxonomy): Bacteria > Patescibacteriota > Minisyncoccia > Minisyncoccales > Staskawiczbacteraceae > CAYICD01. The sequence continues at coordinate 10,559 of CAYICD010000006.1, forward strand.
GTAAAAGCAACAGAGGCTTACGCCAGCGCCAGCTCCACAATTATTGTTTCAAAGACAGGAATTTTAGGAGAGGCAATAACCATTGACACAGGGCTTACCAACAACATTCTTGAAGATTCGTTTTTATTGCCGTTATTAATTATTCTTTCAACCGCGTGGCTGTACAAGTCGGGAAGCCTTTTTAAAAAAATCTAATAATGTCCGATGGACAATCCACAGAATTTTACGTATTTTTTCCGCAAAAGACTTGACAAGGTTTTTGATACGAGTAAAGTAGAAATATACAATACGACAAGTTGTGTCATTTGTTAGCAATAATTAAAGGTCGAAGTAGCTCTTTAAGAAAGAAATAATAAAAAATTAAATAAATTAAAAATGAACAAAAAAATAGTAGTTAGTTTAAGCGTAGTCGTTGTGGTTGCCGCAATTGCAGTTGGCGCAACAACCGCATTTTTCAGCGACACAGAGACATCAACAGGTAATACATTTACCGCTGGTGCAATTGATTTACAGATTGACAGCACAGCATCTTACAACGGCGAGCCAGTTGTAGCTGCAACATGGCAACTAAAGGATTTAAATCCAACTTCTGACAAATTCTTCAATTTTGCCGACATAAAGCCGGGAGATGAAGGAGAAAATACAATTTCCTTGCACGTTATTAATAACGATGCTTGGGTTTGCGCAGAAGTTTTAAATTTAACAAATGCAGATAATGGCTGCACCGAACCAGAATCAGACCCAACATCAGGAAATGATACCACTTGTGGCACTCCTGGAGCTGGAGAAGGCGAATTGCAAAACGCTATGGTTTGGACAGTTTGGAGAGACAATGGTGCTAGTGACAATAGCTGCAACAACGTCTTAGATGGCGACGAAACAGTTTTGGTTTCTGGCCAGCCAGTAAATGGCGTATTGCCAGTTTATGATTCAACAACTTCTACTGGTGCATTAGCCGGCGGTTCAACTGCATGTTTGGGTGTTTCTTGGGAACTTCCATTAGCAACAGGCAACGAAGTTCAGACCGACAGCTTGACCGGCGATATCAGTTTTAATGTTGTTCAGTCAAGAAATAATACAGATTTCCAATGTATACCACAAGAGTAATTATCTGAATCAAAAAACCTATGAAAAAAATAATAATTAGTTTAGTTGTAATTGTTGCGGTTGCAGTTGTTGGAGTTGGCGCGACGATTGCCTTATTCAGCGATACTGAAACCTCGGCTGCTAATATCTTTACCGCCGGCAGTATTGATTTGAAGGTTGATCACACGGCGCAGACCTACAACGGAGTAGACTGCAAAACTTGTAGCGTAGCGGTACAAAGCGATACTACTAATACAGTAACGGGAACCATCGGCGGAACTGATCCAGGACCCTGGCCTCACCCGGCAGTTTTGGTGTCTCCAATAAATTCGGCGTGGACAGCAAGCATCCCGGGCGCTCAATGGATTTGGTGGACTAACCCCACCCCAGAGGCAGAAAAGGGAATTGACACCACATATACCTTTGAAAACACATTTGTTTGGATGGGTCCGATAAGCGGAGCAACCCTTAATTTAGCCACAGCGGCAGACAACGGATACGTAGTGAGGCTTAACGGAAACATTATTGGCAGTGATCCAGCCGACCAAAACTACAACCTGGCAGGCCAGGATTCCTACACTGGTTTTTCTGCTGCGATCGTACAAGGAACAAATGTTCTTGAAATCACGGTAACAAATCAGTTAAGGCCTGTGGGCGCAACCTGGGACAATCCGGGCGGATTGCTCTACAGACTCACTATTGACGGAGATTGCGGTGATGAATATTTCCAGAATCATTGTGAGTTATGGCAGTCAACTGATTTAACCGATCAAACGTTCTTCAGCTTCGATGATGTAAAGCCGGGTGATTATGGAACAAACGTAATCAGTCTCCACGTTTCCAGCAACGATGCATATGCATGTTTCATTGTTGACAACAAAGATGACCAAGAAAATCCGGCACAGCCACTTGCTCCTGAATTAGCTGCAGGTGACGTAAACGGATCTGGAGGTAATCCGCTTGGAAACGGTGAACTCTCAAATTATCTTAATGTCTTCACGTGGGCAGATACCAACAGCAATGGTGTTTATAACACAGGCGAAACTGCTCTCGGCAGCGGACCGTTGTCAACCCTTACAAGCATTATGAATATGGATTCGTCAAACTCACAGTTTTTACCAACAAATACTACCCAGAATATTGGTTTGGCGTGGTGCGCAGGAACACTTACTCCTAATCTAGACAATCCATTTAGCTGTAACGGTGCATCTATGGGTAACATTGCGCAGTCAGATTCATTTACCGCAGACCTTACTGCCTATGCTGAACAAGTGAGAAATAACGGTGCGTTCTTGTGTTCGGGAGTTACTCTTCCTTAACATTAATCGTAATCCCGAAATCTTTTAGGTTGTCCTATGGACGCTTAACATAGGACAACTTATAAAGACTTTGTTATTTAAAATTGTAATTTCGCAAATGAAAATTTTGAAAATTATTTATTCCATATTTGTTGCGTTTATAGTTGTGGTTGCGGTTTTGCTGATTGTTTCTGTTCTGCCGATAAAAGGGAATTACAAAGTATTGACTGTAATTTCCGGGTCAATGGATCCGAAAATAACAATCGGAAGCGTTGTGGTGGTAAAACCAGAGCAAGAATACAAAATAGGAGATGTAATTACTTTCGGTCTGTCCAGCAAAACAAAAACGCCGACCACCCACAGGATTTATGACATTAAAGTTGTTGATGGCAATCCGGTTTACATCACCAAGGGTGATGCCAACAATGCGCCCGATTCCAAGGAGATTGGCAAAAAAGACATTATAGGAAAGGTTTTGTTTAGCGTTCCTTTTGCCGGCTATGCTGTGGAGTTTGCCAAAAAGCCAGCGGGGTTTATAGTGATAATAATGGTGCCTGCATTAATTATTGTCGGTGATGAAATCATAAAAATTTATAAAGAGATTAAAAGGAGAAAAGAAGACGAATCTGAATAAAATGATAATCAAAAAATCCATTTTAAAAATAACAGCGCTTTCAATGATTATCGGTCTTAATTGGACAGCGCTTTCGGCTGTTGGCAACACTTTAAGTTATTTTAATGACATTGAGAATATTGCCGAAAATGGCTTTTCTGCCAGCAGTTTGGATATCTCTTTGGATCCGCAGGGAGTTTATGTTTCTGGTTTAATGTATCCTACTGATACGACTGCAACTTCAATTACTGTTTCAAACAATGGAAGCTTGCCAACGCAATATACTTCAGAAATTGTCCCATTAACTTCGGACACAGATCCGTGTGATTACATTAATTTAGATGCCACCGATGGGACACAAAATTATTCGGGTCCACTGTTGAGTTTTACTTCTATTGCATCTGCGCTTGATAATCCAGCGAGCTGGAGCTATACGTTTACTGTTGACCCTTTAGCTCCGCCATCTGTTTGGGATAAAACTTGCTATTTTAAATGGGTTTTTACTGCGTGGAGCCAGGATTTTCCAGCGCCATCGGGCGGATTTATTGATGTTGACGAAAAATCCGGCGGAGTAAAAATCGGCAAGACAATTGTTTTAAATGAAATTTTAGCAAATCCAGTTGGGTCTGATACCGCATTAAAGCCGAATGGAGAATGGGTAGAACTTTACAATAACAGCAATATTAATTTTGACGTTGCTGGCTGGGTTGTTTATGACTCTGATGATTCACACGAACTTTATATTACAACTGCCAACACTAATACTGGAAGCACAATTGTGCCAGCTCATGGATGGTTGGTGGTTTACCGCAACGGAGACAGCGATTTTTCTATTAATAACGATGTCGAGACCATAAGATTATACAACGGCTACCCTGTTTCATCTTCTGTTTTAATTGATTCATATTCTTGGACATTTGAAAAACCCGAAGGATTTTCTTATGCCCGAATTCCTGACGGAGTGGGGGCATGGGTAGACCCTGTGCCGACGCCAGGCGGGACAAATATTTTAGAAGGAGAAATAAATGACATTTTCAGCGAGCTTGAAGCATTTTATGTCGCAACAGAAGAAGTTTCGGTGACCGAAGAGACGGCGCCAGTTGAAGAAACCATAACAGAAGAAATAGCGCCAGTCGAGGAAATTGTAGCAGTAGAAGAAAGTAATGAAGACGATATAACCCAGGAAGATGATACAACGACAGATGCGCCCGAAAGTGTTGCTGGAGAAGTCCAGCCTTCAGAAGAACCTGCGCAAAATCAGGATGCAATTGAAACTCCAGTTGAAACAGAAACTACCGATAGCCCGGCAGTTAGCGACGAAATCATCGCGCTCCCCTCAAATGATTTGCAGGATGTGATTGAAACAGTTGATAGCAATGACAGCGCAGCGCCAGAGCCAACAGAGTCTCCAAGCAGCAGTTCTGCGGAGTCTAGCGCACCGGCAGCGGCTCCCGTAGCTGAATAAAAAATTATGAATAAATTACAGAAAACAATCTTAACAGCGAGTTTTACAATTTTGGCAATTGGCATGTTGCCGGCTTCTTCTGTTTTTGCCGCTGATTTTACTGTTCTGTTTGAACAATCGCCCTTATTCAGCGAGGCAAACTTTTTGCCTGGCGGAACCGTGACTAGATATGTTGATGTGACCAATAATACTTCGGAAACAGAAACAATAGGAGTTAAAGCAAAAAAGTATACTTCTTGCTCTGTGGATTGTTTGGCTGACCAGCTAAAATTAGTAATTACCGACGGAACTTCTAATTTATATGGGGAGGTATCTCTTACAGATTTTTTTGCAGCCGGAGAAAAAAAACTTTCTGATTTAGGGGCGGGGAGCACTATAAGATATTATTTTACTGTCTCTTTTCTTCCCGGCGCCGAAAATAATTATCAAAATAAACAAGTTGGTTTTGATTTTGATATAGGGGTTTTTGGACAAGAAACAATCAGCGACGGAGGAACAACCGGGAGCAGCAGCGGAGGCGGGCCGCCCAGCGGCGGAAGCTATTTTGGCGGTGACACCGGATTAACAATTTTTAATGAAGCCTCTTTGCCCGTTGTGCTTAACCAGACAGATATTACCTGGGAAACCAACCATATTGCTACAAGCAGAGTAATTTATTCGGCAGAAAGCGAAACTCACGTTTTTCAACTAAGCAATCCTCCAAATTACGGCTATGCTCACTCAACCATAGAAGACCCGTCTCTTGTGATTCTCCATTCAATGAATATTTCTGGATTAGTGCCCGGAGTTACTTATTATTACAGAGTTGTTTCACACGGTTCTTTTGCAATCAGCACAGAACACAGTTTTACTGCCCCGGGAGTTCAGGCGGCAGAAACTGGCCCTGAAGAAGAAAGCCCAGGAGAAGTTGCGGTAGTAAACCAGGGAGTCGGCGGAGGCGGGCCATCCGGCGGCGGAAGCAGCAGCGGCGGAGCGGACATTGGCGGAGAAAATACTGAAGAAGAGAAGGCTCAAGACAAAGGAAATCCTGCCGAACTTTTTTTGGCATCTCTTTTAGATTTATTTAATGGCGGAATAAATTTTTGCTCAATTCTTTTCATTTTTATAATTATCGTAACTATTTTATTATTGCTTTCATTAGAAAGCAATAGGGAGGAGAAAAACAAAGAAAGAAGATGGGTTTTATCACTTGCCGCGATAATTATACTAATCATTTTGTATGGTTTAATTTGTCCTTATTACAAGGCTTTATTAATTGTCATCGGCATATTATTTATCCTATTTTTGATATTTTATTATTTCAAAAAAAGAAAAAAGGAACCCGGCCAGCAATAGGAATTTAAATAAAACCGCCCTTCTCGGGGCGGTTTTTGTTTACAAAAAAGTAAATGAAATGGTAAGATATACAAACATGGCAGTTGAAGAGTTAAAATTAAACAAAGAGCAAAAAGAAGCGGTACTCCATGAAAGTGGGCCACTTTTAATTGTGGCAGGAGCTGGAACGGGCAAAACAACGGTTATTACGCAAAGAATTGTAAATTTAATTGAAAAAGGGCTGGCAAAACCCGAAGAAATTTTGGCTGTTACTTTTACTGAAAAAGCGGCCTTTGAAATGGAAGAAAGAGTTGATAAATTACTGGAATTTGGCTATGTGGATTTGTGGGTTTCAACTTTTCATTCATTTTGCGAAAGGGTTTTGCGGGAAAACGCTTTAGACATCGGCTTGCCAACAGATTTTAAAATTTTAGACCAGACTTCTGGCTGGCTTTTGGCGCGCCAAAATTTAGATAAGTTTGATTTAGATTATTACCGGGCACTGGGCAACCCAACAAAATTTATCCAAGCATTAATTTCGCATTTTTCCCATTGCAAAGACCAGGAGGTTTACCCGGAAAATTATTTGCAGTACGCAGACGATTTAAAAACAACCGACGATGTTCAAGAAGACCAAGAAACCCAAAGGATCACCGAGGTTGCCAACGCTTATCACGTTTACCAAAGAATTTTGCTTGAAAACAGCGCTTTAGATTTTGGCGACTTAATAAACTATTGCTTAAAACTGTTTAAACAACGCCCTTTAATTTTAAAAAAATACCGGGAAAAATTTAAATACATTTTAGTTGATGAATTCCAAGACACAAACTGGTCGCAGTACGAGTTGATAAAACTCTTGGCCGCCGCCCCGCAGAGCGGGGCGAGCCTCGCCCCGGAGGGGCGGGAACCAAACCTCACTGTTTGCGCAGATGACGACCAGGCAATTTACCGTTGGAGAGGAGCAAGCTTTTCAAACATTGTAAAATTTCAGGAAGACTACCCAAAAGCCAAACAAGTCTCGCTGATAAAAAATTACAGGTCTTCACAAAACATTTTAGATAAATCATACAATTTTATAATTCAAAACAATCCTGACAGACTGGAATTTAGAAATAAAATAAACAAAAAACTAGTAGCAAATACAGAGGAAGAGGGGATTGTGCAGCACATTCACGCGCGAAATTTAGACGGGGAAGTGGGCGAAACTCTAAAAAAGATTCTGGAAATTTTAAAAAGAGATAAAGAGGCGGCATACAACGACTTTGCAATTTTGGTACGAGCAAATGACAGTGCAATTCCATTTATTAAGGCTTTAGAAAGAGCAAATTTGCCTTACCAGTTTTTGGCTTCACGAGGGCTTTACTCAAAACCCATAATTTTAGACATAATTTCGTACTTTAAACTTTTAGATAATTACCACGAGGGCACAGCTGTTTATAGAATTTTAAATTTACCGTTTTTGGAAATTGAGGAAAATGACATTGCAACAATTACTCAATTTTGCAGAAAAAAAACCATTTCGCTTTTTGACGCCTTAGAGCAACTGGCAATAATTCCGGGCATCTCCACAAAAACGCAGGAAAAAGTTGTTTTCATTTTAAGCTTGATTAAAAAACACAGCGCAGATGCTCGCACAAAAGGCGTTTTTGAATTATTAGTTTCTTTTTTGGAAGACTCTGGATATTTAAAGTATTTAATTCGCAACGAAGAAACCGAGAGAATAGACTTGCTTAATCAATTCAGCAAAAAAGTAAAAACTTTTGAAGAAGCAAATGTTGAGCCGACTTTAAAAAATTTTATGCAGGAAATGAATTTGGAGCTTGAATCTGGCGAAGAAGGAAAACTTGAATTTGACCCCGAAAAAGGCCCTGAAATGATAAAAGTGATGACAATTCATGGCGCCAAAGGTTTGGAATTTAAATATGTGTTCTTGGTAAATATGGTTGACCGCAGATTTCCAACAGACCAGCGCAAAGACCCGATTGAATTGCCAAACGAGTTGATAAAAGACATAAAACCAGAGGGCGACGTTCATCTGCAGGAAGAAAGGCGTCTTTGCTATGTTGCAATGACAAGGGCCAAAAAAGAGCTCTATTTTACTTCGGCTGACGACTATGGCGGCCAAAGAAAGAAAAAATTATCAAGATTTTTAGTTGAGATGGGATATAAGGCAGACGAGGCGGAGCGCGACGTGCCTGCGAGCGAGCGGGCTAGGGGCGGGCGAGCCCCTGCTTTTGCAGGGGCGAGTAGGGCTGGCGAGACGAGCAGGCATATCGCGCAAAGCCGGGTGCCAAACCAGTTTATGCCAGAGCATTTTTCGTATTCGCAGCTGGCTGCATTTGAAAAATGCCCATTGCAGTATAAATTTGGATTTATTTTAAAAGTGCCGACACGCGGCAAAGCAGTTTTTTCATTTGGAAAAACAATGCACAACACGCTTTACGAGTTTCTAAAAACAGCGAACGAACCCCAAAAATCCGAGCAGGTAGATTTATTCGGCACATCCGCAAAAATAAAAACCGTAAAACAAGCAAAGCCAAAACATTCTAATATTCTGCAGAATACAAGAATTTGTGGATTTGATGATTTGGTAAAAACTTTTGAGAAGAATTGGATTGATGAATGGTATGAAACCCCAAAGCAAAAAGATGATTATTTAAAACTTGGCAAAAAAATTATAAAGGAATTTTATGCCCAGTTTGAGAAGAATCCGCCAAAAATTTTAAAAATCAATGATACTTTGGCTCTTGAAATGCCATTTAATTTAAAAATAGGTGATTACACGCTTTATGGCGTAATAGACAGAATTGATGAGGAAAAAGACGGCGTAGTAATTGTGGACTACAAAACGGGGCAGTCAAAGGATAAGTTGGACGACGATGCAAAAGAACAGCTTTTGATTTACCAAATTGCTTCGCAGGAGGTTTTGCACTTGGCGCCTAAACAGCTTGTTTACCATTATTTAGACGACGGCAAAAAAGCTGCATTTTTGGGAAGCGAAAATGATTTGGAAAACCAAAAAGCAAAAATTATAGAAGAAATAGAAAAAATTAAAAATAGCGAATTCACCGCAACTCCCGGCTGGCAGTGCCAGTACTGCGATTTCCGCGACATCTGCGACCACGCTCAAAGGTGAGCGCATGGTCCTGAGCGAAGTCGAAGGGCTTTAAACAATAAAAATTTTATGCCACAAGATAAGTACAATTCAGTTTGGGTTTCACATTCGTCAATAAATGATTTTTTGCGGTGCCCCAGATCGTATTATTTAAAATACGTTTATAAAAATGATCTCGGCAGGAAAATAAACATAACAAGCCCTGCTTTAAGCTTGGGAATTTCGGTTCACGCAACACTTGAAGGTTTGTCGGCTTTTAAAACAGAGGAAAGATTCAAGAAACCTTTAGAGGAAACTTTCGAAGAAGAATGGAAAAAAGTTTCAGGAAAAATTGGGGGATTCAAATCTGCAAAAGAAGAAGTCGAAGCAAAAGGCAGGGGATTGGGCATGATTTTGCGCGTGGAAAAAAACCCGGGGCCTCTGGCGAAAAAAACCGTAAAGCTTCCTCCATCAGACAACAATATGCCGCCGAACTTTTTCTTGTCAGAAGAAGAAAACATAATTTTAAATGGAAAAATTGACTGGCTGGAGTATGTTCCAGAAGACGACAGTATAAAAGTTATTGATTTTAAAACAGGCAAAAACGAGGAAAAAGAAGATTCGCTTCAACTGCCAATTTATCTTTTGCTTTTAAATAATTTGCAAAAAAGAAAAGTTTCAGGGGCGGCTTATTGGTATTTAGACAAAGATAACGAGCCCGTTCCAGTGAGTTTGCCTGACGTAAAAAAATCTTTTGACGATGTGCTTTCAATTGCCAAAAGAATAAAAGAGGCCAGAGAAAAAAAGGAATTTAATTGCCCAAGAGGAGAGGCTGGATGCTATGCCTGCCGTCCTTTCGAAAAAATTCTAAAAGGCGAGGCAGAATTCGTAGGCTTGGGCGGATACAACCAAGAAATGTATATTGTATAATTAAAATATGCAAAATAAAATTTTAAATAAAAGCGGATGGTGGATTATTTCTTTTTTAACGGTTTTGCCTGTAATAATGTGGGCGTTTGATGCGCCATTAAGCCAGCGGTTTTCCAGCTTATCGGCCATTTCAACGGGCGTGGGCCAGATTTTTGGGCTGTCGGGGTTCGCCTTGTTTTCGTGCGCCATGATTTTAAGCGCCAGAATCAAACTTTTTGAAAAATTCTTCGGCAATTTAAATGAAACCTATTTCAGCCACCATTTTATCGGAGGCGTTGCCTTTTCTTTACTGCTGATACACCCTTTATTGCTGGCATATAATTATCTTTTAGTTTCATACAGGGCCGCTGCCATGTTCTTTTTGCCGTCAGCCGGCAATTTGCCCCAAGCTTATGGAACAATCGGCTTGGCGCTGATGATAATTTTTCTTTTTATAACTTTTTATACCAAAATAAAATACCAAGTCTGGAAATTCACGCACAAGTTTATGGGCTTGGCATTTGTTTTTGCATTTCTGCACACGCTTACAATCGGGTTTGATGTGGCCCAAAACCCGGCGCTAAAATACTATTTCTTTGTTTTAGGAAGTTTGGGAATTTTGGCTTTTTTGTACCGCGCCCTATTTAACGCATTTTTAGTAAAAAGATACGACTACTCTTTTGTTGAGGCCAAAAACCACCCCGACAGCATTTATGAGTTAGAGTTTGCTCCAAAGGGCAGGGAAATAAAATTTTCAGCAGGCCAGTATGTTTTTATAAAATTATACAGCGACAAGGTTTCAAGAGAATCCCAGCCCTTTTCAATAAGCTCCTCTCCCGGAAAAACGCTAAAAATTGCAATTAAAGAGCTTGGCGACTACACAGAAAAGATTAAATATCTGAAAGCAGGGGAGAGGGCAAAAATAGAGGGACCCTATGGTTCGTTTATTTTTAGAAACTATGATAACAAAAAGCAAATTTGGATTGCAGGTGGCGTTGGAATAACTCCGTTTTTAAGCATGTTGCGGGATTTGAAGCCCGAAGATTCCGGCTATAAAATTGATTTATTTTATTCTGTCAAAGACAGGGGCCGTCTTGCATTTAAGGAAGAAATTGAATATATTAAAAAATCAAATAATAATTTGAATGTAGTTTTTTGGCCCACCGATACATTGGGATTTCTTACAGCCGAGTTTATCGCAAGAAATATTGATGATGCCATGGAGAAGGATGTTTTAATATGCGGACCGGGCATTATGATGAAGCAGTTAAAAGAACAATTCCTAAAAATTGGTATTAATAAAAACGCCATACACACAGAAGAGTTTAAACTATATTAATTTTATGGTGGAAATTAAAAATTTAGTCACTATTTGTTTAATAATTTTTATAATTGCGATAATTTTTATTTTAACTGCAGCATTTTTATGGAAACAATAAGCTTTGAAGATTTTAAAAAATTAGACATAAGAATTGGCAAAATTATTTCTGCTGAAAGAGTAGAGGGGTCGGACAAGCTTCTGAAACTAGAGGTAGATTTTGGTCAAGAACCCATGAATTTATCGGTAATGGGGGACGAGTCTCCAAAAGAGCACAATTTGCCCATAAAGCGCCGAATTATCGCTGGTATAGCCCAATTTTACGCCCCAGAGGCGTTAATCGGAAAAGAATGCCCTTTTGCCTATAACTTGGCTCCGCGTGTCCTAAAGGGCATGGAAAGCCAAGGCATGATTTTATGCCCAAGCAATGAAAATGGCCCAGTTTTATTGCACCCCGACAAGGAAGTTCCGCCCGGAAGTCTTGTAAAATAAAAAGGGGTTTGGTAAAATTATTTATATATAAAAAATATGGATAAAAAAACTTTAATAATAATTATAATAATTTTAATAGTCGTAATTGGCGGAATTTGGCTTTTATCCAGAAACACATTGAGCTCCTCTAATTATGATATTCAAGGCATGAAAGTTGAAATTTTAAATCAAGGGGCAGGAGAGGCGGCAAAAACAGGGGATTTGGTGACAGTAAATTATGTGGGCACATTAACCGATGGCACAAAATTTGATTCATCAATAGACCGAGGAACTCCTTTTCAATTCACATTGGGACAAAACCGGGTTATTCAGGGCTGGGAGAAGGGGGGTTTGGGAATGAAAGTTGGTGAAAAACGAAAGCTTACAATTCCACCGGAACTGGGTTATGGCGCAAACGGATTTCCCCCGATAATTCCGCCGAACGCAACATTAATATTTGAGGTTGATTTGCTGAAAATAAATTAGAAAAGTTTAAAATTTATCGGCAAAAAGCCGTACCAATAATACGACTTTTTGTTTTTGAGAAATATTATTTAAAACAAACAAAATGATAGGAGACATGCTCGTGGCTGCAGTCAGTTATTTAACACAGCCAACATGGCACTTGGTTGTTTTTGGCGTGATTGTTTTGCTTGCATTTGCAGCAGCGTTTGTCGGCGCCCTTTTCGGCGGCGGATAAAAAAAGGTCTGTTATTCGGCGTATTACTGCAATTACCCGTAAAAGAGGCGTCTTTGATGTTTTGTTGGTGAGATTATGGTATATTATATTTGTAAATGAAGCCTTTTTCTAACAACAAAATAGCCGGCAACGAAGCGGAGTTGATTGGAAAATATTTAAAGGGCGATGAAAAATCGCTGGAGATTTTAGTGTCTATTTATCTAAAGCCGATTTACAGCTTTGTCTTCAGGCAGGTTGGTAAAAAAGACGAGTCGGAAGACATAACACAAGATATTTTCATTAAGGTTTGGAAAAATATAAAAAGATTTGACCAGTCAAAAAGCTTTAAAACGTGGATTTTTACCATTGCCAAAAATACGGTAATCGACTCGCAGAGAAAGAAAAAAACGATTCCGCTGTCAAGCTTTGAAAACGCAGATGGGAAAAATATGGTCATAGAGAAAATCTCCGATTCTTCGCCTTTGCCCAGTGAAATTTTCTACAAAAAGAACTTAAAACAAGGGCTAGATTTTTCTATAAAAAAATTAAACCCCGAATTCCAGACAATTCTATTTTTAAGGTACAATGACCACTTTAAATTTAGGGAAATAGCAGACATCTTGGGAGAACCTCTCCAAACTGTAAAAAGCAGGCACAGAAGGGCGGTAATTGCTCTGAAAAAAAATATCTTAAGCGCACCCAAAAACCAGCCTGGTTCGTATTACTAGGCATGAGAAAGGACGTAGAAAAACTATTCACCTATGCTGAACCCGCAGAACCTCCTGTGGGGCTTTTTGATAGAATTATTCTTGCCATCAAAAAAGAGAAAGAAACGCAGCGGGCAAGAAAAATTCTATTATCATTTTTGACTCTTTTGATTGTTTCTGCTTTATCTTTGCCGTTTTCAATATCAATGCTGGCCAGCCAGGCGAAATCCTCGGGTGTTATTTATTTCATATCTTTAAGCTTTAACAATTTTGGCGTGCTGGCTGATTCGTGGCAGGATGCTGCGCTGGCCGTGCTGGAATCTTTGCCGATTCTTGGAATAGTATTATTTTTGGCTAATGCTGCATTACTTCTGTTTGCTGTAAGGCTGTTTTTATACAAAAAGAGATTATTATTAAAATCTTTATATGGATAAAGAAAATCAAACAAAAACAGCAAATATTCTAAAATGGACGATTGTGGGAGTCTTAGGATTTGCCATAATCATTTTAGCATTTGGAGCTGGAATCTGGGTGGGCCAGGAAAGGGCGCGTTTTTCTTTCCGCTGGGCAGAAGATTACCACCGTAATTTTGCGGGCCCCAGAGGCGGCGTTTTTGGCAATTTTCCGGGAGAAGATTTTATGGGCGGACACGGAATTTTCGGCTCTATTATAAAAATTGAGGGCAATACGCTGATAGTCAAAGACCAAAAAAATATCGAGAACACAATAAATGTTTTAGATGATACTGCTATTGTTGACCGCGCAAAAAATCTAAAAATTTCCGACCTTAAAGCCGATGATAATATTGTTGTAATTGGTTCGCCAAACGCACAGGGGCAGATCGACGCAAAACTTATAAGGATTCTGCCTCCGCCGCCAGCCAGGCAGGCGCCTGCATTAAACTACTATGATAAATAAATTAAAAAAAATCTGGAAAGAAACTTTTGCGCGGGCAAAGAAGCATAAAATAGTTTCTGCAATATTAATTTTATTAATTTTAGGCGGAGGGTATTATTGGTATTCTTCGGTAAACAAGAATACCGGACAGGTAAGTTATGTGTCCTCGCCTGCTGAAAAAGGAACTATCGTAACATCGGTTTCCGGTTCAGGGCAAGTTTCTGCTTCCCAGCAAATTGACATAAAAAGCAAGGTTTCTGAAAACGTCATTTATATTCCAGTCAAACCCGGGCAACAAGTCAAAGCCGGAACGTTTTTAATGCAGTTTGACAGCGCAAACGAACAAAAAGCAGTCAGAAATGCAGAGTTGAGCCTAAAAAACGCCCAACTCTCCTTCCAGAAATTGGCAGGGGCGCCAGGTTTGACAACGCCCTTAAATAAGCAACAGGCGCAAGATAACTTATCTCAGGCTTATGGAGATGCCTTTAACGCCGTTTCTAATACCTTTCTGGATTTGCCAAATATTATGACGGGGCTGCAAAGCGCGCTTTTTAACTATGACATAAGCGCCAATCAGCAAAATATCGATTACTATAAGAATAGCGCAGAATTGCATAACCCGACAGCGCCGCGATACCGTGCAGATGCAGATAATGCTTATCAGAAAGCCCGTGCGGCTTACGATAAAAATTTTGCGGATTACAAATTAGTAACAAGAACTTCGGACACAAGTGTCATCGACTCAATTATCAGCGAAACATATACAACGGCTCAAGATGTTTCCGATGCAATAAAAAGCGCAAACAATTTTATTCAGTTTTACAAGGACAACGTTTCAGCCATGGGCCTGAAAACAGCTCCGGTCGCCGATACGCAACTGACCAGCCTTAACACATATGCCGGCAAGCTTGATGCTGACCTTACTAATTTATTGAATGCCCAATCCACGATAAAAAACGACAAGGATGCAATTACTACTTCTGATTTAGACCTGCAATCTCAACAATTATCTGTACAGCAGGCGCAAAATTCTTTGCAAGATGCAAAAGACAATCTTGCAAACTGCTATATTTATGCGCCGTTCAGCGGCATTGTCGCCGACATACCGGTGAATAGGGGCGACAGCGTGTCTTCGGGCAGCACCGTTATAACTTTCATTGCAAACCAAAGCATTACAGGAATTCCTTTTAACGAAGTTGACATAACAAAAATTCAGGTGGGGCAAAAAGCAACGCTCACTTTTGACGCAATAGACGGTTTGACAATTGCCGGTCAGGTGGCGCAGATAGACACTTTGGGTACTGTAACTCAAGGCGTTGTAAATTACAATGTAAAAATTGTTTTTGACGCATCAGGCACACAAGTGAAACCGGGAATGAGCGTTACTGCAAATGTTATTACAAATGCAAAGCAAAACGTGATAACGGTGGCGAATTCAGCGGTGAAAACATCAGGCAATTCAAAATATGTGCAAATTTTAATTAACGGAAAGCCGGAACAAAAAATCGTAACAACAGGGTTGTCGAACGACACCGACACAGAAATTACATCAGGGCTTTCGGGCGGAGAAAACGTCATAACTCAAACAATAACAAGTTCTGCTGCCTCAACAACATCAACTGCCGGGGCCGGAACATTCGGCATTCCTGGAATCGGCGGCGGAACCGGCGGAGCCAGAATAAATACCGGTGGCGGAAATTTTGGGCGGTAAATTTTTATTTTATGATTGACTGCAAAGATATAATAAAAATTTATAAAAATGGCGATGCCGAAACAATTGTTTTGAAAGGCGTTTCCTTTAAAATAAACGACGGGGAATTTGTCGCCATTATGGGCCCTTCCGGCTCTGGCAAATCAACCCTAATGCACATCTTGGGCGCTTTAGACACGAGCACCAGCGGAACGTATCTTTTAGACGGTAAAGATGTTTCCAGTCTGTCAGACGAGGAGCTGGCAGGCGTCAGAAAAAATAAAATAGGTTTTGTTTTTCAGGCATATAATCTTTTACCAAGAGCCACAGTTTTAAGAAATGTAATGCTCCCTTTAATGTATGCTGGCGTTGAAAAGCAAAAAAGGGAAGAAAGGGCGATTGAATCCTTGATTGCAGCGGGCCTCCCGGATGACAGGTGGCATCACCGTTCAAACCAGCTGTCCGGCGGGCAAATGCAAAGAGTTGCTATCGCCAGGGCTTTGGTGAATAATCCGTCTTTAATTTTAGCTGATGAGCCGACCGGGAACCTTGATTCAAAAACCGGTGAAATTGTTTTGGAAACTTTTCAAAAATTAAATGATGATAAAAAATGCACGATTATTTTGATTACTCACGAGCGCTATGTTGCAGGGCACGCAAACAGGATAATTCATATTTTAGACGGCGAAATTATTCAAGACGAAAGAGTAAACCATGAACGCTAGCGATTTATTTGAAGAAACATTTTCGGCCTTGGTCGTAAATAAATTACGCACCGGATTGACAATGCTGGGCATAGTTATCGGCATTGGTTCTGTCATTGCCATGATTTCGATAGGACAAGGGGCTCAAGGGTCAATTGATGCCAGAATCCAGTCAATCGGGTCTAATTTGATTTTGGTGACCCCGGGTTTTGAAAGAGGCGTAGGCCAGCAAGTAAGCGCCGGGAGGGGAGCCGCCCAAACTTTAACATCAGCCGACGCTGAAGCAGTAAAAAATAATATTGCAACCGTAAAAGCTGTGGCCCCCGAGGCTTCAAAGCGATACCAGGTTACAGCTTTGGGCACCAACACCAACACCTCAATTGACGGCACAACATCTGCGTATCCCGAGGTAAGAAATTTGCAAATAGATGCAGGGTCTTTTATATCCGACCAAAACGTGCAGGATTTGTCAAAAGTGGCCGTGCTGGGCCCCACCACAAGGGACGACCTTTTCGGGCAGCAAACTGCGCCAATCGGGGAAGCGATCCGCATTAATAATATAATATTCAAAGTTATAGGAATTGCGAAATCAAAAGGCGGGACAGGATTTGGAAATCAGGACGATATGATTTATATACCAATTTCTACTGCGCAAAAATTTCTTGCGGGAAGTGACGCAGTGTCAACCATAAGCATAGAAGCGCAAAGCCAAAGCGTAATGGCTCAAGCCCAAACCGAAATAACCAATTTGTTGCTGCAAAGGCATAATATTTCAAACTCCGTGCTGGCTGATTTCCAGATTTTAAACCAGCAGGACATAATAAGCACAGCTTCCTCTGTAACAAGTATTTTCACAATTCTTTTGGCTTCAATCGCGGGCATTTCTTTGGTTGTCGGCGGCATCGGAATTATGAACATGATGCTGACAACAGTTACCGAAAGAACGCGTGAAATAGGATTAAGAAAGGCAATCGGAGCTACTGAAAAAGACATCAGCACGCAATTTTTAGTGGAATCATTCGCCTTAACATTTTTGGGCGGAGCCTTTGGGATTGCTTTAGGATGGGTTGCCGCGGTTTTAATTTCCAGATTTACCGGAATCACAACACAGGTCTCAATGTTTTCAATCTTGCTTGCTTTCGGCGTTTCATCTGTCATCGGAATAATTTTTGGATATTACCCGGCGCGAAGGGCGGCCGGACTGAATCCAATCGAAGCGTTACGATACGAATAAAATTATTATTAACCGTCAAAATATATGAACAAACAAACACAAATTATAATTTCAGTTATAGCTTTATCGGTTGTTGCTGGAGGCGCGTTTTATGGTGGCATGTTTTATAAGGGAAGCCAGATTCCGCAGAGAAATTCGCAGAGAGCGGGCGTTAACGGCGCTCGTTTTCAAACCGGAGCCAGTTTTGTTAACGGAACCGTGCTTTCAATGGATAACCAGAGCATCGCTGTAAAGGGCAGAGATGGCAGCTCGAGAATAGTCTTTTATTCCGGCACAACCGAGGTGGGTAAGTTTGTAAATGGCGCTACATCAGACCTTAAAAATGGCGAGAATATAACAGTCACCGGAAAGGTAAATTCGGACGGCAGCATAACCGCCCAGTCAATTCAGATACGGCCTCCTTTGCCCGCGGGCAGCCCTCAACCAGGGCAATAATTTTCTCAAAAAAACGAAGCTTTGCAACAGCTCCGTTTTTTAGTTATACACAACTAAAAACATTGACACGTATTCTTGCGAGGAATATTATTAAAAAACGTTGGCTGTGCCATGGATTGTTCTGGCCAGAAAGCCAAAGTTCTGATGTCCTGTTACCCTACGGAGGTGATGTATGAAGAGACTCCCGTGCCTGCTTGCTCGGAAGATGATGGTGGCCCGCGCGCTGCGGTGACCAAGACGAAGGTCCAGCGCAGCATTTCCCGGAACGACCCGGTTGAAAACAACCGTGGCCACGGAGAACCCTTTATGATTGTGAGATTGATCGGATGAGGCGTTGATTGGAGGTTGCCTGATTGCGCTAAGGCAACCAAGAAGACGCCAAGCGCAAGTTCCGACGAGAAGGCCTTGTTGCGGTGAAATGATCTGCAAAAGGCCATTTGTGTGGGTGGGTTCGCGCCCGACCCGCGCCAACGAGAGGGGCTCTTGGAGGAGCCTACCTCTATGAATCGCCCCGCACACTGGGGGCTCCTCTCGCTTTTATTGGCACATTACAAATTGCACCCTTAGCTTAGTGGTAGAGCATAGGCCTTCCACGCCTAGATCGCAGGTTCGAATCCTGCAGGGTGTATTTCACGCTTTTTCAGGCTCAGCGACAGGCTCTTGTCGCTTTTTTCTTGCAAATTTTTTTGAGGCGTTATATTATTGACAAATCAGTCTTGCGACCGGTGATCCACCTTGTCGCAGCCGCTGGCGGTGAGTTGCCCGCCAGCGGCAACGGGGTCTGGAGTTCCGTCGTTGGGGAGCTACTCACTTATCCTTAAGATAATGCCAATCCAGTTCCGGAAGTCTTAAGGAAAAAGAGGTGCGAGTTCGAATCTCGCCGACTCCATTCGGCCAATTTGGCCATTTCAGCCCTTTGTCTTTTCTTTGGCATCGGAGGTGCATGATGCAAAACGCTTGGGAATTGGTGCAAAGCCTGGCTGTCGCAGCGGCTTTAGACGATGGCGACAGACTTGATCAGGCAAGGACAAACATTCAAGCCCGAATCCCGAACTTTTCTGCTGCTGATGAGGCGGATATGCAGGCCATCATCGATTATGCCCGAAGCGAAGATTCTACCGCAGAGGACGCAGACCAGCGCTTTGAGCAGGTTCGAGACCATCTCATCAGCCACATGGGCAAACCAGCCGAAGCCCTGGCAGCCGCCAGCGCTTAAAGGACCAAGTAAATCCTCGGTGGAAATTCTTGGTCTGTTTTTTTACGCAAAAAGATGGTATATTAAATGCCTGAACGTTGAAAATCTACAAACTAAACCGCCAGAGGGAGGAGCCGAAAATGCGCAAACCCGCGCAAGACAAGCGTTTTGATGCTGAAAACAGTTTTAACGGACTCGACGACGAAGAATTTGAAACGCATGCAAGAATAAAGAGGTATGGAAATTTCACACTGACCGATGCAATTGTTCCTTCGTATGACTTAAAGGTAACTCCAAAAACAGGATTCCGGCGCGAGTTTCGCCGAGACGGTTCTGGGGCAACCCCTGTTCTCAGCATTTCAGCCTCAAGAGAAATTATCTTTGACCTGTTTTTAGAACTGGCAAGGATTGTCGGCGAACTTGTTGACGTGGTTCTGGAAACCAGCCATCATGTCAAAACTGGAAGCTCAATAAGGTCGCACATGGATATCCACTGTGACAAAATGGATATTTATGTCCTGTTGAGCTTGCTTTGTGAGTTTGAGGAGCTTCTGGTTAACGACGGATGCACCGGCATTGCAATTGTCAACAGAAAAGCTCAGATTGAACTTCAGTTTGATGACCACAAACTCCTATACTTTTTTAACTGGCACGCCAGAGAAGAAGAAATATTCGCAGTGCTTGAAAAATACGGCGTACCTTACGACCAGAATATGTGGCTAATCAACGAAGCAGAACACGTGCATCAAAGCTCAGATAAGCTCATAGCCCAATTTCAACAGCTAAAGCTCGAAATCGGAGCAGACCGCTAAAGCCGACGACTTGTTTGCCGGCTCTTTTTTATTGCTATCACTCTTGACATGGGACTGCTAATTTTATAGTATACATATATGCTTTCAGAAAGGCAGGAAAAATTACTGGATTATTTAATTAGGGAATACATAAGCAGAGCTGAACCTGTGGGGTCTTTATCTTTAAAGAAAGTGAGTGATTTAGACGTTTCAGCCGCCACCATAAGAAATGATTTACAGGTTTTGACAGAGAAAGGGTATATAGAACAGCCGCATACTTCAGCAGGAAGAATTCCCACAAAAAAGGCATATAAATATATTGCAGATAAACTCGACAAGGCCTCGACATTTTACGACGTTCACGAAGTGAATGTTGTAAGAATGTCCATTGTGCGACAAGTTGAGTTTGCGCATGAAGAAATAGCTCGCCAGATGGAAATGATGCAGGAAATTATGCAAACATTAGAAAACGATAATTTATTTGACATTCTTAATATTTTAGACAAATGGCACAAGAACCAAATGTATTAAACGGTTTTATAACGAGAACACAGTATCTAGAAGCTGGAAGTCAGAATCGAATAAAGAATCCAGAATTCTGAATTTAAAATTCTATTCAAGCTGCAAAATACTAAATTCAAAATTCACAAAAAATGTCAGACCAAAAAGAAGACGAAAACAATAAAATAATTGACGAACTTAAACAAAAGTGTGAAGAATATCTCAACGGCTGGAAAAGGGAGCGGGCTGATTTTTTGAATTACAAAAAAGATGAAATGGAACGCATTGGCCAGCTGATAAAATATGCAAATGAGGAAATAATTTTAAAACTTCTGCCGATATTAGATAATATTTGCTTGGCAGAAAAACACGCCCCGGAAAACAGCGAGTGGGTGCAGGGGTTTATCCAAATTAAAAAGCAGCTTGAAGATTTTTTATCAAAAGAGGGGATTGAACCCATAAAAGTAATGGGCGAAAAATTTGACCCGAATTTGATGGAGGTAGTGGAAGAAGTGCCCGTCTCCGCCCCGTCATCCGACGGGGCCGCCACTGTTGTGGCGGAACTCCAACGCGGATACACCCTGCACGGCAAATTAATCCGAGTCGCAAAAGTAAGGGTAACGAAGTGAACACTTATGCTGAGCCGCGTCGAAGCATAAAAATTAGCAAATAAAAAGCCGCTATTAAAATAGCGGGGGCGAAAAGGGTCGCCCAACCCATAAATGACGCTCACGACCTATAGTCGGCTCTGCTCGACACTTTGGGCGTCGCGATTCACCACTTGGCCGTTTTCCAGAAAACCGCGATGGTTCTGGCAATTGAGTACCGGCGTGCCGTCGGACCAGTGAAGCCGTCCGCACTTTGAGCAGGGAAACGCCGAACGGAAGCTGGCGCATCCAACCACGAGCTACACGGGATTCGCTTCGTCAATCGATCCATCGCAATGAACTTCATTCCAGCACTGCATAAAAACCCCTTTCAGGAATAGACGGGAAACACTAATAAATAATAATAGCATAATAATAATTATACGTCAATAGTAATAAACAAGTTTTAAAAATACGTAAATGTGCATAACCGACTAAATTGGTCGGTTATGAGGTGAAAAATGGAGTTATAATTAAAATAAAAACTTATGGAAAAAGAACCGCAAGTGCAAATAAACGTAGACCCGAATTCATATATGATAACAATGATGAATATGGGTTTTGACGAGGAATTGTTTCACTTTTTAGTCACAACGGGAAACCAGGGCAGGCAATTTACCGCAACTCCAAAACACGCAAAAAGGATTTTTATGGTTTTAAAACGGCAAATTGAAGAGTACGAAAAGAAATTTGGAGAAATTAAAACCCAAATTCCCGAAATGCCAAAAAACACAAGCGAGGAACCCAAAGTAGGATTTTGAGGGAACAAAGTAGACCGAAATCCTGAGTGAAGTCGAAGGATAAAAGTCAGTACATAAAAAAAAGCGCTGAACCCAAAAATGAGTGCAGGCGCTATATCTGTCAGCAACGTGGTTGGAGCTAACCGGTCTCCAAAGTCGAAAGGCGAAAATCGAGGTCGGTAGGCAGGCCCAGCGCACGGCGGTCGCAAACATGGACTGTGCCGATCGGTTGCTGACAAGTTTCAGAGAAATACGAGGATTCTCCAGAACATGCATATGTGCCAGGGCAAAATTCACGGGCAGTTCTGTCCGCCACATCCTGATTGGCGGCAGGCACAAGAAAAGTCACACCAGATTCAACGCATTTCATGAAAAAGACTTTCATATCACGCCTCGGGTTAGAGAAATTGTCAGAGAGCCACTAGACCCACAATATGATATACTAAAACGTATAAACTAAAAAGTCAATGTAATGGAAAATATAAATGTCAAAAAATTTGTGGTGGGGGTGCTGGTAAAAGACGGCGAATGTCTTGCTGAAAAACGGCGCGACACCGAACACCACCTCGCCGGCATGATAGTATTTCCTGGCGGAGGAATTGAAGAAGGCGAGACGGCAGACGAGGCAATTGTCCGCGAAATGAAGGAAGAGCTTGGTGTTGAGGTAAAGGAGTACAAGCATTTAGCTGATTATACTTACAATGACGGCTGTCCTGTTTCTGTTTTTAAAATCACAAAGTGGGAAGGCGAGCCAAAAGCCTATGAAGCTGAAAATCTTGTGTGGGTCAAAAACGAAAACGAATTGTCAGACGACCTAAACCGAAAAATATTTAAACAATGTCACGACATAACCGATTAAATTAGTCGGTTATGAGAATAAAATAATAAGGCTTCAGGTTATCACGTGATAACCAGCGCAAAATTAATAAAAACAAAAAAATAAATAAAAACATATGGAAAAAAAAGAACTAATCAAAAAAATTGAGGAGCAGAGAAAATCAAAGGTTATTACCTATATAACCAGTGATAGGCAAGGACCAGTCGGCGCAAAGGTCTCGATAGATATTATTCCGATTATAAGCAACCAGCTTCGCCAAATTGGAAAGGTAGAAAACATTGATTTATTTTTGTATAGCATGGGCGGAGATACAATGGTACCATGGCGTTTGGTTTCTATGATTCGAGAATACTGCAATAAATTTTCAGTCTTAATTCCATACAAAGCACATTCTGCGGCCACAATGATTTCTTTGGGAGCTGACGAAATAGTAATGACAGATTTGTCGGAGCTTTCGCCAATTGACCCATCAACTGCAAACGTTTTTAATCCTGCCGACCCGACAAATCCAATGAACAAAATCCCGATTTCGGTTGAGGATGTGATGGCGTATTTCGATTTAGCCAAAAATAAATTTGGAATTAAAAGCGACGAGGATTTAACAAAGATATTCACTAAATTTGTTGAATCCAATCCACAAATTCATCCGCTAGCACTTGGCAACATTAATCGCACCCATAATTTGATAAGAATACTCGCTAAGCGACTCCTAAAAAGCCACAAAGTGCAAATGAAGGAAGATGAAATTGATAAAATTGTGGACTACTTTACGGAAAAACTTTTTTCGCATCAATATTTTATCGGTAGAAAGGAAGCGAAGGATGACCTTGGATTAAAAAATGTTGTTAATGCAGACGATGCCTCAACGAAATCAATGACAGAACTTTATGAAGCCTACAAGGAAGAAATGGGGCTTGGCATTGGCGTGTGGAATCCGGAAAACGAGCTTGGATTGAACGTCAGTCAAAACAAAAAAGATTATAAAATTGCCTACATTGAGAGCGAAAAAATGGTAAATTATTACGAGCTTTCTTTAGATTTCAAAAAAGGTCAAGTTAATATTCCCCAACAAACGCCTCAAGGATTGATTCAGGTTCCACAAGAACAAGTAATGTTGAGGGTCGTCAGCCAAGGCTGGAAATAATAAATCATTTAAAATTATTACCCAAAACTATGCCAAACGAAAATGCAAAACTAAATTTTTTACATGTCTGTGATTATGCATCCTTAAGCGAGGGGGGGAAATTAAATGTACTTGGCACGTTTGAAAGTATGTCCTCAAAAGAGACGCCATATGTTCACCCGCAGTTTTATGTAGTTACAAATGTCAGTGTTAAAAAATTTGGGAATTATAAGCAATTTATTAAGTTGACGAGGGACAGAGATAATCAGGAAATTATTAAACCTTTCGAATTTGGTATGTCTGTTAGTGAGCCTAAAGGAACGGGTCAAGCAAAAATAGGCATTATAGCTCAACTAAACAATATAAAGTTTGAAGAGTTCGGTGCCTATTCTATTCAGATATATATCGATTCTGAAAAAATTGGCGAAACAAAAATAAACGTTGTCAGCAGGGATTAATCAAATTTAGCAAAAATTATGGCAACAGAAGAATCTAAAGACCAAAAAATAACTGAAGCCCCGATAACTACTGAATCTGAAGGAAAACCAGTCAGGCTCGAAGAGCGAACCAACACTGAATTTAAATTGGGCCAACTAGAAGTGCTAGTTGGTGCTCTAAAGGAAAAGGTAGACGGCCATATAGAATTAAAAAAATGGTTTATCGTGGCTCTTGTAACTATTTTTGGAATCATAGTGGCGATTGTAGTTGGCGCAACTAATTTAATGAATGGAAATTTAACTGCTCAACGAGAAATTCAAAAAGATTATTACCAGCTATTAATCCAGGATAAAACTGAAATAAATAGCTACATTACTAATTTAGAAAAAAATAACGGTTGTTTGCAAAAAAATTATTATTGGGATTACAAAAATTGCATATTAAATAATAAATAAAAACAAGAACATGAGTAAAATTTTGGGAATAGATTTGGCCCGCCAAAAGTCCTGCGGAACAATTAGGCGGGTAAAGGACAACATATAATTAACATATTAAAATAAACAAACATGTCTAAGATATTAGGTATTGATTTGGGGACAACGTTTTCGGCGATGGCGGTGGTGGAATCGGGTGAGGCGAAAATTGTTGAAAATAAAGAAGGGGCGCGGACTACACCTTCTATAGTTGCAATCACAAAATCTGGCGAAAGAGTTGTGGGAGTTTTGGCAAAGAGGCAGGCTGTCACAAACCCGCACAATACAATTTTTTCTGTGAAAAGATTGATTGGAAGAAAATTTTCAGATGCCGAAGTGCAGAGAGACAAAAAACTTCTGCCCTATGAAATTAAAGAATCTGCCGATGGCGGAGTTGATGTAAAAATGGGAGATAAATGGCTAAACCCGGCTGAAATTTCAGCTATGATTTTGCAAAAGTTAAAGGCAGATGCCGAAGCAAAATTGGGCGAGACAATTACCGATGCAATTATTACCTGCCCGGCATATTTTGATGATGCGCAAAGAAAGGCAACAAAAATTGCAGGGGAAATTGCAGGATTTAACGTAAAAAGGGTTATCAACGAGCCGACGGCGGCGGCTTTGGCTTACGGATTGAACAAAAAAAAAGATGAAAAAATTGTTGTTTATG
>CAYICD010000007.1:0-22033 GCA_964361855.1 uncultured Candidatus Saccharibacteria bacterium
CGATGATTTTGCGTTTTATGAGAAAATAAAAGTTCCAGCACCGACATTTTGCCCTGAATGCAGATTTATTCGACGCTTGATGGTTAGGAATGAAAGAACTCTATACCGCCGCACCTGTGGGCTTTGCAATAAGGCAATTTTATCAATGTATGATCCCGAACAACCTTTTACTGTTTACTGTAAAGATTGTTGGTGGGGCGATAATTGGGACCCGCTGGCTTCTGGGCAAGACTATGATTTTTCAAAAACTTTTTTTGAACAGTTTAAGGAATTACTAAAAAAAGTTCCGCGCCCTAATTTGATTTTATCTGACGCTCAGAATTGTGATTACTGCAACTATTTTGCTGGAGGTAAAAATTGCTATCTTTGTTTCGGCTCCATCGAGGTAGAAGACTGCATGTACGGGGCGCCATATGAATCCAAAAACTGTGTTGATACATATTTAGCTAGGGAATGCGAGTACTGCTACGAGGCTATAGATTGCGAAAAACTTAGCAGGTGCAGCTACGTTCAAGACTGCGCCAATTCGTTTGATCTTTTGTATTGTTTTGACTGTAAAAATTGTCAGGACTGTATTGGTTGTGCCGGTTTGCGTAATAAATCTTATTATATTTTTAACCAGGCATATTCTAAAGAAGATTATAAGCAAAAAAAGGATGAAATTTTAAAAACTGGGCGTCTTGCTTTTGACGGCGTTGAAGTTAAGTTTAACGAGCTAAAAAAAACAGTTCCGCACCGGTTTGCTACAACTTTACAGTGCAAGGATGTTTCTGGCGACCATATTGTTCAGTCCCAAAACGCCAAAAATTGTTTTGATATCAAGCGCGCCGAGGATTCCCGCCATTGTATTAGAATGATAGACGCTAGGGATGCATACGATACTAATTATTGCGAATTTTTAGAGCTTTGTTATGAATATATTGGTTTTTGGAAGAATAATGGTATGAAGTTTTCAAACACCTGCGGCGAGGGTTCTAATGCTGTTTATTCCGACTTTTGTTTTGGCTCTAGCGATGTATTTGGTTGTGTGGCTTTGCCCAAAAACCAGTACTGCGTTTTAAATAAACAATATACAAAAGAAGAGTACGAAAAGTTAGTGCCAAAAATCATTGAACAAATGAAAGAGATGCCTTACACAGATAAAAAGGGAAGGATATACAAATACGGAGAATTTTTTCCGGCCGAGTTAAGCCCGTTTGCCTACAACGAGACCGTCGCTCACGAGTTTTATCCACTTACCAAAGAAGAAGCTTTGGCAAAAGGATATCGTTGGCGTGATCCGGAAAGTAAAAATTATCAAATTACAATGCAAAATCCTCCCGCTAACATCGTGGAAGTTGACGACTCGATTTTAAAACAGATTATAAGTTGCGCCCACAAAGGCGTGTGCAAAGAAAATTGTACTGTTGCTTTCAAAATAACTCAACAAGAGCTCCAGTTTTATCGCAAAATGCAGTTGCCTTTACCAACACTATGTCCTAATTGCCGCCATTATCAACGTTTGGCTAAGCGTACATCTCTAAAACTTTGGCACCGCCAGTGCATGTGCGATAAGGCAAATCACGGCCATAATGGAAAGTGTCAAAATAAATTTGAAACATCTTATGCGCCCGAGCGCCCAGAGATTATTTACTGCGAGCAGTGCTATCAGCAAGAAGTGGCGTAAAAAGCTAAACTAAAAAAACAAGGTTATGCACAACCTTGTTTTTTTTATTTCATTGTATAATTAAGCAATGAATGTTGAACCCGAAAGGCTCAAAAAGTTTCTTTTAGATGCAGATTTGATAACTCGAAAAGATTTTTCTGAAGCCGAGGAAGAAAGCAAAAAAACCGGTAAACCCATCGGCGATGTTTTGGTTCGGGAGGGTTTGATTGAGCGGGAAAAACTGGCGAAATTTCAGGCATATCTTTTGGGCATTCCTTTTGTCAGCATAGGCGAAGAAGTTATTTCAAAAGAAGTGCTGAATATTATTCCAGAGCAGATTGCAAGAGCGCATAATATAATTGCTTTCAGAAAACGGGAAAACAACCTTGAGGTTGCAATGTTGGACCCCGAAGATTTAATAACCATTGAGTTTATACGTAAAACCGACCCGCTTTTAAAAATTTTGCCAAGGCTGACTACTCCGGAGGGAATAAAAAACGCCTTGCGCCAGTATCAGAAAACTTTAGACATAGAGTTTGGCGACATTATGAAAGGCGGAGTAAGCGTAATTAGCGCAGATGAGGGCGGGGAAAAAGCATCTGCAAAAATAGAGGATTTGGCAAAAGCCGCCCAGGAACTGCCGATAATAAGAATCATTGATACTTTATTAAAGCATGCAATTTTGCAAAGAGCCTCTGACGTGCACATTGAGCCCTTAGAGCAGGGAGTTATAGTCAGATTCCGCATTGACGGGATTTTGCACGATATTATGAATTTGCCGGTTAGCTCGGCATCGGGAATTGTGGCAAGAATAAAAGTTCTTTCCAATTTGAAATTGGATGAGCGCCGGCTTCCGCAAGACGGCAGGTTTAAGATTGAAACAGAAGATTATAAATATTCTGTGAGGGTTTCGGTTCTGCCGGTCTTTAACGGAGAAAAAATTGTAATGAGGCTTTTGGCTGAAAATACAAAAGCGCTTACCTTGGAATCCGTAGGATTAACCGGAAAAGCTTTGGAAAAAGTCCGCAATAATCTGGCAAGGCCTACGGGCATGATTTTGATTACCGGCCCCACCGGGTCTGGAAAAACAAGCACTCTTTACGCAATGATGGAAATTTTAAACAAGACGGATGTAAACATATCCACAGTTGAAGACCCGATTGAGTACAGAATGCCGAGAATCAATCAAACCCAGGTAAATTCAAAAATAGGATTGACTTTTGCTTCAGGGTTAAGAGCGCTTGTGAGGCAGGACCCGAACATTATTATGGTTGGAGAAATCAGGGATTCAGAAACCGCGGGCCTTGCAATAAATGCCACCCTGACAGGCCATTTGGTTTTATCAACCCTTCACACGACAGAAGCCGGCGGGGCAATACCGCGATTAATTGACATGAAAGCAGAGCCATTTTTGATTGCCTCGACCTTGAATGTAATCATAGCACAGAGATTGGTCAGGAGATTTCATAAAGACAAAGAAAAATATAATTTAAGTTCGGCGGACTTGGAGAATTTGGCGAAGTACTGCGATTTAGACAGGATTTTAGAAATTTTGAAAGAAGAAAAACTGGTAAAACCCAAGGGCGCAATGAAAGACGTTGAACTTTTCAGGCCGAAACTCTCAAAAGACCCTTTGTCAGCTTATAAGGGGAGAATAGGAATTTTTGAAGTGTTGACAGTTAATGATTCAATAAAAGAGCTTATCATAAAGAAAGCTTCAACAAAAGAAATTACCGAACAGGCAAAAAGAGACGGAATGCGCACCATGGTTGAAGATGGTTTTGTAAAAGCGGCTCAGGGCATAACTTCAATAGAAGAGGTTTTGAGAGTGATAATCGAATAATAAAATACACGACATGCCCAGTTATTTTTATACGGCAAAATCTTTTTCCGGCCAAACTGAAACCGGAGTGGAAACCGCAAAAGACTTGCGCGCTTTGGCCCAAAGCCTAAAAAGCAGCGGGCTTGTTTTAATAAAAGCCGTTTCCCAAGACCAAGAAAAGCCCAAACGCGGGTTTTCGCTGCCGTCTTTTTTTCATATTTCTGCAACTGAAAAAATAATGATGACCAAGAACCTCTCGATTATGTATGCCACCGGCCTTTCCATGGTAAAGAGTTTTGACATTCTGGCTTCACAGGCCAAAAAACAGGGATTTAAGAAAGCCCTGCAAAAAATCAGAGACGAGGTTAACAAAGGAAAAAATTTGTCCGAGGCCCTTACCCTGTATCCAAATGTTTTTTCTGAATTATTTTGCAGCATGATAAAAGTTGGAGAGGAGTCGGGCACCCTAGACGAGGTCTTTTCGGTTTTATCTTTTCAGCTGGATAAAGAGCACGAGCTCAAATCAAAAATCCAAAACGCCATGGTTTATCCGGGCCTGATTGTATTAACAATGATGGGCGTGGGGGTTTTAATTGTTACTGTGGTTTTGCCCAAGCTAGGCGTTTTTTTTGAAAGTATGAACGCCCCCATACCCATATACACAAGAATAGTGCTGGCTTCGGGCATTTTTTTATCTCAAAACTGGTATTTATTATTTTTAGTTCCGGCTGTTTTAGCCGTTTTTTTCTGGATGGCGTTAAAGACAGAAGAGGGGAAAAAGCTTTGGGATACTTTTTTACTGCGCCTCCCGCTTATCAGCCCCTTGGTTAAAAAAAATAATTCCGCTCTTTTAATCCGCTCTTTAAGCTCTTTAATATCCGCAGGGGTTCCGCTCGTTAAAACGTTAGAGATTACCTCAACCACTGCCGGCAACTATTATTTTAAAAAGGCCCTGCAAGATTCTGTCGAGAAAGTCAAAAAAGGAGAAAAATTATCAAGCGCCTTAAAAATTTACCAGAATATTTTTCCCTTGGGGTCTATTGAAATGATTGAGGTGGGCGAGGAAACGGGGAAAACATCAACTATCTTAAAAAAATTGGCGGATTTTTATGAGCGAGAGGCGGCTTCAGCCACCGAAAAACTGTCTGTTGTCATTGAGCCCCTTTTAATACTTGTTTTGGGAGTTGTTGTCGGCCTGTTTGCTTTCTCTATAATTATGCCCATGTATTCGGCGCTGGGTTCAATACAATGATGAAAAAAGCGTTTGGATTTACGCTTATTGAAGCTGTGGTTTGCGTTGCCATTTTTTCTGTTTTAATTTTGGCCATATCCGGATTTTTTACCTCGGTTATAAAAGGGATTACATATTACAGGGAAAGGGTTGTCATTTCTTCTTTGGCTAACCAATATTTGGAAATCGCCAGAAATTTGCCCTATGCCCAAATAGGAACCGAAAACGGCAATCCTCATGGAACTCTTCCCGATTTGCCGTCTCCATTGGAAGTGTCTTTTAACGGCGCTAATTACCAAATTTATTATGTTGTGAATGCTTTGCATGATTTAGCTGACCCAAATATCGGGGTGCAGGATTATAAGCAGGTTAAGCTTTATATTAAAAATGTATCCACCGGAGCAGAAAATAGTTTTGTCACCACGATAGCCCCGATAAAATTGGCGAGCTTGGGAAGCGGGGGAGTGATTTCCTTCCAGGTCATTAACAAAGCCTGGCAGCCAGTGCCAGAAGCATTAATACATATTACAAATGCCAATATTGTCCCCAATATTAATTTATACAGGACAGCGGGCAGCGATGGGAAATGGAACGAAATCGGCCTGGCGCCAGACAGCAACTACCATGTTGTTGTAACTAAAAATGGCTATTCTGCTGACCAGACGTATCCGGCAACCCAATATCCGGGCGCAACAAATCTTGATGTTACAGTTATTCAGGGCGAGGCGACTTCGGCAACTTTTGCGATTGACCCGCTTAGCAATCTGGTTTTCAACGTTAAAAGCCGGACTTGCCAGCCCATTTCAGGGGTCGCAACAAATGTGCGAGGCGCAAAAACAATCAGCCCGGGCTTTCCCAAATTTGACAAAGCCTACACTTCAAATGCCGGCGGACAAATATACCCCCAAAGCGCCAGCACGTGCAGCAGCAACTGCGGAGCCGAATCTTGCTGTCTTGAGTGGGATGTCTATGCTTTAACGCTCGCCGGAGAAACTTATATGGTTTACGGAACATCCCCTGCGCAGGTCGCTGACTTAATGCCAAACACCAGCCAGAGTTTTAACCTAATGCTCGGGCCAAAAACGGCAAACAGCGCGTCGGTTGTTGTAAAAGACGTTTCCGGAAATCCGGTTGAGGGCGCCAAGGTTGAATTAAGCAACGCCGGCCTTGACTATGATGCTGTAAAATATACAGGTGGCAGCGTCTGGAATCAAAACGATTGGTCGGGAGGTTCTGGGCAGGCAGATTGGTCGACATCAGATGGATATTACCAAGACGAAAACATCAGCAACAATGCCATACCTTTGGCTTTAAGGCTGGCCCCGGGTTCTGCCCCATACCAGGCTTCCGGTTTTCTTGTTTCTTCCATATTTGACACGGGCACCGACCAAACGCATTACGCCAGTTTTACCTGGGGGGCAACCACAGAAGAGCAGGTAACCGGCGTTAAATTTCAGATTGCAGCCAGCAATACCAACGACGAAAACACGGTTTGGAATTTTAACGGCCCCGACGGCACGGCCGGCACTTTTTATGAAATTTCAGGAACCGCCATAAACAGCGAAAATAACAATATGCGCTATGTCCGCTATAAAGCATACCTCACGACAACTGATCCGCAAAAAACGCCGATGCTTTCAAGCGTAAGCATAAATTATGTTTCGGGCTGCCCGACTCCGGGCCAGGTGATGTTTTCTGGCCTCACAGCCGACGAAGACTACACAATAACAGTAAACGACGACCCAGATTATATGCTCAACAACGTGAACATTAACGGATATTTTATTTCGCAAATCACCCTTCAATAATGCTTCATCTTAAAAACAAATCAATAGATTTTTCAGGCAGTTCCGGTTTTAGCATTTTAGAAATTGTTATAGCAATTGCCATTTTTACTGTTATGATTTTTGTTGTCGCTGATTTACTGAAAACTGTAATGACGAAGCCCCAGCAACAGCTGGCGGAAATGGATAATATCGGACAGGTGATATTTGTGTCATCTCGTTTCGCCAATGAAATAAGAGCTGCGGCCTACGGCAGCTACCCTTTAATCAAAGCAGAGGATTCGGAAATAATTTTCTATTCGCCCATAGGAGCTGCCGCAGGAAATGTTAACAGAATCAGGTATTACATTTCCGGAGATTCTCTATACAGGGGGGTCATTGTTCCGGTTGGCGGAATTTACAACCCTGCAGCAGAAACAATAACACCCATTTTAGACAATTTATCCAACGAAGGCACTCCGCTATTTTATTATTATGACGGCACTTACGACGGCCTTTCTGAAGGCGCTGAACTTTTGCAGCCCGTTAATGTCAATCAGGTAAAATTCGTTAAAATAAACTTGGTGAGCGCTTTTACCCAGAGCGCCGGAGCCACAATAAGAGTTTTAAAAAATAATTTGAGCGATTAAACAAAATGGATTTTGCACAAGAAAAACAAAACGGGTCGATGCTTCTTTACCTTATAATTTCTATTGCTGTTTTTTTAATGGTTATGACTCCCATTGTGGCTAATTTTACCGGAAAAATGCAGCTGTTAAAAACAACCATTGAAAGAGAGAAAGCCTTCCAGATTGCTGAAGCGGGGATAAATTATTATCAGTGGCATTTAATTGAGTTTACAGATGATTATCAGGACGGCACAGGGGGCGAAGGCCCGTATGTGCACGATTATGTTGATTATGATATCCAGCAAACAACAGGGCAGTTCAGTTTGGTCATTACGCCTCCGTTAATGGGCGGAACCACTATAATTGTCCAGTCAACAGGCTGGACAAATGCCAGCCCGAATATAAGAAGAACAATTACAGCCATTTATGGCACGGCTTCGCTTGCAAGTTACGCGCTTTTGACTCACGACTGGATATATGCGTGGCCCACCGAATCATACAGCGGGCCGGTTCACAGCGATAACGGCATACGTTTTGAAGGAACCGCAAGCTCTGCTGTGACATCTTCGGTCCAGACAACCTACACAGATGACTGCAATCAGGAGTACCCCGAGGCAGATTGCCCCACAACAGCAACAAGAGATGCCATCTGGGCAACAGGGCCCAATAAAACAGCAAGCTCTCCTTTTTGGTCAAACCCGACTACAACGGTGGACTTTACGGGCATTAGCACTTCTTTTTCCCAAATCCAGAGCAGCAGCCAGATGAATCTGCCACTGTCAAACAAACAGGGATATTCTCTGGTTTTCAACAGCGACGGCTCGTTGACTGTTCACAAAGTTTTGAGGACCACAAACACCGGCGCAAGATTTCCCGTAACCAAAGCATTGAGTTCTGGGACAGACACAGGCTTGGCATATATAATCGGGGGTACCGACTACAGCAGCGATATTTGTTACAACGCAAACTGTTCTGGCTGCGGGCAAAAAGGCAGGTGCTTTCAATATACAACGCAAATTCCAAGCGAAGGCCTGGCAATATATGCCAAAGAGAACCTTTGGGTTGAGGGCACAATCAAGGGAAGGGTGGTTGTTGCCACAGCCGATGAGAATGCGCTGAACACCAATCCCAACGCAGCCGGCAGTTCATCCAGTTTGATGCCGAACATATATATTTCAAATAATATCCGCTATTCAAACGGGGAAGGCGGGGCTCAGGGAAGCAGCGCCGATACTCTTGGCTTGCTTTCGCAGGGGAATATTATTGTAACGAAAAACGCCCCAGACCCTTTGTATGTTGACGGAGCATTGCTTGCGCAGAATGGTTTCGTGGCGTTTCCAATTTGCTACAACGGAGGCGCGGCAAAAAATAATGTTTATTTTTTCGGCTCGCTCATACTCCACGGCTCATGGTGGTTTAATTTCACTAATTATTGCGGCAGTTCGTTCACCGACGGCTTTTTGTACCCGCATTTTACGTGGGATGTGAACCTTTTATATTATCCGCCGCCTTATTTTCCGCCTTCATCAGTTTCAGCGGGGCTTCAACTTCAAAAATGGACAAGCAATTAAAACAGTCAATTTGTATTTTTATTTTAATTTTGGCGGCGTTTTTATTTCCAATAAAAATTTTCGGATATTTTGCCACTCCCAACAAAAATGCGGGCATTCAAAACATGGCGGCCCCTCCATTAGACTTCATTCAAACCCAAAATGAAAATTTTAACAGCGGAGGTGAAACCATAAACACGAATCCGCTGTCTAAAGATGCCACAAATTCTATTGGAGAAGGTTTTAAGGGCGTCACGGTTTTTCTTTACGTTGTTTTGCCTGTTTTAATTATAGGCCTTGTATTTTTGGTATTAAAACGCATGTGGTATAATTAACCAATGTTGCAATTCTTAAACCTAAAACCGGAAAAATTCGGGCTGGATATCAGCGATTCGTCTGTAAAGATAATAAAGCTTAAAAAGAAGCGAGGCGGTTTTATTTTGCATTCATTTAATGAAATTGGAATAAAACACGGCATAGTGGAAGAGGGCATAATCCGCGACGAAGAATCTTTGGTGAGGATAATCAAGTCTGCTGTAAAAACCGTAAAAGGTAAAAAGATTAATACAAAATATGTTGTTGCCTCCCTTCCCGAAGAAAAATCATTCTCCCAAGTAATTCAAGTGCCTAAAATGGAAGATGACGAATTGCAGTCTGCCGTGCCGTTTGAAGCGGAAAATTATATTCCTTTGGCTATCGATAAGGTTTATTTGGATTTTCAAAAAATATCCCAGGACAAAAATTCCAGCCGTCTTGATTTGCTGATTTCGGCAACTCCAAAGGCTATTGTTGATTCTTATGTCTCGTGCCTGAAGAAAGCCGGCCTTGTGCCTTGCGCATTAGAGTTGGAATCTCAAGCTATTGCCAGGGCATTGGTAGACGCCAAAGAAGATGTTTCGCCCGTCATATTGATTGATTTTGGAGGGGATAATACCGATTTTATTGTTTTTTCGGGGCATTCTGTGCGTTTTACGTGTTCAATTCCAATTTCCTCTGAGTTATTAACATCGGCTATTCGCGACAATCTTTCTGTCAGCCGCGCGGAGGCAGATGATTTAAAGGTAAAATACGGCCTCATAGGAGACAAAAAAAGCAAGCAGGATGCGTCGGAGGCTATGAGCCCGATATTAAAAAATCTGGTTTCGCAGATTAAAAAATATATAAATTTTTACCACGACCACGTTTTACAGGGGTATTTTCCGTCTGATGGAAAGATTGAAAAAATTATCCTTTGCGGCGGCGGGGCAAACTTGAAGGGATTGACCAATTTTCTTTATGGTGAATTAAAAATACCCGTTGAGCTTGGCGACCCATTTTTGAATCCGCTTTTGAATAAAAACAAAAACAAAAGGCCGATTTCACACGAAAAATCATTGTCATTTGCCACAGCCTTCGGGCTGGCATTAAGAGAAGATACATGATAAATCTTTTGCCTCCAAAAGAAAAAGAAGAGCTTGTCCTGGAAATTAAAAAAAACCTGGCTATAACTTTAGGCGGGATATTTTTAGTTTTTCTTATCTGCCTTATACTTGTATTGATGTCGATAAGGTTTTATATTCTGGGGGAAATAGCTTCAAGAAGCATTATTTTGAACCAGTCCGAAAAAATTTATCAGACGCCCGATTTTATTTTATATAAAACAGCCGTACAAAATTATAACAAAGATTTCGAGCAAATTCTAAATTTTTATAAAAATCAGACATTTTTCAGCAGCGCCCTAGAAGTCGTTTCCGAGATTCCGCGGCCCCGAGGGCTATATTTTACCGGATTATCCGTCAAAAGAAACAAAGACAAGCTGTCGGCAAGCGTGTCGGGTTTTGCAAAAAGCCGCGAGGACCTTCTAAACTTCAAATCCAGCATTGAAAAAGCAAAGCAAATAAGCAACGTGTATTTTTTGCCTCAAAGCTGGATAAAGCCGACAAATATAAATTTTAGTTTAACCTTTGATGAAAAATCAGAATAAAATTTATATAATAGCGGCAATTTTTGCTTTGATATCATTAATTTTGATAGTGTTTTTGGTTTGGCCATCTATCAGAAGCATCAAAGAGGGCGCTCAAAACATATTGGCTCAGAAGGGAGAGGAGGAATTCATTAATGCGCAGAATAGGGAATTGAATAATTTTAAAAACAATTACTTAAGCTACGGGTCCGACCTTGAAAAGGCCGACAAAATGTTCGTTAATTCTCGAGACCCGGTTGATTTCATACAATTTTTAGAGAACACGGCTTTTGAATCGGGGGTAAAAGCAGATATTTCTCTGGCGCAGAACACGGGCGAGCAGAAGTCAAAGAAGTCCGCCTTTATGAGCTTTAATATAGCCTCCACAGGAGATTTTGTTAAAATCCTTTTATTCTGCAAAAAGCTTGAATACGGCCCTTATTTGGTGGAAATACAAAATATTGAAGTAAAAAATACCGGCAATGTTTCAGCTATTTTTTCAATAAATGTTCAAACCAAATGATTAAACCTGTTTTAAATTCAAATGCCAGGGCTTATCTGAAAAAAATGGAAAACACTCCGTTGGTTTTGGGCGTTCATGCGTTTTGGGTTGTTTTAGCATTGGTTTTATTAGACATTGTTATAGGCGTGTTTTTCTTTTACAACTATATCTTTTTGGCGGAATTCTCAAAACCGGCAGGTTCTGCAGTTCCGGTTAAATTTCAGGAAAAAACGTACAAAGAAGTTCAAAGCCAGTGGGCGTCGCGAGAAATAATTTTCTACGGCGATTCAGTTGACGAATATTCAGACCCTTTCCATTAGTAATTTTAAATGGTATTGTGTGTTAATATGGTTCAAAATAATAAAAAAGTGCTTTTTATCGAAGACGACTCGGCTTTGGTAGACGTTTTCGGGGAGATTTTAGTGGCGGAAGGTTTTGAAGTTAAGGTTATTAGCAGTGGAGGGGAGGCTTTAAAAAAGATAAAAGATATTCAAAGGGGCGATGAGAAAAAGCCGGATATAGTGCTTCTCGATTTAATACTTCCCGATATCAATGGCGGAGAGGTTTTGCGGGAAATAAGGGCAAATGACGCAACAAGTGGCATTATAGTTTTTGTTCTTACAAACCAGCAAACCCCAGAGCTTCAAAATCTCGAGGACATAAAGGCCGATGAATTTATAATAAAAGCAAGCGTGACTCCCACGCAATTGCTAGGCATGATAAATAAAAAATTATCAATAAAATGAGCATCGCAAAAAAGAAAATTTTAATTGTGGAGGATGACAAAAATTTCCTCTGGATCTTGCGTCAAAGTTTCAATGAGGAAAATTTTTCCGTCATATACGCGATGGACGGCGAAGCCGGACTTTTGTTGGCGCAAAAAGAAAGCCCGGATTTAATTATTTTAGACATTTTACTTCCCAAAATGGACGGCATTACTGTTGCTAAATCTCTGAAAGAAAAGGGAGTTTCGTCTAAAATAGTATTCTTGACCAACCTAGAGGACGCCGACCACATAAGCTCGGCCATAGCTGCCGTTGGCGAAACCGAGTATATTGTGAAATCCGATTCGGGCATTGACGACATTATTGCGCGGATTAAAAAGAAACTGGAATGAACAAATATATATCCAAAGGCGCGCAAAAGGGAAAAATTGTTTTTAATAAACCCATAAAAAGATTTTGGGGAAATGCAACTCGCCTTGAACGAAGCAATGTGAGGAACAAAAACAAAAGCAAAAAAGGTTAAGCCGCAGTATTTGCGGTTTTTTGTTTATGGAAATCGTTGATAAATATGGATATTTAGAAGACGTCTTGAAATATATAGAGAAAAACATAATAAATTCTCGCGGGCTTTTTAAAATCAGCCAGAAGGCAAATATAGAACAAGCTTTACTGCAAAATCTTTCGCGGTCCCTGAAGGGTTTCTCTGAAAATCAGTTTTTTACGGCCTTAGAAGAAAAACTTGAGGAAAGGCACAGCTCTCCCCTTGATGCTTCAGCCGAATTGGCAGGAGCTGACATGGGAATTGAGCTTGACAAAAATAAAGCGTTTATTATGATTAAATTCAAGTGGGACATTGCAGTTGAAGGCGAGAGGGAAGACCGAACCAGCATGCAGGTCCAAATATTTTCTAAAAATAACATTAAAGTAAGGGTAAATTAGCGCATTATAACGTATTATGGCAAGGCCCGAGAGAAAATTTGAGTCAGAATGCAGAAAATGCCACAGGCCGCTGAAATTTCCCGGCGACAGGTGCCAGTGCAGAGAATGGCTGTGTTTTAGATGTTGCGAGTGCGACATTGACTGCGACCTTTGCAGTTGCAAGCACAAGAGAAAATAATCGCCTAATGGGCGATTTTTTATGATATAATAAATGAATGATAAAAATTTCATCTATTATTTTGGCTGTTGCCGCCTTTTTTTCTTTGCTGTTTTCTCAAATTGCTTCGGTTCACCAAGAAAAAATTATTTATAACCAAGGAGGCGATATTAAAATAGAAAATCCGGAAGTTTTACAGACTTTTTACGACCAGTTGGGCGGCGGTACAAGAAATTACCTGATTAATTCTGGCACCGGCTTTAATTTGAATATTAAACTTTCTGTTCCGGCGTCTTCAAATTATAACGGCAGATACTCCGCCAAAGTGTTTTTAGCTGACCAAGACGTTGCCTTTCTTGATGGCCAGACAAGTTTTGCGTGGAAGGAATTTTACAACAGCTTTGACAGAGAGTATTATTTTTTAGGCCCCGAATTGGCAAAGCCCCTGCCGGCAGGGGCTTACAAAATCACTGTTTTCAGCTATGAGAACCGCGGAAAGTACATTTTAACTGTGGGGAAATATCAGAAATTCAGCTTTTTGAATTTGCTTTCTGCTTATTTTATTTTGCCAACCTTAAAGCTGGAATTTTTTCAAACATCGGTTTGGCAATTTTTCTTAAGCCCCGTTGGATTGATTCTAATTCTAATTCTAATCGTTGTTTTGCTCTTCTGGGCATGCGTGAATCTTGCTAAATTTTTTGCCGAAAAAATGGGCGCAGAAAGAATGCCGACAATACTTTTAACTTCTTCTGGAATGTGGGGCTCAAAATACGATATATTGTCGGTGCTTCCAAAGCCCGCATACAATGTGAGGGTAGCCCACATTATTACAGCTTCAAAGCCTGAGGAAGATAAGTCTTATGTTGAAAAAGACAGAGAACTGATGAGGGAGGCGCAGTTTAATGTGGAAGAAATTGATATTGAAGGCAAGAACAAGGGCCAGCTGATGAATTTATTGAAAGACTTTGATGTAATTTACGTTCAGGGCGGAAACACTTTCTATCTTTTAAAGCAAATGCGGCAAAGCGGGTTTGATAAAGTTGTTAAAAAATTAATCAAAAGGGGAGTTGTGTACGTTGGGGTTTCCGCCGGATCTATAGTTGCCGGAAAAACAACAGTGACGGCCGGCTGGAAAGATGCTGATAAAAACATAGTCCACCTGAAAAATTTAAAAGGCCTAAGGCTTGTCCCGTTCAATATTTTTGTGCATTACAGCCCTGAATGGGACGAAACAATCAAAAAAGAGCAAAAAAAATCCAGGCACAAGCTTGAAATTTTAAGCGACACGCAATCTATATTGATTCAAAACAAAATAATCACCTTTTTGGGCAGTGGAGAAAGGGTTATTTACTAAAATGAGAATAAACGTTAAAGCAAAGCCAAATTCAAAAGAGGAAAAAGTGGAAAAAATTGACGAGCAAAATTATACTGTTTGCGTGAAAGAGCCGCCTGAAAAAGGAAAGGCAAACAATGCCATAAGAAATGCCCTGGCGGTTTATTTTAAAACAGGCTCATCATATGTTAAAATTATTTCAGGATATTCATCAAGAAATAAAGTTATTGAAATTATTAATAAATAATTTATGGCAACAACATCAGTTCATGGCCACATTGTAGAATACGAAGAAAACGCCGAAGAGGGTATTCATTATTTAATTTACAGTTTGAATGGCGAAGAAGCAAAAGTCTTTTTTGACCAGGCATTGAGCCACGGCTCGGCTCTTTTTGAAGACTCAATGGACCGGAAATATAAGCTGACTCATAAAGGCGGAATAAATTACGAATTGGTCCGGCAAAGTTGACTTTTTTGGGTGCAATAGTAATATAGAACTTAACGTGTTTCCGGCGCTCGCCGGAGCGTTATTTCTCTTTTTTGACAGGTCTTTGACATTAGACACTTTTTTGGCGAAAGCCAGAAGGGAAGTGCGTTATGATTAGTGAAGCAACGTTAGATAGGCTTGCTCTCGAAGTTTTGAGGGCTGGGGTGTTGGAACTTAGGGCAGTCCCGGTGAAGGTGACCAATGAACAAGTTGAGACCCTGCCACTCAACGCGAGGCCGTTTCTTTACGCCTCGGGAAATTGGGGGCCGGGCTATCTTATGATCAAGGGATTGGTCGGCCGTAAAGTGTTGATCAGGTGCCTTGCTAGGTATCTGGCAATCGAGGTCGCAGACAAGTGGCCTATAGAAATTGACTTCGTCGCTGGTAACGTTACCGGCGGAATGATTCCGGGATGGCTGGTTTCGGAAGAGTTGGAAGTTCTTCTAGGGCGGCGAATCCCGTTTGTTTACATTCGGGAGCTACGCAAGACCGGCGGGCAGAAGGAGTTGATCACTGGAATCCAAAACAATCCGGAAATCCATCCAGGTCCTCTTGGTTCCCAAGGTCTGGACATGGAAGAGCTGGTCAACTTTGCTCAGACCATCACCAACGGGGCGATCTGTTTGAGGGAAGCAGGCTACCGATGCAAGGGCGGAGCCTGCATCCTCTACTACGACAACCCCGTGGCCAACAAGGATTTAGCTGGAGCTGGGATAGAGATGGTCTCCCTGCTTACTCTGCCGAGGATAATTGACGTGGCTGATTGCAATTCGACACACTCCAAGGATCTATTGGCCGACTACCGTCAATTTCTAAGGAGTCCTTTGCAGTGGCAGGCCGACCGCGGCTTGACTCATGTCGACCGAGGAGGAACCAAGTAATGAGTAGCCCAACACTTTTTGTGGCCCTAGATGGCCTTCGCGGAGAGAAAAGGAATACTCTCGACGCAGTTCGTGAGCTTGAGCAAGTGCCTGGAGATTTCGGGTACAAGATCAACTTGGACTGCACGATGGAGCATGGCGCTCATTTGGCCCTCCGCGGTCAACTTTCGACCTCTCGTCCGATTTTCGCCGACACCAAGACGTGGAACGGCAAGCGGACAATGACCGATATCGCCAAAATGTTGGTTAACATCGGAGTGGACTACTTCAATGTTTGGGTCCAGGCAGACGACCAGCTTGAAGGCGCAATCAAGGCAACCGAAGGGTCAAAAACCAAGGTCCTTGGAGTTACCGTACTCACTCACTACGGCGAGAACTGGTGCAGGATGTATTTCCGTCGTTCCCTCGAAGAGACGGTAGTCTTCCTAACCCAACGAGCGAAAGACCTCGGTTGCCACGGCGTCGTTCTGCCGGGAACTTGCCTGGTTGCGGTCGCCGATAGCGATCGTCTGAAAGCCGTTCCGGGGATTCGAATGGAAGAGTTTGCGGACGATAGGCACAAACAAGAGGTCACTCCTGAATTCGCGGTCCAAAACGGAGCCGGAATAATCGTGTGCGGGAGTCCGATTATGAAAGTTGTCGACAAAGCGAACGCACTTCGTCAGATTCTTTTGAGAATCCGGTCCGCCCAATAGGCGGCTAAGCTGTCGGAAAGTCCGATGGCGCCCTGCATGTCATAATGCAGGGCTGTTTTTTTGCAAAAAGACTTGCAAAAAAAATTTAACTGGGTAAACTTAATCTAATGAAAGTTAAGAGGCCTAAAAGAAGAGCAAAAGTAAAATCTAGAAAGATTGTCAAGAAAAGGCCAGTTGCAAAGAAAAAAATCAAAAAGACAAAACCGTCTAAAAAGTTTTCGGCTAAAAAGAAGAGAGTCGCAAGAAAAGCAAAAAAAGGAAAACCCGACAAAAGCGCAAGGCGCATTTTGACGGGCCCGTCACAATCTCGCCGAAAGGCGAGTTTGGTCGGGAAGCCAAAAATAAAAGTTGTTTTGAAAAAGAGAAGGTCTGTTTTGAGGAAAAAAAATAAACCGCAGAAAAAAATTAAATTAAGGAAAAAAACTGCAAGGAGAGTTGTTGTTAAGAAAATTGCGCGAAAGAAAATTATTATAAAAATAAAGCCGGAAGAATCTAAAATACATCTTCCCGTTGAGTCTGTGTTTAAGGCAAAAATAAGAGTTATTGGAATTGGCGGGGGAGGCGGGTCAATTGTTTCTGAATTTGGCAAGTCTTTGGAAAAAACCACATTTATTATTGCAGACACAGACATAAGGGCATTAAAAAAACGGACCGGATTAAAATATTTTTGGTTTGGAAAAGAGCTTACTCACGGTCTTGGAACCGGAGTAAACCCCGATTTAGCAAGAGAGGCGGCAGAACTGGAAAAAGAAAAAATAAAAGAATTATTTTTGGGGCAGGATATTGTAATTTTAGTCGCCTCGCTGGGCGGGGGATTGGGGTCTGGAGCCACTCAAATTTTTGCAGAGGCCGCCAAATCATGCGGGGGGATTACATTTGGAATATTCACCTTGCCGTTTCGTTTTGAGGGGAAAAATAAGGCGAGGATCGCCCAAAAAGCCTTAAAGGAATTAAGAGAATCGTTGAATGTTTCAATTGTAATTCCGAATGAGAGGATTTTTAAAATAATTAACGCTGATACGCCCATTACCGAAGCGTTTTCCGTTGTCAATAAAAATTTAATAGTGTCTTTGGAAAGCCTGGTCGATTTAATTTACAATCCGGGAGTTATAAATATTGATTTTGCCGATTTAAGGGCAATTTTAAAAGGCTCAGGTTCCTCGGCATTTTTAAACACAGTTGAAGAATCCGGCAAAGACCGGGCTGAAAAAGTTGCGGAAAAAGTTTTGCACAACCCTTTGTACCAAAACAGCAATTTTCAAGCCGAAAAGATTTTGTTTAACATTTCCGGCGGGCAGAATTTATCAATGTTTGAAGTTGAAAAAATCAGCCAGACTATCGGGAGCGCACATCCGAAAGCAAAAATTATTTTTGGAATTTCCAAAAACCAAAAACTAAGAAACAGGATAAAGACAACCATTTTAATGACAGGGCAGGGCGCGGTCAGCCCATCGGAAAAACCAGAAGCCGCCCCAGAAGTTTCTGGGGCGAGCCTCGCCCATTCGGGGCGGGAAAAAATTCCAGCCAAAAAGCCGAAGGCTCAAAAGCCCGGCAAAGAGAGCAAAAAAACCCACAAAGAGGAAAGACATCCGACGCCGGCGGCGGCTCCGGTATTTAACAAAATTCCAATTCAGGACTCGGTTTCCGCCAAGTTAAGCGTTCTTGAAGCGCCGGCGAAAAAAACAATAAGGAGAAGCGCATTAGAGGTTAAAAAAGCTTTGGAGTTGGAAGAAGACAAAAGAATTGACCAGGAAAAAGAATGGGAAATTCCGGCATTTTTAAGGAGAGTGAAATTTAAATCGTAAAATTTATTTACAAATTTATGGAGATAAACCCCGTTAGAAATTTCGCGGGGGAAACATCAAAAAACATGGAACTTCAAATTTCTAACGGGGTAAAAAAAGCCATAATTCCGGTGGCAGGCCTTGGCACAAGATTTTTGCCAATGACAAAGGTTTTGTCAAAGGAGTTTTTTCCCTTGGCCGACAAGCCGGCAATTCAATATATAGTTGAAGAAGCGAAAAATTCAGGGATTACTGAAATAATTTTTGTTGTGAGCCCGGGGCAAAAAGCCATCTTGAGCTATTTTAAAAAATCTCCAGAATTGGAGAAAATTTTAACTAAAAGAAAAAAAGAGGGCCTCTTAAAAGAGCTTCATGATTTTCAGAACAAATTCAGCGATATTTCTTTTTCCTTTGTCATACAAAAAGAGCCGAAAGGAGACGGCCATGCAATTTTGCAGGCAGCAAAACTTGTGAAAGATGAACCCGTCGCTGTTTTGTTCGGCGACGACGTTGTGGACTCAGAGACGCCGGCAACTTCACAGTTGATAGAAATATACAAAACCTGCTCCTCGCCGGTTTTGTGCCTAAAAGCCATACCGCGGGAAAAAATTCCGGCCTATGGTTCGGTTGCGGTTGAAAAAATTGCGAGCCGCCTTTATAAGATTAAAAAAATAATAGAAAAGCCGGAGCCCTCCCAAATTTCTTCTGATTTGGTGATGGTGGGCAAATATATTTTAACCCCCGAGGTTTTTGATTATTTGAAGAAGGCTGCGCCGTCAAAACGGGGAGAAATTATTTTATCCGAGGTTTTTGACAAGATGCTAAGCGAGGGAAAAACAATTTACGGATGCGAGATAAAGGGCGAGTGGCTGGAATGCGGAGACAAGTTAAAATGGATAAAATCCTTTTTCTATATGGCCCTAAAAGACCCAAGGTATAAAGACGAATTAAAACAATATCTAAAAACTATAAAATAAAATGACATACGATTTAATCATTATAGGCGGAGGACCGGCGGGCATTACAGCCGGCATTTATGCGGGCAGACAGCGAATGAAGACGCTTTTAATTACCAAAGAATTCGGCGGGCAGATGGCGAAGAAAGCCACAGAAGTTTGCAATTATCCGGGCTTTGAAAGAATTTCAGGAATGGAGCTTATAGATAAGTTTGTTGAACATTTAAAAAAACAGGAATCTGTCGGGATAGAATTTTCAGAAGCCGGAAAAATAGAAAAAAATGACAATATTTTTACAACTATAACAA
Source organism: uncultured Candidatus Saccharibacteria bacterium (assembly GCA_964361855.1). GTDB lineage: Bacteria > Patescibacteriota > Minisyncoccia > Minisyncoccales > Staskawiczbacteraceae > CAYICD01. The sequence continues at coordinate 19,350 of CAYICD010000007.1, forward strand.
CAGAAAATAAAAAGTTCCAGAGCAAAGCCGTAATAATTGCAACAGGGGCCGACCCAAGGCCATTAGAAGCCATTGGCGAAAAAGAATTTATCGGAAAGGGAGTAAGCTACTGTGTCACTTGCGACGGGCCGGTATTTAAGAATAAAACAATAGCAATAATCGGCGGCGGAAACTGCGGGCTTGAAGCCGCCATATTCATGGAAAACTACGCCCAAAAAATTTATATTTTAGAATTCGGGCCGGAATTAAAAGCAGACCAAGAAAATAAAGAAGAAGTTGAAAGGTCTGATAAAATCGAAATCATTAAAAACGCGGCAGTAAAGGAAATAAAGGGCTCGACGCTGGTTAACTCTCTGGTTTTTGAAGACCAAGTTTCGAAAAAATTAAAAACATTAGAGGTTCAGGGCGTCTTTATAGAAATCGGAAGTCAGCCGGCAACATCTTTGGCAAGGGGCTTGGTTGATTTCACCAAAAGAGATGAAATACAAGTTGAACCCGAAACATTTGGCACAAAAACGCCGGGCCTGTTTGCAGCCGGCGACAATAATTCCGGGCCGTATAAGCAAATTGTTACAGCCGCCGGCGAAGGGTGCAAAACTGCTTTAGCGGCATATGATTACATAAGAAAGCAAAAAGTTGATGGGTAAAATAAAAAATATAGAAGCTCGCGAAATTAAGGACTCAAGGGGAAACCCGACCGTTGAAGTTGTTTTGGAAACAGAAAGAGGGGAGTTTTTGGCTTCTGTGCCCTCGGGAGCTTCCACCGGTAGGAATGAGGCGCTGGAATTGAGAGATGCTGATGGCAAGGGGGTGAGCAAAGCAATTAAAAACGTAAATGAAATTATTGCGCCGAAATTAAAAAATTTGGACCCGAAAAACCAGGCAGAAATTGATAGAATAATGATTGAGCTTGATGGCACTGAAAATAAATCAAAACTGGGGGCAAACGCAATTTTGGCAGTTTCTATTGCTGTTTGCCGCGCCGGAGCCGCATCAAAAAAAATAGCGCTGTATAAACATATTGCAGAGCTGGCTGAAAATAAAAATAAACTAAAGCCGCCTTTGCCGATGTTTAATCTTTTAGAAGGGGGAGTCCATACTGATAAAAAAACAAACACGAGTGTGCAGGAATTTATGATAGTTCTGCGAAAAGGCGGTTTTGCTGAAAAATTAATTTTATGCAATAAAATTTTTCTTAATTTAAAAGAAATTATTGAAAAAAATTATGGCAAAGCTGAAATGGGTTTTGAAGGCGGATTTGAATCGCCCTTTTTGAATACAGCGCAAGCATTGTACGCGCTTTGTGGCGCGATAGGCGATAGCGACGCAGGGATTGCTTTAGATTGCGCAGCTTCCGAGTTCTATAAAGACGGAAAATATAATTTGGACGGGCAAGAATTTACAGATTCCGGGCTTCTGGAATTTTATAAGGGCTTGGTAAATGATTTTTCCCTGCCTGCCGGCAGGCAGGCGATAATTTCTATTGAAGACCCATTTGCCGAAGAGGATTGGAATGGGTTCGAGTTTATTGTGCGACAAAGCGGAGGCAAAATCTTTGTTATTGGCGATGATTTGACAACGACAAACATAAAAAGAATAAAAGAGGCGCACAATAAATTAGCCTGCAACGGCGTAATATTGAAATTAAACCAGATTGGAACAGTTTCTGAAACTATTCAGGCCTGCAATCTGGCAAAATCATTTAATTGGAAAACCATAGTAAGCCATCGCAGCGGGGAAACGCTGGACGACTTTATTGCAGATTTTTCTGTGGGCGTAGGGGCTGACTATATCAAAGCCGGCTCTCCCGCAAAGGAAGAAAGAATGGTAAAATATAAGAGACTAATGGAAATAGAAAGCGAGCTTTAAGCTGGAATCTAGTATCTAGAAGCTGGAAGTCAGAATAGAATAAAGAATATAGAATTCTGAATTCAAAATTCTATTCAAGCTACAAAATACTAAATTCAAGATTCACACACAAATGGCTAAACTTATTTTATTAAGGCATTTAAAGTCGCAGTGGAATCAAGACGACAGGTTTGCCGGCTGGACCGACGGGCCTTTAGCCAAGGAAGAGTTTGTAAGGGCAAGGGAATTCGCAGAAAAAATATTCCAAAATAATATTGATGTCGTATATACGTCGCCTCTTTTCCGCAATCAGGACACCGTGGCAAGGCTTTTTGAGTGCGTTGATTTAAAATACCCGTTTTTTATACATTTAGACCCTGGAAAAATGCAAAAATGGGGAAACTACACAGACATAAGCCAGAATGATGTGCCGGTGTATGTTTCGGAAAATTTGAACGAAAGATATTATGGCGAGCTCCAGGGATTGAACAAAGAAGAGACAATAAAAAAATACGGAGAAGCAAAAGTAAAAGAGTGGAGGCGGAGTTATAATATTGCGCCTCCGGGCGGGGAAAGTGAAAAAGATGTTTTTAAACGAACAGCCCCTTTTTACCAAAAATATATAGAAAAAGATATTAAGGCCGGAAAAAATGTTTTAGTTGTGGCATCTCACAACAGCCTAAGGGCAATCGTAAAATATATTGAAGAAATCTCAGACGAAAACATTATAAACGTTGAACTGCCGTTTGGGGCATTGCTGGAATACGAGTTTGACGAAAATCTTTCTTTGACTACTAAAAAATTCATTGAATTATTTTATGGGGTGGAGTTTGTTA